>NZ_OY829290.1:3497500-3797500 GCF_963691685.1 Thalassovita sp.
CGTTCGAACCTCTGCACATACTGTTTTCCAATTGACTTGGAAATGATCCAACCGGCTGGTTGGATCGTTCTCTGTTTGTGACATCAGTACCAAAAGATACCGAAAGCCGACAAACAGTGAAGCTGACTATCCATCATCGGAACCGAAGCTCCTAGGTAGTTGATATATGTGCAGTCATTCATTCATCGAATGAACCAAACCGCCCACATATCTCTTCAGATACCATCAATGTCAAAGAACGTGGCAACAACTTTCATCATCACCAGAGACAAAAACCAACCGACTGCGCTAAATCTTTCTAGCGCTGCCCGCTCATCTCTACCTCATTTTCTTCACTTCCGAACCCCTCGAAGTTGCCTCCGTAGCGCCGTCCGCTGCCCCGCCCTGCGCCTCAGCGCCGCCGGTGAAGGGGGTTCTAAGGTTATTACCAAACAGCCGCAAGCGCTTTTTCAACAAAATTCACAAAAAACACAAAAAAGATAGAAAAGTGAAAAATTTCAACAAGATAGGGGGAGAGGAAAGGAACAGAGAGGGCCTTAGGCCCGCATTTCCCCACTCAAAACGCCAGAATCTCAGCCCCTTCACTGGGAATCCCCCACGAGTCGCCTTGGCAAACCGCTTATTCGAGGGTGTATCGCGGGGCTACACTCGCCATTTGCGTGCGATTTCCTGCAAAAAGGGCGGCTGATTGCTCAGCCGCCCTTATGACTCACTCATGTGACTCGCATTTTTAACGATCCGAGTCGCCCTTAGCGCACCACGTAGACCGACACATCAGCGTGGCGGACCACTTTGGCGGCGTTGGTGCCCAAGAGGTAGTCCCGTGCCGTGGGGCGATGCGAGCCGATCACGATCAGATCGCTGCCAGCCAGTTCGGCCGCATGCAGCACCTCCTGGTAGACCTTGCCGGTGGCCACCTCATGGCGGACCTTGAACGGCAGCTCTTCCCCCAGAACCGATTTCACAAAAGCCTTCAGACGCGACACGGTCTCATCCACGGCTTTGGCGTGATAGTTCTTTGGGAAGAAGTCCGGGATCTCCCCGGCGCCGAAGTCGGGCACCACGGTGATGACATCCAATTGGGCGCCATCGACGCGGGCCAGTTTGGCCGCCTCTTCCAGCACCCGTTTGTCCGGGCTGTGTTCACTCATGTCGATGGCACAAAGGATTGCACTGCTCATGCCTGAACCTCCTTGGGCTGACGGGCGGCACGGCCGCGTTGCAGGAAGGCGATGCCAGCAAGCAGCAGCAGCGCCGGGATATACATCAACTCCTTCGGCAATTGATCCGCCGGAGCAGCCACCGAAGTGACCTGCATCGGGGCATCGCCATAGAAGTCAAAGTTCGACATGGTCTCAAAGTAGGGGGTGCCCGGGAAAGGCTCCTCCAACAGAAGCATGTCACCCTCTGGGATCGTGGTCAGACCCAGGGCGGCCAGACGGGACGCGCCATCTGCGGCACCGGTTGCGGGCAGAACGATGGTGGTTTCCTTAACCTCACCTGTGTCGAAGTCAGGGCCGGAGACAACCACCCGCAGTTCCGTGCCTTCCGGCGCCTTGCCCATGACCTCAACCAGCTGCGCTGGGGCTGAGATCTCAAAGGGCGGCTGGATGCGATCCATCAGGAAGCCCGGACGGAACAGCGCAAAGGCGATCAGGATCAGCAGCACGCTTTCGATGATGGTGTTCTTGGTCACAAACCAGCCCATGGTGCCTGCGGTGAAGATCAGGATCGCCACCGAGGCCACAATGAAGACAATGATGCCCTCCACCAAGGTCACGTCAATCAGCAACAGGTCGGTGTTGAAGATGAAGACAAAGGGAAGTGCCACGGTCCGCAGGCTATAGAAGAAGGCGGTGAAACCGGTGCGGATGGCATCGCCACCCGAAACGGCCGCCGCGGCAAAGCTTGCCAGACCCACAGGCGGGGTCACATCTGCCATGATGCCGAAGTAGAACACGAAGAGGTGCACCGCGATCAGCGGAACGATCAGGCCCGAGTTTGCGCCCAGTTCCACAACCACGCCCGCCATCAGCGAGCTGACAACGATGTAGTTTGCAGTGGTCGGCAGGCCCATACCAAGGATGAGGGACAACAGCCCCACCATCACCAGCATCAGGATCAGGTTGCCGCCCGAGAGGAACTCCACCAGATCCGCCATAACCTGGCCCACACCGGTCAGCGTCACCGTACCCACGATCACGCCAGCGGTGGCCGTGGCCAGACCGATGCCGATCATGTTGCGCGCGCCATCGATCATGCCCTGCGCCAGATCGCCAACACCGAACTTGAAGGCGGCGGGCAGGTCACCCTCGCCACGGAACATGGCCTTCAGCGGGCGTTGGGTCAGCAGGATGACAAACAACAGTGCCGTCGCCCAGAACGCCGAGAGGCCCGGCGACTTCTGTTCGATCATCAGGAAGTAGACCAAAACGATGATCGGCAGCAGGTAATAAAGGCCTGCTTTGTAGATCTCACCCACAACGGGCAGCTGCACATCTTTGGCGTTGGGATCATCCGGTTCCAGATCCGGAACCGAAGCCGCCAGCCACAGCAGGATCACATAAGCAACAAACACCAGTGCGGACAGGATCAGACCCGATCCTCCCGGCACCATGGCGACGATTGCCTTCACAGGATACTGCACGCCGTAACACAGACCAGCAAAGCCTGCGAAGAACAGGAACATGCCAAAGATGGTGCGCGACAGCGAAACAACGCGATCCCCCAAGGTGGGCAGGTTCCGTTTCACCGCTTCGAGGTGCACGATGTAAACCAGCGCCATGTATGAGATGACTGCCGGCAGGAAGGCGTGGGTGATCACCTCGACATAGGAAATGCCGACATATTCCACCATCAGGAAGGCCGCGGCCCCCATCACTGGTGGCATGATCTGCCCGTTCACTGAGGATGCCACTTCCACCGCGCCGGCCTTCTCACTGGAGAAGCCCACACGTTTCATCAGCGGAATGGTGAAGGTGCCGGTGGTCACAACGTTCGCAATCGATGAGCCCGAGATCAGGCCGGTTGCGGCCGAGCCGACAACAGCCGCCTTGGCCGGGCCACCACGCAGGTGACCCAGGGCGCCGAAGGCCATCTTGATGAAGTAGTTGCCTGCACCCGCCTTCTCCAACAGTGCGCCGAAGAGCACGAAGAGGAAGACAAACTTGGTCGAAACGCCCAGCGCGATGCCAAACACACCTTCGGAGGTGATCCACATATGGCTCATCGCTTTCTTGAGCGAGGCACCTTTCCAGCGGATGACTTCGGGCACCCAGTCAGAGGAGCCGAAGAAAACATAGCCGAGGAAGATCGTCGCGATGATCGCCATGGCCGGGCCCAATGCGCGGCGCGCGGCCTCAAACAGCAGGATCAGGCCAACCAGCGCCACCCATTTATCAGTGTCATCGGCCAATCCGCCCGAGTTCACGATCTTGTCGTAGAAGAAATAGCCATAAAGCGCGATGAAAGCGCCGACGCCGGCCATCACCCAATCCTGAATCGGGATCCGCTTGCGCGGGCTGGTCGCCAGGGCCGGATAGGCCAGAAAGGCCAGGAAAATTGCAAAGGCCAGATGGATCTGGCGCGAGTTGTTAATCAAATCGCCGGGCAGGATGTAATTTGCCAGAGGCGAGGCCAAGGTGACCTGAAAGACCGACCATAACAGCGCAATCGCTGCCATGAAGGTTGCCACGGCGCCTACGGGATTTCGCCCGCCTGCGTCACTGGCGGCAACCAGTTCCTGTAGTTCTTCTTCGCTGAGCGCGCGGCCCTCTGTCTTTGGTTTGGCCATGCATCCCTCCCCCTGCCGGATGTCCCCCCGGCATCAATGCCTGTTTATCTTATTCACAAATGGAAAACCGGCGGCTGGGGTGAGCCAGCCGCCGGAAGGTTAAGATCGCTTATTCGATCCAGCCCATTTCTTTGTAGTACTTGGCAGCACCGTCATGCAGCGGTGCCGACAGACCGGCGGTTGCCATGGTCTGCGGGTCCAGGTTTGCAAAGGCCGGGTGCAGCTTTTTGAAGTCTTCGATGTTGTCCATCACCGACTTCACAACGGTGTAAACCGCTTCGTCCGAAACATCGGCCGAGGTCACGAAGGTTGCGCCAACACCAAAGGTGGCGGTGTCACCGTCGTTGCCGCGGTACATGCCACCCGGGATGGTGGCGGTGCGGTAGAAGCTGTTGTCAGCGATCAGGCCGTCAACGGCTTCGCCCGACACTTCAACCAGAACCGAGTCACAGGCGGTGGTGGCTTCCTGGATCGAACCGGACGGGTGGCCAACGGTGTAAACCATGGCGTCGATCTGGTTGTCACACAGGGCTGCCGACTGTTCAGCCGCTTTCAGCTCGGTCGCCAGTTCAAAGGCGTCCATGCCCCAGCCCTTGGCTTCCATCAGCACTTCCATGGTGCCGCGCTGACCGGAACCGGGGTTGCCGATGTTCACACGCTTGCCAGCCAGATCGTCAAAGGTGGCGATGCCAGCGTCGGCACGGGCCACAACGGTGAAGGGCTCGGGGTGAACCGAGAATACAGCGCGCAGACCTTCGAAGGCGCCAGCGTCTTCGAATTTCGAGGTGCCGTTATAGGCGTGGTACTGCCAGTCGGACTGGGCAACACCAAACTCCAGCTCACCTTCGCGGATGGTGTTGATGTTGTAAACCGAACCACCGGTCGACTCGACCGAGCAGCGGATGCCGTGCTCTTTACGGCCTTTGTTCACCAGACGGCAGATTGCGCCACCGGTCGGGTAGTAAACGCCGGTCACGCCGCCGGTGCCGATGGTGATGAACTCTTCCGCCATTGCGAAAGGGGCAGTCGCCACGGTAGCAGCCAGCGCAAACGCGCCGAGTTTGAAGTTGGAAAACATCTCTTTCTCCCTGATTTGATGTTTCAAGTTTAGGTTCTTCGGGTGTCAGCCGGACCAGAATTCACCCAGTCCGCCATTTCGTTGCTCAACCTCTCCAATGCGGTGGCTGGTCGCCTGCGGATCGCGGGACACAAGAACTGCCATGAGACTTTCGAGGAGAGCGAGTGTAGCTGTATATGATGAAAAGAATTGCGGGCTCTCAGAGGGCACGATGAACGGAAAATCCGCGAATTTCAATGCCGGACACGTATGATTATCCGTGATGATGATCGTACGCGCCCCTTGATCCTGCGCCATTTGGGCGGCCGCGATGGCGCGGCGGGCATAGGGGGATTTGGTCACAATCAACAGCGCATCCTGTGGCCCCATATCCACCATCGCCGCGCCAAGTGAGGCCCCCATGCGCCCGGCCAGAACCCAGTTGGTCATGCAGTAATGGGCAAGGTAGGCAAGGTATTCGACAATCCCGGTGGAGCCATAGGCGCCAAACAGAACCACCCGGCGCGCCTGACCCAGGGCTTCGGCCGCGGCCTCCACCCGATCTGGGTCCAGCTGGGCATTCAACTGCTGGATATTGGCGATCACCGCCTCAGTCTGGCGCTGGATGATCGATGCGGTGGTGGCATCCCCCTGCCCCAGTTTCGCAGCCTTTTCCGAGAAGCTTTCCACGCGCTGACCAACGGCCTGCCGGCACAGTTCGCGGATTTCTTCGTAGCTGTCGAACTCCAGCGCGCGGGCCAACCGGGAATAGGTAGCAGGCGGCAGGCCGGAAGAGGCCGAGATCGCCCGCAACGACCGTGAGGCCACATCAATAGGGTTGGACGCAACATAATCGGCTGCGCGCCGCAACTGGGCGCTCAGGTCACTGTATCTGGATGCAATCCGATCCTCGATGGATGTCAATTGCGTCACGAATCCCCCCTGTTTCATCGCAACTTTTCATTTGTATTTTTTCTTGTCAAGAAATGAAACATATGTTTCACCTCCCGCAAGTCATGTCGCGTCAGGCGACGATTCGACTTTCTTTGTTTTTGCTGTCTCAGGCTGAAAGGGCGGCACCATGGCTGCATCCACATTTGCAAACACCTCCCATGTCTTTCCCCGTCACACCCAAGTGATTCCCCCACGGGCGGCCCGCGGGGACGGGTGCTATATTCTTGATAAGGATGGGAAACAATACTTCGACGGCTCCGGCGGCGCGGCGGTGTCCTGCCTTGGGCATTCCGATCCCGACGTGATCGCAGCGGTACAGGACCAGACCGCCACTTTGGCCTATGCCCACACCAGTTTCTTCAGCTCAGACCCCGCCGAAGAGCTGGCGGATCTGCTGATCAACCACGCCCCAGACGGGCTGGATCGGGTCTATTTTGTTTCGGGCGGGTCCGAGGCAATGGAATCAGCACTGAAACTGGCGCGGCAGTATTTCACCGAAATTGGCCAGCCGCAGCGGCGCCATGTCATCGCCCGCCGCCAGAGCTATCACGGCAACACGCTGGGTGTTCTTTCGGTTGGCGGCAACATGTGGCGGCGCGAACAATTTGCCCCGCTGCTGATTGAAACAACCCACATCAGCCCCTGCTACGAATACCGTGGCCGCGCAGATGGTGAGAGTGCCTTTGACTACGGCCAGCGGGTTGCCAATGAACTGGAGGCAGAAATTCAGCGTCTGGGGCCGGACACGGTCATGGCCTTTGTCGCGGAACCCGTGGTCGGGGCCACCGCCGGCGCGGTGCCGCCGGTTGAGGGGTATTTCAAACGGGTGCGCGAGATCTGCGATCAGCATGGCGTCTTGCTGATCCTGGATGAGGTGATGTGCGGCATGGGGCGGACCGGAACCCTGTTTGCCTGTGAACAAGAGGGCATTGCGCCTGATATCACCGCCATCGCCAAGGGGCTGGGCGCTGGCTATCAGCCGATTGGCGCCATGCTGTGTTCCAAACAAATCTATCAGGCCATCGAAGAGGGTACCGGCTTTTTCCAGCACGGCCACACCTATCTGGGCCACCCAGTGGCCGCCGCCGCCAGCCGCGCGGTTCTACGCAAACTGACCCAGGGCGGACTGGTCAGACGCGCCGCCGTGATGGGGGAGAAGCTGAACGCCGCGCTGCAGGACCGTTTTGGCCAGCACCCCCACATTGGCGACATTCGCGGCCGCGGTCTATTCCGCGGGCTGGAGTTGGTAGCGGACCGCGCCAGCAAAGCGCCCTTTGCCCCGGATCTGGCCCTGTCGAAGAAGATCAAGGCCGCCGCCTTTGAGGCGGGTCTGCTGTGTTACCCGATGGGCGGCACAATTGATGGCAAGACCGGCGCCCATATCCTGCTGGCGCCACCGTTTATCATGACCGAGGATCAGATTGGCGAAGTGGTGGATAAGCTGGACATCGCCCTGCGCGCCGCCCTGCCCGGCTGACCTGCCCGGCTGATCTGATACCCAGAAACGCAAAAGGCCAGCCACACGGGCTGGCCTTTCTGTTCGGCGTGAACCGCCCCTTAAGCGGCGGTTTCCGAAACCTTATCCGCAAAACTTTGGAAGAATTTCGCCGACAGTTTCTTGGCGGTGCCTTGGATCAACCGGCTGCCCAGCTGGGCAATCTTGCCGCCCATTTCCACCTTGGCCACATAGGTCAGCACGGTTTCTTCGCCATCCTCGACCAGCGTCACATCCGCACCGCCCTTGGCAAAGCCAGCCGCACCACCTTTGCCTTCGCCGGTCAGGCTGAAGGCGCCGGGCGCGTTTGAATTGTCCAGCGTTACCGCACCTGAAAACTTGGCCTTCACCGGGCCGATTTTCAGCACAACCTTGGCTTCCAGCTCCTCCGGGGAATGCTGGATCAACTCCTCACAGCCGGGAATGCACTCTTGCAGCACCTCCGGATCATTCAGCGCGGCATAAACCACGTCACGAGGGGCGGAGATGCGGATTTCGTCGCTCAGTTCCATTTAACTCATCCTTCTTTCGTCAATCTGTTCAACAGCAGCGCGGGAACACCTGCAAGGCGATTTGCGTAGCGCGGTCTGTTGCTTGTGTGGTCGGGGCGGCGGGGGAAGGTGCTGGCGTGTCGCTCCTCTCGCCATCCGCAGGGTCAGTGGTTTCGCTGTCCGGGCCACCGATCTGGCGCGGGTGTTTGGTGGCCGCACGCCAGGTGATGATTTCTGCCAGGATCGACAGGGCAATCTCATGCGGATCCACCGCGCCAATGTCCAAACCGGCAGGCGATTTCAATCGGGCGATCTGCGCCTGAGTGACACCGTCCTTAGCCAACTTGGCGGTCAGGTGACCGGCCTTTTTGCGGCTGGCGACCATGGACACCCGCGCAGCATCGCTGGTCAGCGCGGCCTTCAACGCCAGTGCATCACCGCGCCCTTGGGAAGCGACAACAACAAAGTCCCGCGCCTGCAACTCCGCCGCCGCAGCCGCCGGATCATCCCCCGACAGGGTTGCGCGCACCCGGAAGCCTGCCAGTTCGGCATGGGCCGCCAAAGCCTGCGCAATTGGTCCGTCGCCAAAGATCACCAGTTGCGGCGCCAGTTGGAACGGCTCAATCAGCAGGTCCACCGTGCCGCCTGAGGGGCAGCCGCTTTTGAACAGTTGCACCCCGTCTTCATCAACGAGGCTGACCACTTTTTCCGAGGGTTTCACCCGGATCATCCGCGGCCCGCCTTCGCGCAGCGCCTCCTCGGCGGAGGCGATCACCGCACGTTGCACACAGGCCCCGCCCAGATGGCCCAGAATGTCACCGGCTGAGGTGACAGCCGCCTTGGCCCCCGCCTTGGCCGAGGTCACATCAGCGGTGCGCAACACCGTGGCCACACAGAACGGTGTGCCCCGGGCGCGCAGCCCCTCAATGTGGTCAAAAATGTCCAGATCAGCCATCTCCACTCCTCCTTCAGAGCCGGGCAAATTCGGGTTCCAAGGCGGCCAGCGCCTCGATTGTATTGGCGGGCAGATGCGCATCCAGATGCGGCAGCGCCTCCTGCATGGCGGCGGCCACGGGTTCGTAGCCCTGCCAGCCCTTTAAGGGGTTCAGCCAGACGATCCGGCGCGACCGCCGTTTGATCCGTGCCAAAACCGATCCCAGATCCTGCGGCGATGAGGTGCAGTAGCCATCAGACAGGATCAAAACGACGGTGCGCCCGTTCAGCACCCGCCCCGCGTGATGCTGCAGGAAGCTGCGCAAACAGCCCGAAATATCGGTGCCACCACCAAACCCCTCGGCCATCAGTGACAGACGGCCAGCCGCCCGCAGGCTGTCATGGTCGCGCAGCGTATCCGTCACGCGCAAAAGCCGGGTGTGAAACAGATAGGCCTCAGCCTGAGTGTCAGACCCGATCAAACCTTTGAGGAAGGCCAGAAACACCCTTGCATAGACCGTCATCGATCCGCTGACATCACATAGTGCAACCACACGCAGGGGCCGCAACGGGCGTTTGCGATGGAACAGCCGCAGCGGATCGCCGCCAGACGCCAGCGAGCCGCGCAAGATCCGCCGCAGGTCCAGGGCCGGGCCTTTGCGCGCCTGTTTGCGCCGCCGCGAACGTTTGTCCCGCAGCGCCTTGCCCAGGCGTTCGGCGGCCTCTTCAGCGCGGCGCAGGCTGTCTTCGTCCATCAGCTCACGCAGGTCACGTTTGCTGAGATTGTCCTGACGGGTGGCGATCAACTGGCCGTCTGTGCCTTCGGCCTCATCCTCCCCTTCGGGATCCGCCGTCATCGGTGCATCTTCGACGCCTTCGGCCCCATCGCGGGTTTCGCCAAAATGGTCCTGCCACAGCATCGGCTTTTGCGCCTGTACCTTCACATGATCCGATTTGGCCTGCCCCATCTTCTGTTTACCGGCATTGAGCCAATAGGCATCAAACAGATCGTCAAAACGGCGCCAGCCTTCCGCATCCGGCACCAGCAAGGCCCGCAGCGCCAGGCGCACTTCAAACATGTCACGGATATCGACCTGATGCAGCGCTTCCAGCGCCTGCGCGGTTTCCTGCGGGCCCAGCATAAACCCGTTGCCCCGCAAATGCGCCATGAAGCCCGCCAATCGCTCAGCAGGTCCAGAGGCGCGGGTTGGGAAACGGGTGATCATCATCAGGCAACCTTTCCGATCACCTGATCCAGCCACACCTGCGGCGCCGCATCGCGGTCTGCCGCGGTTTTCAACAGACACACCATGGTGGCCTGCAACTGATCGCGGGCCTCACTCAGGTCGTTGACCCCCAGACCGGCCAGCGCCGCAGCCCAATCCAGCATTTCCGCCACGCCAGGGCTTTTTTCCAACTCTTCTTTGCGCAGCGCCTGCACCACGCTGACGATCTGGCGCGCCAATCGCGCCTCCAGCCCGGGATGACGGGCGTGCAGGATGGCCAGTTCGCTTTCCAGATCCGGAAAGCCCAAATAGCTGTAAAGGCAGCGCCGGCGCAGCGCGTCGCTTAGATCGCGGGTGCCATTTGCCGTCAGGATTACCACCGGACGATGCTGCGCCGTGATGGTTCCCATCTCAGGGATGGTGATCTGAAAATCCGACAGGATCTCCAGCAGGTAGGCCTCAAACTCTTCATCGGCACGGTCGATCTCATCGATCAGCAGAACCGGCGCCGTCTCAGCGGTGATCGCGCGTAGCAATGGCCGCTTCAGCAGATAGTCTTCGCCAAAAAGCGCCTGTTCCGTGACGCCGCCCTGCGCCTCAGCGGCGCGGATTGAGAGCAACTGGCGTTGGTAGTTCCATTCATAAATCGCGTGGCTGGCATCCAGCCCTTCATAACACTGCAGCCGGATCAACTCGGTGCCCTGCACTGTCGCCAAGGCCTTGGCCACTTCGGTTTTGCCCACGCCTGCAGGCCCTTCCAGCAAGACCGGCCGACCAAGGCTCAGCCCCAGCGACAATGCCATGGCCAGGCTGTCATCGGCGACATAGCCCGTCGCGGCCAGCTGTTGTTGCAATTCCAGATGCGTCACGTCCCGACACTCTCTTTCATCTTGCTAAAAATACTCTGGCAGCGCCGGAGGGGGGAATCCCCCTCCGGCACCTCTACACAGGCTCAGGTCAGCCGTGCAGTCCCAGATCGTTGGCGGTTTTCCAGATCCGCCAATGGTCATGCGGCATGTTGGTATGGGTCAGACCAAACGCCCGGAAGGCATCCTGCACCGCGTTGGAGAAACAAGGCACACCGCCCACATGCGGGCTTTCGCCCACACCCTTGGCGCCGATCGGGTGATGCGGGCTGGGGGTGACGGTGTAGTCGGTTTCATAGTTCGGCACTTCCCAAGCCGTCGGCAGGAAGAAGTCCATCAGCGTGCCGGTCTTCACATTGCCCATTTCGTCATAGGCAATCTCCTGACCCAGGGCGACGGCCAGCGCTTCGGTAAGACCACCATGCACCTGGCCCTCGATGATCATCGGGTTGATCCGCGTGCCGCAGTCATCCAGCGCGTAGAAGCGGCGAATGTCCGGCACGCCGGTGTCCACGTCGATGTCCATCACACAGACATAGGCGCCGAAGGGGTAGGTCATGTTGGGCGGATCATAGTAGCTGACCGCTTCCAGACCGGGCTCAATACCGGGGATCGCCTGGTTATAGGCGGCGAAGGCAATTTCCTTCATCGTCTTGAACCGTTCCGGCGCACCTTTGACCACAAAACGATCCACGTCAAACTCGACATCATCGTCATGTACCTCCAGCAGATAGGCCGCGATCATCTGCGCCTTGGCACGGATCTTACGCGCCGCCATTGCAGTGGCCGCACCCGCCACAGGGGTCGAGCGGGAGCCATAGGTGCCCAGACCATAAGGTGCGGTGTCGGTGTCGCCTTCCTCCAGCGTGATATCATCCGCCGGAATACCGATTTCCGAAGCGATGATCTGGCTGAAGGTCGTGGCGTGACCCTGCCCCTGGCTGATGGTGCCCAGACGTGCAATCGCCGACCCGGTAGGGTGGATGCGGATCTCGCAGCTGTCAAACATGCCAAGGCCAAGGATGTCACAGTTCTTGACCGGTCCCGCGCCAACAATCTCGGTAAAGAAGCTGAGGCCGATGCCCATCAGGCTGCGGGTTTTACCGGCTTTGAAATCCTCAACCCGTTGCGCCTGTTCAGCGCGCAGACCGTCATAGTCCACCGCCTTCATCGCCTTGTCCCAAGCGGTGTGATAATCGCCCGAGTCATATTCCCAGCCCAGCGCGGACTGATAAGGGAACTGTTCCTTCTTGATGAAGTTGATCCGGCGCAGCTCGGCCGCGTCCATGTTCAACTTGATCGCCAGCACCTCAATCATCCGTTCGATGAAATACACCGCCTCGGTCACGCGGAAGGAACAGCGATAGCTGACCCCACCCGGCGCCTTGTTGGTGTAAACACCATCCACAGCCAGATAGGCGGTTGGGATGTCATAAGACCCGGTGCAGATGTTCATGAAGCCGGCCGGGAATTTGGTCGGATCCGCGCAGGCGTCAAAACCGCCGTGGTCCGCCGTCACATGACAATGCAGGCCGGTGATCTTGCCCTCTTTGGTGGCCGAGATCTTGCCCTTCATCCAATAATCACGGGCAAAGGCCGTGGTCATCAGGTTTTCCATCCGGTCTTCGATCCATTTCACCGGACGGCCCGTCACGATGGAGGCCACAACCGAGCAGACATAGCCCGAGTAGGCACCCACCTTGTTGCCGAAACCACCGCCGATGTCGGGGGAAATCACACGGATGTTGTGTTCCGCAATGCCCGAGATCAGCGAGACCACGGTGCGGATCGCATGCGGTGCCTGGAAGGTGCCCCAAAGGGTCAGCTTGCCGGTGACCTTATCCATCGATGCCACCGAGCCGCAGGTTTCCAGCGGGCACGGATGGGTGCGGTGGTAATACATGGTCTCTTCCGCCACCACTTCGGCGCTGTCGATCACGGCATTGGTTTCCGCCTCTTCCCCGGCTTCCCAGGTGAAGATGTGGTTGGGATGGTTACGCGGACCGTGGGCACCATCGGTGGCCTTGCCGTTTTCATCTACCGTGTCTTCGCGCAGCACCACATCGGATTTCAGCGCTTCGAACGGATCGACGATCACCGGCAGTTCTTCGTATTCGACCTCAACCAGTTCCACGGCGTCGGCCGCGGCATAGCGGTCCTCAGCCACAACAAAGGCCACTTCCTGTCCTTGGAACAGCACCTTGCCATCGGCCAGCACCATCTGTTTGTCACCGGCCAGCGTCGGCATCCAATGCAGGCCCAGCGGTTCCAGATCAGCGGCGGTGATCACAGCAACCACGCCGGGCACTTTCATCGCCTCTTCGGAGTTGATCGATTTCACCCGTGCATGGGCATAAGGCGAGCGGACAAAATCGCCAAACAGCATGCCGTCCAGCTTGATATCGTCGACATAGTTGCCCTTACCTTGGGTGAAGCGCACGTCCTCAACCCGCTTGCGCGAGCAGCCCATGCCTTTGAGGCCAGCGGCGCGATCTTCGGGGGTTTGTACCTCGTCCTTCATTCCGCGGCCTCCTTCTGGGCGTTCAACTGATCCGACGCCGCCATGATCGATTTCACGATGTTCTGGTAGCCAGTGCAGCGGCAAAGGTTGCCGGCCATGCCGAAGCGCACCTCTTCCTCAGTTGGGCTGGGGTTTTCCTGCAGCAGACGATGGGCGCGGGTGATCATGCCCGGTGTGCAGAAACCACACTGCAGCCCGTGGTGTTCCCGGAACATTTCCTGAATGACACCAAGGGTGCCATCGTCATTGGCCAGACCTTCGACTGTGGTGATCTCAGCCTCTTGCGCTTGCGCCACAAAAACGGTGCAGGATTTGACCGACTTGCCATTCAGATCAACGGTGCAGGCACCGCAGTGGCTGGTTTCGCAACCGATATGCGGGCCGGTGATTTTCAGGTTTTCCCGCAGGAAATGGATCAGCAGGGTGCGCGGCTCGGCAAGGCCTTCAACCTCGCGCCCGTTCACCTTCAGCTTTACGTGCATCTTGGACATTGGTTCCTCCCTCAGCCCGATCAGTTGGACGCGCGCGCAATGGCGCGGTCGATGGCCCGGCGCAGAATGACGCCCGCCACATGTTTCTTGAATTCGACGGGACCGCGGTTGTCGGCCACGGGTTCGATATCCCCAAGCGCCAACATCACCGCGGTTTTGCAGTCGACATCACTCAGGGACGAGCCCACCAGCGCGTCGCTGGCCGCCTCACACCAGACCGGCGTATCGGCGAGGTTGGTCATCGCGATGGAGGCTGCGGTGCAGACCTCGCCTTCGGTCTGGATCATCACCCCGGCTGCCGCGGTGGCGTAATCACCGATTTTGCGCTTCTGCTTCTCATAAGCCTGACCGGTGCCCGCGGCGGGGACAGGAATGATCACCTTGGTCAGGATCTCCTCATCCTCACGGGCGGTGAAATAGGCGGCCTCATAAAACTCACGCGCTGGAACCTCACGAGTGCCATCCGGGCCCACCAGTTCAAAACGCGCATCAAGGCATTGCATCAGCCCCGGCATGTCATTGCCCGGATCGCCGTTCGCCACATTGCCGCCGATGGTGCCAACGTAGCGCACCTGCGGGTCTGCGATCACCAAAGCGGCTTCGCGGATGATCGGCACGGCCTGCGCCAGCGCGTCGTTCTCAATCAGCTCATGCTGGGTGACCATTGCGCCGATCGTGACCTCATCGGTTCCGATCGAAATGCCTTTGAGGGCGTCGATGTCTTGCAGATCAATCAAGTGATCCACATCCGCCATGCGCAGTTTCATCATCGGGATCAGGCTGTGCCCACCCGCGATCACCCGCGCGTCATCTCCGTGTTCCTGCAAAATGGACAATGCCCCGGCAACGTCCGCGGGCCGATGGTATTCAAATCCACTGGGTATCATATGTCATATCCTCCCTGTGCCCGTCCTCACGGGCGACACGGGGCGATGACCTCAAATGCGTCGATTCTTTGCCAACAAACTCAAACGGTTGACGAGTTGCGCTGCACGAAATGCGAATAGTCTGCACGAGTTGCGAAGCACCAAATCGCACGTTTTTGGTTGGGTTTTGACGTGTTCGGCGGGGACCGCGGCACCCGGTAACGGCAAATGCCGCATCATCCTGCAACCGCAGGCGGCAAATTCCAGCAGGGGCAAGGTCATGGAATAAGAGCAGGATCAAACAGGGCGTGAGCGCATCGCAATGCACCCAGTTTGGTCATGTTGGGTCGGCGAGAAACCGGGGACCGTCCGTCAGAACAAGCCGCCCGATTAGACGCCCAGCACGTCGCGCACTTCGCTCATCCGCGAGCGGGAAACCGGCACTTTCGGCAGGGCTGGCACCTCATCGAAGTAGCAGGTGCCATTGTCCTTGCGGCGCTCAAAGCTGGACACGAAGGCAGGGTTCACCAGATAGGATCGATGTACCCGCAGAAAGCCTGCGGGCTCCAGTCGGTTTGCCGCCTCGGTGATGGACCAGGGGCAGAACAGCTTCTCCTCGCCGACATAAAGCAGGGTGTAATGTCCCTCGGCGCGCAGGGCGGCAATGGTTTCGGGCAGGGCAAAATGGGTTTGCCCCTCGCGCTCAAAAGGCACGCCGGCCTTGGGTGCGGTTATCGGCGCAGGCTCCGGCGCGGTCGACACCTCGGGCACATCGGGACTGGCGGACGGGGCAAGATCCTCTTCGGCGCTGAAAAAGGTGATCCCGGTCAGCAAAAACGCCCCGCAGATCAGGAACACGGACACCGTGACCCCCATGGCCAGCACCTGATTGTCCAAGGCCGGTCCGGCAACGCCGGTTGCCTCAGACGTGGTGAATTCGGTCAGCCCAATGGCAACGAAGTGCATACTGACCACCGCCAGACCGAAACACACTGTGCCCAACAGGATGTTGCGATGGGTGCGGGCGTCATAGGCCACCCAGATCGCCAGGGTCGACAAGACCAGCGAGGCGGCGGTTGATATCACAATGTCCAAGACCCCATAGACCGGGCGGCACAGCTGCATGCCTGCCATACCGATATAGTGCATCGCCACGATGCCCAGCCCAAGGGTGCAGCCCGCAGCCACAATCACCGGCGGGCGACGTTTCTGAAAATGCAGCAGCAACAGCGCCAGCCCCACCACAAGAATCGCCACCAGGGCCGAGGCCAAAGTGATCAGCGCGTCATAGTAAAACAGGATCGGCAGCTGTAGCCCCAGCATCGCCACGAAGTGCATCGACCAGATGCCACCGCCCAGCACGACGGATGCCATGGCCACTGCAATCTTGCGCCGGGCCGCAGGCAGGGTCGAGGCGCCCTTGGTCAGGGTCAGCCCGGTGAATCCCGCCATCAAGGCCACAGCAAAGCTTGCCGCAACCAGCCACCATGAGTGGGTAAAGTCCAACACCCCTTTGCCTCCCTATGCGCGAGGCGGAGGTTAGCAAAGGGTTCTTTTTGGCGCAAATGAAGAAGCGCACAACAACTTCAAATTGCAGAAATTTTATCTAATGCGGCTTCTGTTGTTGGGCGTTTTGGGCGCGCAGTTCCGCATCCATCGCCTCAGCCACGTCTTCTGCATCCTCTGGGTTGTCAGAGGGAATGGCATAGCCGCCGTTCAGCCAGCGCCCCAGATCAATATCGGCACAGCGCTTGGAGCAGAACGGCCGATATTTGGCATTGCTGTCCTCTGAACAGATCGGGCAGGCCATCACAGAAGATCCTTCAACGGCAGCCGATCGCGCTTGCGCTGCAGTTCAAAATTCCCCAGCGGCGTCCAACCGGCCATTACGGTTTCGGTGGTATCCGCCTTCAGCGCAGCCCGCAGCGACTGTTCAAAGGTCCGCCGGTCCCGTTTCGGCATCGGGGCCAGATCCAGGGTGATCTGACCACCCAACCCCCGCAGGCGCAACTGGCGCGGCAGATCCCGGGCGGCGGCCAGATTGGCCTTCAGCCCGGCAGCCGGTGAGGTGTCACCGCCGGTGTTCACATCCACCGCAACCATGGCACGGGTGGGTTCCACAAACATATAGGCGCCCCCTTCCAGCTTAACCCGCGCGGTTTGCGCATCCTCCAGCTGGTCCAGCACGCCATGGATTTCAAAACCGCCCGCTTCGGTCACGATATCTGCCGGCTCAACCCATTCGCGCCAGGCTTGGCCATGCGGGCCGTCGCCTTCGCTCAGCACTTCGGCGTCGCCGGTGCGGTCGGCCATCACGGCCTGGGCCAGATCATACATCGCCATAATGTCTTCGGCGATTTCGCCAGCCTCAGCCCCTTCGCAGGAGGAGCGCAGGATCAGACCCATCTCAGGCTCTTCACCCATCACCTCATGCGCAATCCCCAGAAGCACGTCGCGCAGATCGTCATCGCGGATCTTGCGGCTGATGTTCAACCCCGGTGCATCCGGTGTGACAATCGCGTAGCGGCTTTTGAACAGCACCTTATAGGTGACCGGCAGGGCTTTGCCGTCTTCGGCATAGCCGGTGACCTGCACCAGCAGGCGTTCGCCGGGGGAAATCCCTTTGACCTTACGCAGGAAGGCGGGGCCGTCGGGCGTGCTGAGGAACAGCCCGCCCTGCCCTTTCATCGGGCGATCGGCGACAGCGCGGTAAACCGTGCCTACACGCGGCTGATCGCTATCAATCAGAATGTCATGCAGTTTGCCATCAACCATCAGCGCCGCGGCTTCGCGGCCCTCCAGATGGTCCAGAATGATCTGGCGTCCCTTCATGTGTCCCTCCACATCGGGTAGCCGGCAGCGGTGAGCAAACCAGCTGTTTCCGCCAGGGGCAGCCCCACAACGGCGGTGAAAGATCCTGAGATCCACGGGATCAACGCACCGGCTGGCCCCTGAATACCATAGCCCCCCGCCTTGCCCTGCCAATCATTGGTGGCAAGATAGGCGTTCAATTCATCATCCGACAGGCGTTTCATCCGCACATCGGTGACCACATCTTTTTCCCAGATCCGGTCGCCCCGGCGCACGGCCACAGCGGTGATCACCCTGTGACGGCGGCCAGACATGGCCAGCAGGAACTCAGCCGCTTCGCCCACATCGGCAGGCTTGCCTAAGATGCGGCGACCCAGGGCTACGGTGGTGTCAGCGCACAGCACGATATCATCCGCATCGGCGGTGACGGCCTGCACTTTTTCACGGGCCATACGCGCGCAATAGGGGCGCGGCTGTTCAGATTTTCGGGGGGTTTCGTCGATATCGGGCGGGCGGATGTCATCCGCCACAACCCCGATTTGGCCCAACAGCTCCTTGCGCCGTGGGCTACCTGACCCGAGGATCAGGCGCACTTACTTGAAGCGGTAGTTGATCCGACCCTTGGTCAGATCGTAGGGGGTCATTTCGACCTGAACCCGGTCGCCTGCCAGAACACGGATGCGGTTTTTGCGCATCTTGCCTGCCGTATGTGCGATGATCTCATGGCCGTTTTCCAGCTCGACCCGAAACGTCGCATTCGGCAGGAGTTCCTTCACGACACCGGGGAATTCGAGCATCTCTTCCTTGGCCATGGTCTCTCCTTGGGTTGGCGACCCGCCTAGTGCGGGACGCGCGTTAGATGGTCTTATTTTACCAGATTTTCAAGGGGAAATCTCTATTTCACCAAAATGTGGTCCGGTTTTCCGTCACGACCGACCTGTTCGCCCCAATGACTGGCATTGAGAACATGACCATCCGCGCGAACAGCCCGCACTTTGCCAAGGTCAATTTCACCGTAGGTCCAGCCCGGTTGGCCAAGTGTGCCCTCGGCGATCACGCCGGTTGGTGGGAACCCTTCATCCGGCGGGCCAAAGACACCGCCCATGCCGGTGTTGGTCTCCATCCCGGAAATCTCGGGGCGATCCCCCACGAGCGCGGCCATGACTGTCACACATTGGCCTTCCAGCGCGCGCGACATAGCACCGATCCGCACCCGCCAGTAGCCTTCCAGCCCTTCGGTGCAGGAAGGCACCAGGATCACCTCCGCGCCAGCCTCAACCAAGGCGCGGCCCAGAAGCGGGAATTCACTGTCATAGCAGGTCAGGATGCCCAGCTTACCCACCGGTGTGTCGAAGATCTGCAGCGGCTCGCCCCCTTCGATCGCCCAAGGATCACGTTCGAACCGGGTCATGATCTGCTTGTCCTGATAGCTGATCGTGCCTTCGGGCCCAAAGATCGGCGCGCGGTTGACCATCACACCGTTTTCTAGAACCGGGGCTGAGCCGCCAACGATGGTCACGCCAAATTCCTGCGCCAATGCGCTGTGCAATTCGTTGGAGCGCGGCACGTAGTTGGAGGTCGCCTGCAGGCAGGATGCCGCATTGCTGGAAACCTCGGTGCCATCCAGTGTGGCCAGCTCCAGCGCGCCATATTCCGGAAACAGCAACAGGTCGGCCCCCTGCCCTGCAGCCTCGGCCACCCATTCGCGGATTTTCGCCGCGTAATCGTCCCACTGATCAAAGACCCCCAAAGGGTAGGCCGCTGTGGCAACTTTAAATGTACTCATGTCTTTCGTCCTTAGTGACTTAGGCGCCGGGGGGGGGCGGACCCGGCGCGGGTATTCACAGGTTTTTCACCCAGACCTGCAAGGGTTTTCGTGTTTGGCGGGGCTCACCCAGATCGGTCCAGTCAAAATGCACCACAGCCCCGGGCATCGGCGCATAACCGCGGCGACGCCAAAACGGGGCCAAATCGCGGGCGCCTTCTGGGCGCATCGGATGATACTCAGGCCGGATCACCGCGCAGAAACTGCTGATCCTGCGCCCTAGCCGGCGCGCGTGCGCCTCCCTCAGATCAAAGAACTGATGGCCAATGCCCAGACTGCGATACTCAGGCAGTAAAACCGATTCCGCGCAGTAAAAGATATCGCTCAGATCGGTGCCGTCGCCCGTGAACGCCGCCGCGAAGTCATCGGCGTGATCTTCCATCGGGGTGCCTGTCGCCGCACCGATCAAACGATCACCGTCAAAAGCGCCAACCAAAATGGCATCAGCCGAATCGCGGTAGCTTTGCAGATAGCTGCGCTCATATTCCAAACTGCCGTCATACAAATACGGCCAGTCGCGAAACACCTCGATCCGCAACCGTGCCACATCGTCAAGCGCAGTCTCCAGCGCCGCACCGGTGAGGACATCGACCCGGATCGCGGGGCGGCTCATGCAGCGACCTGTTTGATCCAATCGGCCAGATTGTAATAGGTGACCACGCGGGTGATCTTGCCATCTTCAAGGCTGAAGAACGATCCTGCCGGCAAACGGTAGGTCTGGCCCTTGGCCGCGGGCAGGCCGGCGTCGGTTTCCAGGTAGGTGCCGTTCACCGTGTATTCCGCCGCAGCGCGGGTGCCTGCCGCGGCCTCAAAGATCACCAGATCCGTCAGCTCCTCGCGGTAGCAGCGTGACATATGGGCACAAAACTCACCAAAGGCCGTTTTGCCCTGCCGAACCTGCCCCTCATTCACATGATGGGCCACATCTTCGGCCAGACAGGCCAGCATGCCGTCAATATCCCCTGCGTTAAAGGCGGCGAAATAGGCGCGAATCGTGTCACTCATATCTTGGTCTTTCCATATTGATCTGCGGGACTGTCCGCCGCGATCATATCCCGTCGCGCGGTGGTCCCCAGCGGGCAATCAGACGGTTCACGATCTGATCGCGACTATGGCGGTAGGCGTCCAGCTTCTGATCGCGGTTTTCGCCCAGACCCGCCGGATCATCGATCGGCCAGTACTCCACATCCAGATGGAACACCCGGGTCAGTTCCTCGGCCTGGGTCTTGCTGGTTGGGGTCAGGGCCACAATCAGATCGAAGGAGGACAGATGGTCGCCATATTCATGCAGCTCCTCAAAGCCGCGGGACTGATGGCGTGCCAGTTCGACCCCCAGTTCATCGCAGACCGCAATGGCAAAGCCGTCAATATCGCGGTCCCCTTTGACACCGGCCGATTGCACATAAGTGCCGGTGCCATAGAATTTTTTCATGATGCCCTCAGCCATGGGCGAGCGCACCGAATTATGGTCGCAGCAGAAGAGAACGGACTGGGGAAGCGTCTCAACCAATGCGCTCACCCTCCGAAATGCAGGACGCAGATGAGGGTGAACAGACGGCGCGCAGTGTCCAGATCGATCTCGGCCTTGCCGTCCAATCGTTCCTGCAGGATGCGCGCGCCCTCATTGTGGATGCCGCGACGGGCCATATCGATGGTCTCGATCTGGCTTGGCGGCATGTTTTTCACCGCATCAAAGTAGCTTTCGCAGATGGCCCAGTAATCCTTGACCACCTGCCGGAAGGGCGACAGCGACAGATGAAATTCCGCCGCCTTCTGCGCGTCCTCGGTGTTGATATCAAAGACCAGCCGTTTGTCCTTGATCGACAGATCCAGATGATAAGGGCCGACCGGCACCTCACGGTCCGCACGCGCGGGTAAGGCAAAGCTGTTGTCCTCCAAGAGGTCAAACATCGCCACCTTCCGCTCCTGCTCAATCTCCGGCGTGGGCGGCGGCAGGTTGCGATCATCCAGCGCAATATGGCTGATCCGGGACATGGGCTCTTCCTTACTCATTCAATGCGTCAAGGCGGGCGCGAACAGACAGGCCGTGCGCCTCCAGACTTTCCGAGATTGCCAGCGTTTCCGCCGCAGGTCCAATAGCTTGCAGCGCTGAAGGCGTCATTTTTGCCAAAGTGGTGCGTTTGACAAAGTCCATCACGCTGAGGCCGCTGGAAAAACGGGCAGAGCGGGCGGTGGGCAGAACGTGGTTCGGGCCACCGATATAGTCACCGATGGCTTCCGGCGTCCAACCGCCCAGGAAAATCGCACCGGCATGGGTGATCTTGGCCGCCAATGCGTCTGGGTCCTCCACACACAGCTCCAGATGTTCCGGGGCCACGCGGTTTGAGAGCGCCGCCGCCTGATCCAGATCCTCAACCAGCACCACGGCGCCGTAGTCCTGCCAAGAGGCGCCCGCGATGGCGCGGCGTTCCAGCGTTTCCAGGTGTTTTTCCACCGCAGCCACCACAGCATCGGCCATCGCTTGGCTGTCGGTGATCAGGATTGACTGGGCACTTTCGTCATGTTCGGCCTGGCTCAGCAGATCCAGCGCGATCCAGTCCGGGTTGGCATGCTGATCAGCGATCACCAGAATCTCAGACGGGCCGGCGATCATGTCGATGCCCACCTTGCCAAAGACCCGGCGTTTCGCAGCCGCCACAAAGGCATTGCCAGGACCGGTAATCTTATCCACCGGCGGGATGCTTTCGGTGCCATAGGCCAATGCGGCAACCGCCTGCGCTCCACCGATACGGTAAATCTCATCCACACCTGCCAGCTGCGCCGCCAGCAGAACCAGCGGATTGGCCACGCCATCCGGGGTTGGCACCACAATCGCCAGCCGTTCCACACCGGCAACCTTGGCCGGGATCGCATTCATCAGGACCGAGGAGGGATAGGAGGCCAGACCGCCGGGCACATAAAGCCCCGCCGCCGAAACCGGCGTCCACCGCCAGCCCAGCTGCGCGCCGGTCTCTTCTTCCCACAGCATATCTTCGGGCAGCTGTTTGGCGTGATAGGCCCGGATCCGCTCCGCCGCGAGTTCCAGCGCCGCACGCTCCGCGTCTGAGACCTGCGCGACCAGCGCTGCGATCTCACTCTCCGAGAAGCGCAGGGTTTCCGGGGTCAGCTCCAACCGGTCAAACTTGGCCGTCAGTTCAATAACCGCGGCATCGCCATGGGTGCGCACATCATGGATAATGCCGGCAACAACCTCATCAACATCAGGGCTGTCTTCGCGTTTGGCGCTCAGCAACGCGGTGAAGTCTGCATCAAAATCTGCGGCTTGGGTGTTCAGAAATACAGGCATGGTCCCTCCGGCTCTTGCAAATTGACATACAAGGGTGTGCGGCGGGCCTCAAGCGCTGGTCGCCACGCAGGGCAGGAACCTTCGCGTCATGTGGTCACAGCGCGGCATCTTAAGCTCAGGACCCCTTGGCAGCGGGTCACGGAACCCTAGCTATCAGCCAAGAAAGGAGCCGAGCCATGACCCTACAGGAAAAACGCAAGGATCTGGACAGTGAACGCCAAAAGCGCCTGCTGACCCGTCTGGTTGAGGAACTCAGCCGTTCAGACCCTGAGCTTTATTACCGTTCCACCAGTGAGGTGGCAGCGCAGATCGAAGGGTTGATTGGCAAGGCAGGCCGGCTGAGCCTTGAGGACCGCCAATTGCTGATGCGCCTCAGCCGTCGTGACATCGAGGTATTGCTGAGCCTGCATTGAGGGCGTCAGCCCCCGCTAGATCAGCGCAATAAAAAGGGCGCCGCAGCGCCCTTCCCGATTAGCTCAGATCATGTTCCGGCGCCTTGCCTGAGGGCGCCCGGTAGGGCCGGGTCACATCCCGCAGCGACACCTCCAGCGCCTCAACCGTCAGCCGGATCGCTCCATCGCCCGCCAGCACCAGCTCCAACGCGCCATCTGCGTCTTCACCCGGCTGCCAGTCAATCGACAGGAGCGAGAGAATGATATCTTTGTCTTTGCGATCAATCCCTTGCGAGGACACGCCTTGCACATTGTCAATCACCAGAACGGATTGCACCCGCTCCGCGCCGTGACGCTTCAGGCCCTCATCTTCCCAGCGAAACCGGTTGAGCAGCAGGGCAAAGCGCCGCTCGGACGCCTGCCAGCGCATTTCGCTGACGGGGAACACCGCATCCTGCACCAAGGCCGACAAGACCTTCAGGTCTTCGCCATCAAAGGCACCCAGGTTCAGTGGCTTTTCCTGTCCGTCTTCGAAACGCGCATCATCCTGCATCAGCTTTTCACCCGCTCAATCTTGGCCCCCAAGGCGCCCAGTTTCTCTTCGACCCGTTCATAGCCGCGATCCAGATGATAGACGCGATTGACGATGGTTTCACCCTCTGCCGCCAGACCCGCCAGAATCAGCGAGACCGAGGCGCGCAGATCGGTCGCCATCACCGGCGCGCCTTTCAGGCGTTCCACACCATGCACGGTGGCAGTGCCGCCCTGCACTTCGATCGAGGCCCCCATGCGCATCAGTTCCGGTGCATGCATAAAGCGGTTTTCAAAGATCTTCTCTTCCAGAACCGCGGTGCCCTCAGCGGTACACATCAGCGCCATCATCTGCGCCTGCAGGTCAGTAGGGAAGCCGGGGAAAGGTTCGGTCACCACATCGACCGCCTTCACACGGCCGTTTTTGCGCGCCACCTTCAGGCCCTTTTCGGTTTCCTCAACCGAAATGCCAGCCGCGTCCAGCTTTTCACAGAAAGCTTCCAGCAGATCGATTCGCCCGCCCAGCAGCTCAACCTCACCGCCGCAGATCGCAGGCGCCAGCATATAGGTGCCCAATTCGATTCGGTCGGTGACCACAGGGTGGGTGGCGCCATGTAGACGGTCCACACCCTGAATGGTGATGGTCGATGTGCCTTCGCCCTCAATCTGGGCACCCATTTTGCGCAGGCAATGCACCAGATCCACGATCTCAGGCTCACGCGCTGCGTTTTTCAGCACGGTTGTGCCTTTCGCCAGCGTCGCTGCCATCACCACGTTTTCCGTCGCGCCAACCGAGGCGAATCGCAGCTCATGCGTCGCGCCCTTCAGGCCACCGGGGGCTTTGGCATGCAGGTAGCCGTCTTTCAGCTCAATCTCAGCACCCAGCGCTTCCAGCGCGGTGATGTGAATATCCATCGGACGCGCGCCAATCGCACAGCCCCCAGGCAGCGACACCACCGCCTCATGTTCGCGCGCCAGCAAAGGCCCCAGAACCAGGTTCGACGCGCGCATTTTACGCACGATTTCATAGTCTGCCTTGGTGGTTGCAATGGTGTGGCTCGACATCGCCAACACCTGCCCATCCTGCATCGAGGTCACTTCCGCCCCCAGCGAACGCAGCAGTTCCGACATGGTTTTGATGTCTGAAAGACGCGGCGCATTGGTCAGCGTCAGCGGCTCATCACTCAGCAACGTCGCCGGCATCAGCGTCAGACAGGCGTTTTTTGCCCCTGCAATGGGAATCGTGCCGTTCAGCGGGCCGTTGCCCGTTACAATAATGGAATCCATCAATCCTGCCCTTTATCCGTTTTTCTTGTGCCCCGATGGGCCTGACCACTGAACCGCGCCTGTGGTTCTGCTCCCTCCCCCTCATCCGAGGAGGACCGTGCCCGTGCCTGTGACTTCCGACGAGCCATATTGGCCTTCAGCGCGGCCTTCAATCGGTCCTCGCGCGCGTCAGGTTTTTTAGGCTGTTTCTTGCTGTTTGAATTCTCGCTCATGAAAGTTTCTTACATGAGGGCGAAAAAACCGTCCACTACCCCCTTGCGCCCGGATTCTTGTTTGGCTAAACACCGCCACACAGTCGAGACCGGCAACGGAACGACTGCAAACGGCGCTGCTGTAGCTCAGAGGTAGAGCACTCCCTTGGTAAGGGAGAGGTCGAGAGTTCAATTCTCTCCAGCAGCACCATCTTATCCCAAATGATCTCAATAACTTATGTGATTTCAGTCATTTATGACTTAGATGGTGTGACACAAAGGTGTGACACATGAGGCTAACTATGCCCTCTCCGGTTAGAAGAAATAACACAGGAAAATGGTATCTCGACGTGCGAGTACCAGAAGACGTTGCTGAGTCGTTTGGCAAAAAACGCGTCAGAAAATCACTTAACACCTATGACCCGGCCGAAGCCAAGGTGGTCCATAATTTGGAGTACGCCTCCTTACAGGCCACGTGGGAACGGCTGCGCCACCGCTCCTCTTCCCCACCCGTACGTCTCACCCAGAAACAAACAGTCGCGCTTGCAGGTAAACACTATGAGCACCTCATGGAGCGCTTTGAAGAAGACCCGCCGGTTTTGGAGCAGACCCGCGAAACCCTAGCGACCCTAAAAAGCGTTGAGCACCGCATGGACTTACGCGGCACTTGGTTCGTTAAGGTGATCGAAACTCTGCTGGATGATGAAGGCATCGCAATTGATGACGACAGCCACTCCCGTCTCGGCTCCGCCCTCTATGATGCTTCAGTGCAAGCGATTGCCAACTTTGAACGCTTTGCCCAGGGCGACTACTCACCCGACCCAATGGCCAAAAGGTTCCCTGAGTGGAAACCACCACAGGCGCAAGGTGAGGCCACAGCAGCCAAGCCGACCACTTCTAATGGGCCCACGCTGGACGAACTCTTCAAGCGCTGGGCAGCGTCGCATACGGCAGCCGGTAAAGCCAAAGGTACTGTTTTTGACTATTTGAAAAGGATCGAAAGCTTCAAATCCTATATTGGCCATCAGAATGCCACTCAGGTCACCCGCCAGGATGTAGGCAACTGGGTCACCTATCTGCTTGAGGAGAAGCGTCTCAATCCTAAAACGGTCAGAGGAAAATATCTGGCTGCCCTGTCTCGTATCTACAGCCTCAGTAAAGGGCGCGGCGTGCTCGAAACAAACCCAGCTGAAGGAATTGAGGTTGACGTCCCCAAGGCCATTGTGACCCGCGAAAAGGGTTTCACAGATGCTGAGGCCGCAAAGATCTTGACCGCCGCACAAGAAGACCCCGCAACTCTAGGAAACATGGGCGACAAGAACAAAGCAGCGATCCGCTGGGTTCCCTGGATAGCAGCCTACACCGGGGCTCGTGTCGCAGAAATCACTCAGCTTCACAAATCCGACTTTTTGGACGAAGGCGGCGTATTTTGCCTCCGCATCACCCCGGAAGGTGGGAAGTCAGTGAAGACTGGCGAATACCGAATTGTTCCGGTTCACTCGCATCTGCTTGAGACTGGAATTATGGCATTCCTCGGTGGTTGCTCTGAGGGCCCCCTGTTCTATGAGCCGCCTGCGAATTCCGAGGACCACTTGAGTCGAGCCAGAAGCGCTGGTGAAAAGGTCAGGAAATGGGTTCGAGCGACCGTTGGTATTAAGGACAAGGGCGTACAGCCCAACCATGGCTGGCGACATCGCTTCAAAACGCTATGCCGACGCGAAGGGATCGAGCAGTACTATGCAGATGCCATCCAGGGCCATGCGGATGGCAGAGCATCTAGCGGCTACGGCGATGTAGAAGTTGCTGCCCTCAAGCGTGAAATTGAGAAGATTACCAGGCAGGTCTAAAAGAGCGGATCACAGGGCAGAAGAACGATGCCACAGGACAATTTTGGGGCCAAAATTCTGTCAGCCCTTCTTTGGTGGTGACGTGGAGAAATCTCCCCCCGGTACCCCTAACAGCATAAAACATGAGCTCTACCTCAGCATTCAACGCATAACTTCAAGGACCGTTCTTTCTGGTATAATGATCTACCCCGCTTAGTTTGTGCCAATTAAAAGACCAATTCCGCAAATTTTTCACACAAGAAACTAAGTTTCTGAGGACATTTTTTCGCCCATTTGACCTCAATCCCACCCCACATACATCTTGTGGTTATCGAGAAATGCGCTGTAGTTTCACAGAAGTTATATTGAGGTGAGGACCAAATGAGGAATTTTAAGAAAGTTGTTGTGATGGGGTTGGTGTCCCTGATCACAGCCTGCAGCGGGACAATGCAAGGCGTAGTTCGGGGAGAAGGCACCCCTATCCAATTTACCTACGAACAAGGCATGGACCGCGACATTTACTCGGCCACTGTCGATGGCGAGCAGTTTAATGGGCAAGCAGTATATGCCGACGCAACAAGTGGCACTGGCGTGGTGTTCGCTAACGGTGGTGTAGTCCCGGTATTCACGTCAACTACCTCCGGAAATCTTGTAGCGGTATTGTTCGGAGACAAAGGCTCTACAATGCGATGCAATATGAACTATGCAGATAGTTCTGGCTTCACTTCAATGGGCGGAGTTGGCGTCTGTCAACATAGCGACGGTCGGATAATCGACGTCATGTGGTGATTGCCAGCGCAATGTCGAGACTTTGCGTAAAATCTGCGCCTCCTACTACTCAATAGGTTGCCCCATAGGAAAAGGTGAGAGAGCAAAGTGTCCTGAAATGTATACCTATCAGGACACTCCGCCAGTTTTAACCCACCTCTGATTTTGTTGATTATTTTTTGTCCGATAAATATGGATTGACAGTTATGGGACAATATTCCCATAAAGCCTAGAGCTTATCGAACACTGAGGTGAAACATGACAGGTACGATTGTAGGCTATGCACGGGTTTCTTCCGTTGGGCAGAACGAGGAGGCGCAAATCGGCATCCTCAAAAAGAACGATGCGACAAAGCTGTTTATCGATAAGGCCAGCGGTAAATCTCGGAACAAGCGCCCAAGGCTAGCAGAAGCTCTGGAGTGGGTCAGAGAAGGGGATGTCCTCATGGTGACCCGGCTGGATCGCTTGGCCCGTTCGGTCAAGGACCTCCACGACATTGCACAAGAACTGGATCGGAAAAACGTTGGCCTCAAGGTCACGGAGCAGAGCATAGACACCACCACACCTCAGGGGCGGCTAATGTTCACCATGCTAGGAGCCATTGCAGAGTTTGAGACTGACTTGCGGAAAGAGCGGCAGGAAGAGGGGATCGCGTTGGCCAAGGCAGAAGGACGGTTCAACGGGCGGCCTGTGACGATTGACCATCAGGCAGTGCGGAAAGCCTTCGACGAGGGGATGAAGCCAGCTCAGATCGCAAAAGAGTTCGGGATTGCTCGTTCTTCTGTGTATCGGGCGCTTGCCGAGAAATAATTGCTTAGAGAACTCCAGTCTCCGGCAAACGGATCAAAAGGAAATGGCTAGAGGTGGAACCGTCCCCACCTGCTAGGGAATTCCGACTTGTCTCAGTGTCTGCGTCTTTATCTGTTTCACGCGGAGTCTTACGGGACAACCTTCGCGGCTTCCTCTGTGGCGACATTCCGGTCATTCTGTCGAATTTGGGCCACACGGGGGTCCAAACACGAAGCCAACAAGACAACGACGTTCGGAAAAGGTTGCCCCATTAGAAAGAGGGGCATTCCGCCGCTCTTGCCCAAATCAAGACAGAGGCTTCCCCGAATGGAACACCCGACCACGACCGCTCTGGCGGAACAATCCCACATCGCCTACACCGATGGCGCTTGCCACGGTAACCCCGGCCCTGGCGCTTGGGCGCATTTCACCCTCAACCCCGATGGAACCTTTACCGAAGCCGCCGGGTTCCTGCGTGGCACGACCAACCAGCGATCCGAGCTCCTTGCCGCTATCAATGCCCTGGAGGAGACACGGGCAGATGCTCGCGTCCACATCTATAGTGACAGCGCCTATGTGGTGAACGGGGCCACACAATGGCTTGATGGCTGGAAACAGAAGAACTGGCTGACCGCCAAGAAGAAGAGCGTGAAAAACCGCGACCTTTGGGAACGGTTGGACGCCTTGATGGCCACCCGCGGGGTCTCCTTTGAACACATTCCCGGACATTCCGGTATTCCTGGCAATGAACGAGCGGACGCGCTCGCACAACAGGCCACCGCAGAGCGTGTGAACTTCGGTCCAATCACCTTCCAATTCGAGCAGTAAGAGGAGCGAGAGATGAGTACCTCGATACCGACCACCAAAGATGTGGCCTATCTTCTCGACCATCCGGAGAAGGCGGAGAAGTTCGACGCTCAGTTCGGAGAAGGGAGAGCGGCTCAATACCTGCAAGCCCATACCAGCGCGGAGCGGCCCCAAGAACCGCTTGAAGGTCACCGCACTAGTGGTGCCCCCGACCCCTCTTTGCAGCACCGCTCAGCGGACTCTCAGCCCACCGCTAAGGACGTTACTTACCTGCTAGCCCACCCCGAGTTGGCAGAGAAGTTTGATGCCCAATTTGGCGAGGGTGCAGCAGCCTCCATCCTTGATCGCGCCCACTCTGAGGAACCCAGGGATAATGGCCCCTTGGGAGAACTGATCCGGGGCAACGACCCCAATGCGCCAGATCCTGAGGACACCTCCGCCCTAGGGGAAATTGCACAGGGGATCGGCAATGGCATCCAGGAAGCCTTCAACGAGACCGTGGACACGCTGGAGAGCTTCGACATTGCCGCCTCCAAGAAGCTGGATGAGTGGGGCATCCCCTCACGGCTCCAGATCGTAAACCAGGAAGGTGATTTTGACCCGGACCTCAAGTTTTTCCATGAGAGCGAAGGGGACACGGACTTCCTCGGTGGCCAAACGACAGTGAAGGGCGACGCAGTTGAAGTCGCGATGATCAAGGAACCCGTTACGGGCCTTGGTCGGTTCACCTCTTCCACCACCCAGTTCCTTGCGGGCATGGCCGGAGCTGGGAAGGTCACGGGGCTCAAAGGGCTCTGGGGCGCGTTTGTCAACGGAGCCGTTTCGGATGGTGTGGCCTTCGACCCCAACGACGCCAATCTGACCGCATGGGCTGACCAGAACGAACACGCCATTCCACTCGTCACGGAAGCCCTGGCTACTGATCCAGAAGACCCTGAATGGATGAACCGAATGCGTAATATCACCGAAGGGGTCATCCTGGGCGGGGCCGTGGAGATTACGATGAAGGGCCTCAAGGGACTTGCCCTGGCCGTCAAAGGTCAGCGTATCGGTGGTGAAACCGGAGAAGCCCTAATCAAGCAGAGTGAAGAGCTGGTGGATGAGGCCACAGAGGAAGCGCGTGTGGCGATGGATGAGGGCGTCGCCTTGGAGTCTCCGGGCACCTTTCAGCTCACCCCAGAGGCCCGTGTAGATGGAGGAGAGGGACGACTGTTCCTCACTCCGGAAACCCGCGTAGACAAGCCCAAGGAGCTCCCTCTCACCAATCCCGAGGCAATCCGGGTGGCAATGGCTGACAGGGCTCTGGTAACCCCTGAGCAAATCTCCAAAAGCCTCTGGTTCAATGCCTCCAAGATGGACGGGCCAATGGAAGCCCAGGCGATGATTGAAGTCGCAGGGGATGCCCTGGCCCGCAGCGGTGCTCTTGAGAGGTTGGGCCTGGATAGACCAGAGAGCTTCGACACCGTTATAGCCTCAGCCAAAGAAGAGCTGGCCAACCTAACGGGTGGGAGATTGGATGAGCTGACCGAACGGGTTGCTGCTATTGGAGAAAGTGCAGTTGAGCAAGGGAAATTCCTGGTGGCTGGCAAGATGGCCCTCCAGTCTCTGGGTCGGGAGGTCTCTCAGGCCGCTACCAAACTCGACAGCATGTATGCGCTGGGCAAAGTTGACCCCGAGGCGGAAGCCCGCCTTCTGGACCTCATGCAGACCCATACTGACCTACAAGGACACCTGAAGCGCATTCAAACGGCAGCCGCTCGGGCCACCTCGGTTGGCCGTATCCGGACCACCGATGGGATCGACGGAAAGGCAATGGACGCCCTGACCCGCGTGGAAGCCGCTGGAGGTTCCAAGGCAATCCGCAAAGCAGCCAAGCAGCTCCGCATGGCGGGTGGTCCTGCTCAACAGGCCGCACTCCTCCGGGATATGGTTCGTGGGGGGCGCGTCAACCGGGCTCTCAAAGTCGTCAATGAGGTCTTCATCAACAACATCCTCTCTGGCTGGCGGACCCATGCGGTCAACGTTACTTCAAACATGGTCAACACTGTGGTTCTTCCCATGGAACGGGTTATGGGTGGCGCAGTCACGCGCAACCCGCAACAGATCCGTGAAGGTCTCCAGCAGTACACGGCCCTACGCTCCGCAGTGATGGACAGCATCCGCCTGTCCGGTCGGGTGCTGAAGAATGAGATGCCCGTTTTGGATACTCAAGTGAAGCTCGACTATCAGAATGAGGGTTTTCGAGCGGTTTCTAAGGATGCGTTGGGTGTTGAAAGCCAGCTCGGTGGAAAGATCGTGGATGGCATGGGAGCTCTGATCCGGGTGCCTGGGCGGTTCCTGATGGCAGAGGATGAGTTCTTCAAACAAATCATGTTCCGTTCACGCCTCCAGGCACGGCTCACGAGTGAAGTGCAAGGCCTTTCACCAGAAAGCCTCAAGCGCATGGGCTACGCAAATGCGGGGGAGTTCATCGAAGGAGAAACCCGCGCGGCAACGATGACAGTTCAAACACTAGAGGACCGCTGGGAGGACATGCTGCTGAAGGGCCGAGTAGTTGATGACCCTGATGTCAAAGCTCAGTTCATCCGAGACAACTTGGGGGCAGCTAACGAGGGTTCCAAATACGCTGCGGATGCCCTGCGGGTGGCCCGCGAGGCAACTTTCACACAGCTTTTGAAAGAAGGGACGCTCTCTCACGGCTGGCAACAGATGGCGAATAGGCATCCGGTTCTCCGGCAGATCACACCTTTCATCCAGACGCCTGCCAATATCCTGGTCAAGGCATTCCATCGGGTGCCGGGGGTGAACTTGCTTCATTCTCAGTATCGGGAACGGCTACTCTCTTCAGATCCGAACATCAAAGCGGAAGCGGCAGGTGAGATGGCGACTGGCGTTGCTCTAAGCTTGGCCGTCTTGATGCTGTCTTACGAAGGGCGGATCACCGGAGGTGGACCAACCGATGGCAGAACCCGCGCCCTTTGGATGCGGGACAAGAACTGGCAGCCTTATTCGATCAACCTGGGAACCGCTGAGAAGCCCCATTGGGTCGAATACAAGCGGATGGACCCCTACGCCTTACCCTTCGGGATTGCTGGAGACATTGCTGAGATGATGCAGGCCAGTGAGAATGATCCCACATTCGATAGCGCTGGGCTGTTCGCCATGCTTGTGGCTTCGGTTGGCCGAAACCTGACCTCCAAGACTTGGCTCCAAGGCATGGCTGACGTTGTCGAAGTGCTTCACTCTTCAGATCGACCGCAAGTGGCGCAGCGATGGATGGAGCAGCGCGTGGCTTCTATGGTCCCGTTTGCCTCAGCCAACCGGGCCTACAATCAAGACAGCGATGCCTTTGCCCGCGAGGCGCGAGGCTTCCTGGAGCGCATCAAGGCGAACACCCCAGGTATGTCGGGCGATCTGCCCATTCGTTACGATTGGATTTCCGGAGAGGCCATCGAGCACCCGACGCGGCTGCTTGGATACATCACTGCATCTTCCGGACCAAAGGACGTGGTGGATGAAGAACTGAGACGGCTCAACTATGGCTTCACCGGGCCAGATCGTAAGATTGGAGCTATCACGCTTTCCTCGGAGCAATACCAGGAATGGGCAAAGCATATGGGAACCGTCCTGATCGGCGGAAAGACCCTGAAGGAACGGCTGGAGGCCACAATGCAATCCGGGCGGTATGACCTTGAGCGGCTCCGAGTACCTGATGGCCTGACATCTCCAGCCGAGAGCCACCGGGTTGAAATGCTTCGGGGCACTATTGCTGGCTACAAGCAGAAAGCCCGAGGGGTCCTCCTGGAAAAACACCCCGAGCTCCTCAAAGCCTGGATCGCTTATGAGCGATATGAAGCCGATGCTCTGCGTGGGACGGTCAAAGCGGGTGACCGGGAAAATCTACTTGTGGGGTTCTGATCACACCCCGCAATGAGTCGAACTGAGAGGGGCTCAAGCGAGTCCCTCAACTTCTTCGAGGGAGTCACACCTTTCTAGGTGATATGGGCGGAGCACAAAGAGTAGGAATAACCTCGGAAGTTCTGAGGTTAATCGCAGCCCGCCGCCAGCTTCCTGCACCGCTAGGTGACGAAGATAAGAACCGAGTCTCTGTCGCTTGTATCTCGATTAACCAGAAAAACTCTCTGGCTATCTGCGGCAACTCAACTTGCCGGTTCATCTAAGCACGAACACCCTGAAAATCTCTCAGGTTTGGCGCGGGTCCATCCACCCACAAATGGAATGAAAGCAGCAATGGCTAAAGAACGACTGAGAACCTTTGAAGGCCCCACCGAAATGGGGGACCTGAAGTTTACCGTATGGGACCGCGACGGTGAGCCTTGGTTCAACGCAAAAGAGGTATGCGCCGCCTTGGGGATGAACCTCAGTGCAGGCACTACACAATGGACCAAAGGTCTAGATGGGACTGAGCGCCTCAAAGTGACACGCAAAGAACTCCCTGAGATTTTCTCAGGTAGTCGCGCCCCCTCATATGTGATGATTTCCGAAAGCGGCCTCTACAAGCTCATCATGCGGTCCAACAAACCGGAAGCTGCCAAGTTCCAAGACTGGGTCACCAAAGTGGTCCTCCCGGCGATCCGCAAGGACGGCGGCGAAATCGCAAAAGAAAACTGAACGAATTAGCGATTTACCTTTACGAGAATACGGATAATCGGGGAACCAGTTCCGCCGTTTGTACGGTGCTGGGGATACTCAGAGCGCGAACTATACCCTGTGTTCGGCACAGGCTAAGGCGGGGGCTGCAATTTCCGTTGGTTCTCAAGCGTAGGTGAAGATGCGTTCAACGAAGTCACTCGCAAGGAACACCCGCAGATTTTCTGCGGTAGCCGCGCCCTTTCCGAGCTTAGGATTGGTGCCTCTTTCAGGGCGTGAATATCCTTGGCAAAAACAAGGTTAATCGCGCCCCCCACCGCCGGTTCATCTCCGAACGAACTCCCTGCGAATTTCACAGGGAGCCATACTGTTTCCTGCCCTGTGTTTATTGCGCCTCAAAGAGCCCGAATTGCCTGGAAATCTCGTAGCTTAAGCGCAGTAAGCCGCTAGCTCGGAATTCACGGACAAGCTGTCTGAAGAGGCGCAGACCCCACGCCGAACGACTTATCACACATATGAAAACGCGCTGGAGGCCCTTCGAGGTCGGCTCAGTGAACAAACATGAAAGGAGAAATCCATGTTGCCATTCGAGCAGATGGACGAGCACCCTGACGAGACCCGAAGGCAAGCCTTTGAACGGGTCCGAACTGAACACGAGCAAGGAGAGACGCAGCGGAAGGAGAGCCCTCGCGTGGTTTCCTTCCTCTCATTGAACTTTGAGGTGAAAGTATTCCAGCACCGGGAAGGAGGGTCCGACAGTGAACTTGGGCTTGCATACCACGTTGACCATCTGTTGCAGGCGATCAAACGAGAACCCAACCGACGACTGGACCCTATCACAATCTGGCGCTGTGGCAATCGCTGGGTTGTCCTTGATGGTCACTTCAGGGCGGAAGCCTACCGACGGTACGCCGAGGAGCAACAGCTTTCTCTGGCTAAGTTCAAACTGCCCTGCCGGGTGTTTCACGGGTCGGTCCTGGAAGCATTCGACTTCTCCATCACCGCGAACAAGAAAGTCACCGAACCCCTGTCTGCTACTGAGCGAAGTAACGCCGCATGGCAGCGCGTCTGTCTGAGTTGGGCAGGCGACGCCTGGAACACCTCAAAAGCAGACCTGGTGGGGTTAGGGCTGGTCACTGAGAACACCGTTTCCCGGATGCGGCGGACGCTGAAATTACTCACCAGTGAGCAGCAAGTATCTATTGAGGAGGCCAACGACCTTACGTGGTTGGATGCAATGCAGATGCTGACAGATCCCGCCGAAGTCGACAATGACTGGCTATATGACGACGAGTTGAGACGGAGAGAAGCCGAGAAGCAGGCCAACCGCTTCTTGCGGACTTTCGGGGACTTCCCAAAGGAGGCCCCATTGTTTTTCCTGGAGGCGCTAGAAATCTATTCCCCGAAGATGGTTGAGCAATGGACGGAGTACCTGAGCACGCCGGATGAAGGCGAGTTTTAGGGGACCTTAGGGGGTACCATGCGTGGGGGATGCGTTTCGCATACCCCCGCCAATACGAAGAAATAGTTTGACGGGTTGGAGGCGGATAGATAAGTATTTGAAGGGAAATAACATTTCCACAAGTGGGACAAAATTCTCCCCCGATAACAAATATCGGTTTGAGGAGAACCATCATGGAATACGACCCAACCAAGCCTCTTGTGACTCTTGGTCGATTTGTTTTTGATTTACAAGTAAGCCCGCGCCTGACGGGGGAGTCGATGGCACACATTCTCCGCTACAAAAGCGAAGCATGGAACAGCTTCGAGTTACGCCTCGGCTCAGTCCTATTCTTCTTTGAAACAGCCAGATTTGGGGTCAAGCCCACCTAGCATTCTTCAACTTCAGGGGGGGGCGGTGCCCCTCACCTAAATGCATTGCGGACCTCCGGTGACGCCTGTGTGATCGGGGTTCTTTGCAACACCCGACTTGCCACAGTCACCCCATTAGGTTTCAAGCCTTTTCAAGTTGCACAACCCCAGCGTTTCCTGCACTCTTTGGCCAAAATGTATCCAAGGAGCAGGCAATGAGTGTTTCGCCAAAAGGCTTGAGTATCCAGTCTTTGTATAGAGATTTCCGAGAAGGTAAGTTGGTGATCAATCGCCAATACCAGCGGAAGCTGGTTTGGACTATTGAGGAAAAAACTAAACTCATTGAAAGTGTCCTCCTAAATTACCCGATCCCCTTGATCCTGCTGGCTGAGATACCCGCGGATGGCTCGGATGGTAAGGCTGTGCTGGAGGTCATTGATGGTATGCAGCGTCTGAATGCCATTTTCAGCTTCATCGAGCATGGTTTTGCTGTGAACGGAACCTGCTTTGATGTCGCTGAGTCGACACGGGCCCGGCAGGCAAAAGAAGACGGCTTGTTTGATGAGTTCGAAGCAGATGTCACTCGCCTGGATGCCAAAGCGTGCTCGGATTTTCTGGATTACCAAATGGCTGTCACCTCATTTTCCGGAGAAGATGAAGGGCGAATTACGGACATTTTTGGACGGATCAACTCTGGAGGAAAGCAACTCAGTGACCAAGAACGTCGTCAAGCGGGTGTTCTCTCTGATTTTGCTGAGCTTGTGAGAGAACTGGGAGCGGAGTTGCGTGGGGACGTTTCCAAAGAAACTTTGCCACTGCACGATATGCCGGAAATTAGTATCGAAACGCAAAAGAACCCTCACGGGTACAAACTGAAGGCCGAAGACATTTTCTGGTGTCAGCAGGGGATCCTCCGGACCGGGGAGTTGCGAGATAGTGACGATGAGGAAATGATCATTGATATCTGTGCATCAGTGTTGCGTGACGCGCCGGTCAGCGGCACCCGCGTCTATCGCGACAATCTGTATGACCACACCCACAAAGATGCTCAGGATATTGCTACTGCGCTTAACGCTTATGGAGCGGAGCGCCTCGCAAATGAAGTGAAAATGGTTTTTTCAGCACTCCGCTCGGTTGTTGAGACCAATAGCAATGAGAAAGGCCACTTCCGAAAGGTAGTTTATCCAACCGCCACATCCAACTCGCAAAAGTCGCCCTTTTTTGCAGTATTCATGGCCTTTTTTGACCTAATCGTTAAAGAGGGCATGTATCCGGACGATGCTGCGAAGATCATGGCCAGCCTGAACAACCTTACAAATAGGATAGAAGTTGGCCAGAAACAGACCAAGGCGGCTGACAGGTTGGAAAACACCAAAGTCACGAAAGGGCTTATTCGTGATGATTTCGTCAAGAATGACGTTGCCGCATTCAAGCACGGCGCTGGTGTCATCTTGGATTTCGAAAACTCTATTGCCCGGTCTAAAACAGAGACTGCACGATACGAGTTCAAGCAGGGTTTCCTGCGGCTGGATAGCGAGAGGGAGCAAGATCCGAACATCCTGACAACGATCCTGGAGACAATCTGTGGTATTGCGAACGCCGGGCCCGATGCTGACGGTTTTCTGTATGTGGGGATTGCAGACAAAGAAGCTCACGCATCCAGGATCAAGGAGCTTGACGATGTCGAGCCTATCAATGTGCGGCATGTGAGCGTAGTGGGCATCGAAAGAGAAGCCAAAATTCTGGGCAAGAGCTTGGATGATTACATGAGGATATTGGTCGATCACATTCAAGGGTCCGCCTTATCCGAACCCCTGAAAACTATGATGGCTACTTCAATCGATACAGTTTCCTACAAGGGATTGGAAGTTGTGAGAGTTCGCGTTCCTGCGCAGGCCAGTATGAGCTTTATTGGCGAGGAAGCATTTCTGAGAACTGGCTCGTCGACACATAAGGCATCAGGTCCCCAGATCGCTGCGATATCGGAAAAATTCAGGTAGGTAGCTCAGGCCCCGATTGCGGGCTTCCACGTGGGTCGGAAACGCTTTCGACCCACTTAACCTGAAGAGAATTGGAGGAAGTACGATTGGGCAATTCACGTACGGTCTAGGTTGGCTTGAGCCGTCTCACGATATTTGAAGTGAGCCTGTTTAAGGACCATGTTGCGCATCGCTGCTCCAAGCCAGCCCAATTAACGTCGTCCGACGTCAGTCTACCAGGCGGTGCATTGGGGGCATTTCTCATTGTAGGATGCCAACCAGTTCTTGACGAGGCTTCGAGCCTTCCAGCCGCCCCAAATTACCTTTGACGATGACGACGGATTAGCCCGGTATCGAAGATATTCTCGTCACAGCATTACTTACGCATCAATCCAACTCAATTCTGCGACACATAGGTGCGACACAAACCCTTGCGGATAGAAAATTTTATTGTTATTTATCAATTACTAACATCGTGAATTTCAGAGTTCAATTCTCTCCAGCAGCACCACTTTTAGCACAATTTCTCAGCAAAATTAGAGACTTAAGGGCTTCACAAAAACGCAGTCCACCCCGACGTCCACCTCGAGACTTTCCCATGATGTGCGGTAATATTCCCGCTGTCACGGCTTCTCTCTCAATTTCCTAAATTCGCTTCTAGTGGCTGGTTATGCGCTAAGACATTCATCGATTCGGTCGAACTCCAAGAGCACGACCCGCTTTGCGACGTAGTAGCGACCACCTTAGACGACTTTGGCGACAGCTAGAAATCCCTGCATTCCGAGTAAAGCTAGGCTTGATCACGACACACGGCAAATGGACACGCAAAATCTGACAAGTTCAGGCAGGTGTCTAAGAAACTTGAGCCTCCCCCAGTGAACTGGTCCGCCGCTATGTTTAGGAAACGGAGGACCACGCTTGGCTTGCCATTGGGCTTGGGAAAGAACGTTGTAAAACGCGCCATCTGCGTATCGTAAGCGGTGCGCCACCCCCACACTTTCGAACTGACGTCTGATCTGCGATTCAGAGGCTTCTTTGTTTTGTGGGGAGTTTCTCGATGGGAGCTATATGTGAGTTTCTGGCAAGTGTGCCGCGTCGGGCGGATGGCAAGCGGAGTTGGCCACCGGAGTTGAAGGCTCGGATTGTGGCGGAGACGTTGCTCGAAGGCGAGACGGTCAAGGCGGTTGCGAAGCGGTATGAGCTGATCCCCAGCACAGTGTCTGATTGGCGGCGGATGGCGCGGCAGGGCAAGTTGGTTCTGCCCAATTTGGACGGCATGGACTTCGTTCCTGTTGAGATGGAGACGCCTGCGCCCGTGGCTTCGCCCCTACCAACAGCATCAACCAGCACGCTTGATGTGATCCAAGGCGATGTCACCATTCGTTTGGACGCCGCGACACCAGCGGCGCGGGTCGTTGAGATCGCACGGGCTTTGGCTACGTGATCATGCCATCCCATAAAGTGCGGATTTTTGTGGCCAGCGATCCTGTGGACTTCCGCAAAGGTCATGATGGGCTGGCCGCCTTGGTACAGAGCCACCTGCGTCAGAAGCCGTTTGATGGGTCGGTTTATGTCTTCCGTGCCAAGCGGGCAGATCGATTGAAGCTGATCTATTGGGACGGCAGCGGATTGGTGATGGCGTACAAGCGGCTGGAAGATAACAGTTTCACATGGCCTGCGATTAAGAACGGGGTGATGCGTCTGGAGCCAGCCCAGTTTGAGGCTTTGTTCGCAGGTCTGGATTGGCGACGCGTGCAGCCCCTGGAGGTGACAGCTCCGGCTGCGGCGGAGTGACTCACGGGGGCGTTTGGGCGGGCCATTCCACCCTTGTTTTGGTATGGAACTGGGCATGCGTGCCCCTGATGACCTGCCCAACGACATTGCCGAGTTGAAGGCGATCATCCGTGCGCAACAGGATCAGAATGCGCGACTTGAAGCCCTGGTCGCGTCCTTCAAGAAGGCGCTGTTTGGGTCCAAATCCGAGAAGATTGACCCCGCCCAATATGAGTTGGAACTCGAAGATATCGAGACGGCCATCGCGCAGGTCGAAGCCGAGATTGACGCAGACGAACGCACCGCGCCGGTGCGGCCAGCAAAGCCGCGCCAGACAAACCGTGGATCGCTGCCCAAGCATCTGGAACGGGTAGAGGTGGTCATTGAACCTGATCTCTCCTGCGCCTGCGGAACCGCGCGTCATGTCATAGGTGAGGATGTGAGCGAACGTTTGGACATCATCCCTGCACAGTTCCGCGTTATCGTCACCCGTCGCCCCAAATACGCCTGCCGATCCTGCGAGGACGGGATCACTCAGGCCCCAGCACCACCACACATCATTGCAAGCGGCATGCCGACCGAAGCCACTTTGGCGCATGTTCTGGTCTCCAAATACGCGGACCACCTGCCGCTTTATCGACAGGCGCAAATCTACAGTCGCCAGGGCATCGATCTGGATCGCTCGACCTTGGCCGCTTGGGTGGGCAAATCGGCATTCGAGTTGGCCCCGGTCTATGAGGCGCTGATGGCCGATCTGAAGCGCTCAACCAAGCTGTTCATGGACGAGACACCGGCACCGGTTCTGGCCCCAGGGCGGAAAAAGACCAAAACCGGATACTTCTGGGCGCTGGCCCGTGATGATCGCCCATGGGGCGGTGATGATCCGCCCGGTGTGGCCTTCACCTATGCGCCAGGGCGATCCGGCCAGCATGCAGACAATATCTTGAAAGGCTTCAGCGGCACCCTGCAGGTGGATGGCTATGCTGGCTACAACCGCTTGCTCAAACGGCCCGCACAGGATGTGAGGCTGGCCTATTGTTGGGCCCATGCACGCCGCAACTTGCATGATGTTACCCAGTCCAGCATTGCCCCGATCGCGCAGGAGGGTTTGGCGCACATTCAGGCGCTCTATCGCATCGAAAAAGACCTGCGTGGCCTAACCGCAGACCAACGCAATGCTGCACGGCAGGAGCGCTCAAAACCTATCATCGACACCCTCGAGCTTTGGCTTGCCCAAGGTCGTGCCCGTGTCTCGTCCAAATCCCCAACTGGAGAGGCCCTGAAATACATCGCAAAATACTGGGATGGGCTAATCCTGTTCCTCGACGATGGTCGCATCGAACTCGACAACAACTCCGTCGAACGCACCATCCGACCCATTGCTCTAAACCGCAAAAACGCGCTCTTCGCCGGGCACGACGCTGGCGCACAGAACTGGGCCGCCATCGCGTCACTGATCGAGACCTGCAAACTCAACGGTATCGAGCCACACGCATATCTGTGCGGCGTACTCACAGCCATTGCTGGCGGGCACAAGCAAACCCACATCAATGAACTGCTGCCTTGGAACTACGCTAAAACCGTGTGATCGGCGCACCGCTTACTGCGTATCTGTCAGCTAGAAAAGATCAGTTATGTTTACCGCTAGGGTTTCGAGCCGTGAAATACGCCACTACGCGGAACTCAATGAGTTCTGAGCCTAAGTATATAAGATGCAGATCAGCGCCCCATAAAACAAAATAGCCAGCGCGATCATTGGGATTATCCACCAACCAGGGATCAAGTCGACAACCGTCTCATCGTCACCGGGGGGCACCCGCTCACTGTTTTTCAAAGGCGGCGGCGCCATATCTTCCATCAGTCGCGGAGTAGAAGACAAGTTCGCAACATCAAATTGCATCTGTCTCAATGACGGCCAAGGTTGGCCTATCTTTGACGGGCTATCAGTCACAACGAACACAACGTCCGAATGCTTGGTCTTGAAACGAACATTCATTGGTTTCATATTGAACTATTCTCGTAATAAGGCTGAACGTAACGATGCGTCTGAGCCAGGCGTCAGGCAGTACCACGGAGCAACTGCCATCGTGGTAAGGGCAGCACGCCAACAGGTGCCATCACTGACCGTCCCCAGGCTCAAGCTGATAAAGAAGTGCTTTCAAAAAAGGCCTTTGTTGTGGGGAGACACCAGCGATCTGTACTGCCCTGCAATACTGCGCTTCAGAGTGAACCAACGTCTTGCGCAGACATGACACAACCTGAGTAAGGTTTGCGTCAGTACTCTGCTGCGATGCGAACAACCACAATATCCATGGAGGCCCAGAAGATAGCCTAACCCCAATCGAAATAGCGTTGTTGTCTTCACTGCAAATTTCGCCATTGCGCAGCAACCCCAGCATTAGTTTGCGACGAAGCAACGCCACACTTTGTAGACACGACAAGGTCTTTAGGAAACTCAAAGCCGTGGTCTCATCGGTTGCTTTAGTCGCCAACACAAAGAAAGCAGCCAGAATCCCGTTAGAGTGACGCACTATGTCAGCCTCCACGCCCTGGACTTCGGCACGGGCAATTTCAGTCATGCTTAAAAAGGGCACCCGGATTTCTTGCAGCGAAAACGATACCTTGTGATCAGTACATATGTCCTCAATCACCCTGCAAAACCAGTCTTGCACGGTTTCTGAAGGCTCTGTCTGGTCAGCAAGACCTGCAAAACCACAGGTCACCGTATAGGAATTGTCCACCGGGTTGCGAAACACCCAGCCTGCGTTCATCAACACTGTGACGATCCTCGAGACAGAGCTTTTTGGTAAACACAGCGTGCGCGCCAATTCAGCCAGCCGGATCGGTCCTTTGGCCGCGATGCACACCTGCACTCTCAAGACCCGCTCCTGAGCCGAGCGACATTCGCAGTTTTCATATTGCTCAAGAAACGCGGCGTTAGACTCGTTACCGCTAATATTGACATTCGTCATGTTAAGAGATCTCTAGTGTCCAATCCATGGACCACGCGCAACATTTGGCGTGGCCCAGAAAAGACATGTCGGCCCCAGTTCAAAAGCAACTCAGCCCTGGTGTAGAAACAAAGACGCTTCGTAGGGTTTCAGCGCTCTTCGCGCCGTCTCGCCAAAAATGCTCATATCCTCTCCCAACTGAGGGAAAAGCGACAGAATCTCACTGCGCTGCGCCTCTGCCATGCTGTCTATGATGCAATCTCCCAGAAAGAAGCTTTCGGTCCAGGCACCTTCGGACAGGATGATTTCATGCCGATCAAACAACATGTGGAAATAGCACACCACACCGCCTACGCGGCGGTAGATTGTGTCAGAATTGACCATTGTATGCGCAGGCAGCAGCACCTCGGTTTCATCGAAATACAGCTGGGCGCGGCTGTTGCACTGCAAAATGCGGTGCTGTGGCGAAACCACCAATGGGTTCTTGTTGCCGATAGTATTTGGGCTGAAAACCACAGGGGAATATTTACCCTGCGCGGGCACAGTCGTGCTGCCAATCCAGCGAACAGGCTTTAAACCGCCATCGCGGGTGATAATCATGTCTCCGACTTGAATATCCTCAATCGCAATTTCACCCGAAATCGTCGCGATGCTGGTGCCTGCGGCAAAACAGGGGATCAGATCGTCGTAGCGCACCGTGCCTTCGGCAAAAACGCCACCGCTGATAATACCGCCAGCATTCGGGCCAGGTGGGATCGCGGGATCTGCAGGGTGGTGCAATGTGTAGGTTACGCCATCTACAAAATCTGCCCCGAGAGGCAGAAAGCAAGCACCAGAGCCTGCAACAGAACAGAAAGAAACAACTATTTTCGTTCCATCGCTACCAGCAGCGATTAAGTGGCCATTAGACTCAATGTTGGTATCTGGACTTTGTGCGGCCAACCCAGCTGGTCCAGCAAGGGTCCCCAAGTTATTTTGGCTCACACCAAAGTGATCGCTGGTTACGACCTGCGCGTCACCCGGCTCAGCGGTGCCTCCGAATGGGGTGCCTGTATCGGCAATTGTACTGCTACCCGGCAGACCAGAGAAATCGTTTAGAAACGCGTCATCATCAGTAATTTCAAAGACATCCTTTGGGATGCTGCTCCCATGAGTCCAACTCAAGGTAAATCCGCTGGGATTGTTTCCCGATGCGAATCCATTCGAAAACAGTGACGAACTTGTAAATCCGGGTAGTTGATATCCAGTCACCCAATAGCCAGGCATGCCACTAATCCTTTTGCGTTAATGCTCCCGGAAAAGAGTGTTAGCGATAGCTGCTAAGGAGTGATCCCCTTTTCGACGCTGGTTCCACTGAGTGGAAAGCGTCAAGTCTCTAGGTTGAAAAAACTAGATCAAAGACGCATTTTTGCGCGAACATCGGGGATAAAAGAGCGGCTTACAGGATGCCGAGCACCATCACTGGTTTCAATCAGCAGACGGCGATTGTGAGTTTTTGCCCGAACGACGGCAGATTGTCGCACCCAACAACTGCGATGGATTTGCTGGCCCTGCAATGGCTGCACCTCCTCCATGGCATCACGAAACCGCATTTTGATCAAATGGCTACCTTTGTCAGTCATCACCTCAACATAGTGATCCTGACTGCGCAGGTAGAGTATATTTTCCCCCAGGTAGGCTGGTAAGCGCAGCGCCAATGCGCAGCCTGACTCGGCCTCAACGGCAGTCTGCTCTGACACTTCAGGAGCCGAGGCAATTGCCAGCTCAGCAATCCGCTCATGCAGGAAAAAGAATAGCCGCCCGACCGCGATGAGAAATGCCAGTTTTGAAACGGCGATAAAGGTCGGCCAGAAAAAATAAGGGCAGTCGACCACGTAAGTCATAATAAGAATGACCAAACTGACATTGCCTCCCACCAGAAGCGCTGCCACAGCGGAGGCCACCACAATGGTCCCAAAAGGCCAACAATCGGGGTCCCTCAGGCGGAAAGTGTTTTGAGTGACCAGTTCACCACTCAAATAACTGGTCGCATTGATGAAAAACCACCAAGCTAGAAGCCCAAAACCTGAAAGAGGATTCATGTGACCAAATGGATCCACCAACATGCAACCGATCGTCACCACAGAAAAAGCAGCGGCATGACTGGATGAAATTTGTATTGTTAATGGAGTTTTGGGAATGGAAAGCTGCATTTACTTTTTAGCTGGAGAAACTCCAGGGGTATTATCGAAGTTCAAAACGCTAATCCTTACGGCATCCCAAGTGAGGGTTCCGCTCATTTTGGGGCCGCAAATTGAAGGCCCGCTTGGTGCAAATCTTATCGATAGGCAACCTGACGCGCTGTCCTTGTCATTTCGACGATCCTTTCTCACCGGTGCACTGAAATGTCCTATTCGTTGGCGATCCAACTGCCCCCGACGGCGAAGACAAAGGCATGGTTCAACCAGCTTTTCATAGTTTCAGGTTGATCCCGCTCGTCGGAATGCAATGACGGCCTGTCTGGCGGTAGGGCGCAGCCAATGACTTGAGCATGTCCAGCCCACCGGCGGCGACTTGACCCGTTTGCACCCAGCACGCAGCGTCCTTTGTATGTCCGGAGGGATCATGATTCCGGGCACAAACGGAAGACCTACCTTTTGAGCTTCAAGCAAGACCTTATCGTCCCCCCGGTACTAAAGTAAAAGCTGACCCTGCGTTTTGAGAGGCATGCAGCTGATCCGCAGTCAAGACTGTACCTACACCGACGAGCATATTAGGATTGTACTTTACAGCCAGGCGAATGGAGTAGATCGTGGCTTCGGTGCCTACCGTGATTTCAGCGACGGGAAGGCCAACCTCCGCCAGCGCATCGGCCAAAGGAAGCGTATCATCTGCATTTTCGATCACGATAACTGGGACCACCCAATTGGCGGCAACTTCGTCGAGCACATCCATGCCAAGTGTCTTTCTGATAGGGTTACGCTGGCAATTCCGGGACAGATGCGCGTGGAATCCGCGCGCCAAAATGGCGGATCACCTCCGCCGCCATCTGCTGGCCAAAAGCTACGGCCGATGTGGGCGATCTGCCGTTGAGCCGCGCGGCAAGATAGCCTGCATTGAACGCATCCCCGGCACCTGATGTATCTAAGATATCGGTAGCTTGCCGCGTCGGTATGTCTTGCCTGTTATCTCCCATGATGCTCACCGGGGCAGACCCGTTTTTGACAATCACTTCCGACGTGCCAAAACTGGCGATCCGTTCAATCGTGTAATCCGGTGAGGCGTCCCCCCACAAAGTGGCTTCGTCGTCAAAGCTGGGCAGCGCGATATCCGCGATGGCGAAGAATTGCGCCATCGCGGCGCGAGCTAGGTCTCGTGAGGACCAGAGCTTTGGCCGCACATTCGGGTCGAACGAGACGCGCGTCCCAGACTTTTGGGCTGTATTCAGAGATCGGGCAAGCCGTTCGCGGCCTTCATCGTCCAGAATACCCAACGTGATGCCAGACACATGGACCAGACGGGCGCCGGAAAAGGCTTGGTCCAGCCAGGCTTCGCTTTGGGCCAGTTGCCTTGCCGCCGATGAGTCGCGCCAATAGCTGAAACTGCGCTCGGCCTTTTCCAGTGCGATCATGTAGAGACCCATGGTGCGGCCTGGGTCTCTGGCCACATGAGCAGTTTCAAGGCCATCCGCTTGGAGCATGTCGACGAAGCTGTTCGAGACAGCATCGGTGCCGACACGCGTGACGTAGCCTACGCTCACGTTCGCATTCGGCACTTGCGCCATATGCCAGGCCGTGTTGTAGGTATCCCCTGCAAAACCGCGGCGATAGGTATCTTCGCCAATGACAGCCATCTCGATCATGGCCTCTCCGACGGCCAAAACCCGTCCTGGTGCAAATGTCAGCATTTGGGGCCAACACCGCCTGACTGGAAAACGTCGCCGTTAAGCCACGCTGGCCAGTCGCGTTCAAAGAATGAAAGTGCGCTGTCGTGTTTGCGATTGGCACGCGAGGACACAGTCATCTGTGCGCCATCATAGATCACGATCAATTGCTGATGCTTATCAGCGTCCCGTTCAGCGCGAAAACGGGCATCCGCAATGGGACCTTGGACATTCTCGGGCAAAGCATCGCCCGCTGGATCACAAATCGCCCGCGCTCCGCGGCTGCCGCCACCGTTTGCGATGTAGGCATCAAGCGCGCAAAGCACCGCCTCGGACGCGAGGGCCATTTGCTGCCATTGCAAAACCCGCGCGGCCTCTGATGGGCGCGAAACGGTGATCCCGTATTCCTTGATTTGGGCATTCAATGAGCGAGCGTCCCTTAAGGCGTTTGCCACTTCTGAACCGGTGCAAAGGATGCCAGCGCTCTCGCTCATCCGAGCCTGAACCTCTGATCTGACATCCTTAACAGCCAGCGGGCTGTCATTGGCAAGCACTGCTTCAAGGTCATGAACCGCATCAGCTACGGCCTGCACTACATTATCGGCACAGACAGGCGCACCAATAGCGCCGACATGCTCAGCAACACGCGTGCCGAATACCTGCCCAGCATTCAGCGCCGCCCCACCGGGCCGTGTTGCGCCGTGGGTGCCTGCGGCCTCACCCACAGCATAGACCCCCGGCACATTGCTACGCCCCCAAGTATCAACCGCGATGCCGCCATTCATATGCTGGTGGTTGACTCCACATTCCAACGGTTGTGTCGCAATGTCGATCTTGTAGCGTTTATATAATTCAATCGCCAGTGGGTTCATGTGGCGTAATCGATCGATGGGCAGGGCGTGATCTACCCCCGCATTACGCAGGTAGGTCGAAACATCGTCGTCCAGCCGATCAAGGCTGAAGTCCTGATCGACCGCCAGTGGATTGCGGGTAAAATCCAAAAACACCCGCCGCCCGGCTTGCCCCTCCCGGAAGATCGCAAGATCGATTATGCTAGACTGAAAATCTAGCATCCGGCTTGCATGAAACGGCCATTGATAGCCTTTGCGAAAGATGTTGGAAGCCATCTCTTGTGTGGTGCGGAAGAAGTCGGCGAGGAAGTGGTGCTCCTCGCCTTCTTTATCAACAGAGTATACGTGCGGGATGACCTGCACGTAAGTCCCCGATAAGTTCCACGGGAACCCTTCTCGGCGAGTACCGATGCCAAACTGGCTTTCGGTGACATTTGTCAACTCCAACCCTGCCTCAAGCGCCAGGCCAAGTGTACCAAAACAGCCATTTGGGAAGACACTGTCGCGGTAAAGCTCCCCCGGTCCCCCTGCTGCCAGCACCAGAGCGCAACAAGCAAAGACGGCGAGGCCGTAGGGGTTCTGATCCGTTCTGTCCTTGGCTCGGATCGCCAGCACGCCACACACCCGGTCCCCGTTTTTGAGCACTTTAACGACAGTTGTGTGGTTGAAGAACGGCATACCAAGGCGGAGCGCTTCTTCGGCCAGCACCTTGACCATCAGGCGGGAGGTCCGCGGCCCGCAAGACGTGGCGCGGCCGACTTCGTCGTGGTCAGTCTGATAGCGCAGCGTGCCACCCCAACGGTCCTGCGGCAAGGGGAGCCCGAGATACTGAAGCGACGCCATTGCGCGGATCGACCCGACCGCTTCGATATACGCGGTGTCTTCGTCCATTGCACCACCCGCACCAATGGACGCGGCCATATCAAGAAAATCATCACCCTGATCTTTGGTATTGGCCGTGTGCAGCGTTTGTTTGTCGGAGCCGGAACAGGCGGATGTACCGCCCCAGGCGCTTTGGCTCAGAATGGCTGTTTCAACCCCCCTGCGGTTCATTTCAATAGCTGCGCGCAGCCCGGCCGCGCCGCTGCCAACCACAACAGCGCCAGTGCGACGCAACGGGATGGTATAGCCGTTCAGGGTAAATGTTTCGGCGGCCTCCGACTCAGCGCCAAGCTGAGGCATGGCAACGTCGGTCAGGTCGTCGAGTGTGCTTTGCGGGACAGAAAGGGCCACAGGTTTCTTCCTTCATTTTGTTTACAAATCGACCCAGACGCGTTTGCCTGACGACGTCAGACAAGCATCCACGATCTGGCAAATGTGGTGGCCCGTCTCAAACGTGGGCCACATCGGAGTCGATGTGGTAATCGACTTGATGACTTCGGCTACTTCAATGATCTTGCTTTCATTGTAGCCAAGTGCAAAGTTCGGCAACGGCAAGAAAGCCCCGTAGGTCGGGTGTTCGGGGCCCACATCGATTTCGCGGAAACCGCGGCGTCCGGCGGCATCCTCGTTCGAATAGAACCGCAGGCGGTTCACCTCGTCGAAGGTATAGGCAAGGCTGCCTTTGGTCCCGTAAATCTCATAGGTCTGCATGAACTTGCGGCCAGTGGCGACGCGGCTGAAATCGATCAGGCCCTTGGCGCCGTTCGCAAACGTGCACAGGATGTTCGTCCCATCAGGGTTCGTCACCTCACCCCATTCGGTATCGTCCGTGACAGGCGGCGGGGCATCGCCATACCCCAACCCATCCACCTTAGGCCGCTTGGGCACTGTGATGTAGCTGTCCGCGATGAGGGACGACACTTTACCCACCAGAAACTCCATGAAGCTGAACACATGACTGCCGGTGTCGCCGATGATGCCCGTGGGTGCGAGGCCCCCATCCGCACGCCACATGTAAGGGGCCAGCGGGTCACCGTAGATGTCGATATGCTGGCAGGCCTTAAACAACTTGATCTCGCCGATCTCGCCTGCCTCGATGATTTCCTTTGCGCGGTCATGGATCGGGTTACGCGGGAAGGAATGTCCGACGCGGGTAATGAGACCCTTTTGGCGCGCAATGTCGGCCAGTTCGCGGGCCTGCACGGCCGTGTCGGCGAGTGGCTTTTCGCAATAAACGTGTTTGCCCGCCAACAGAGCGGCCTTGGCGACATCGTAATGCATGTTGTCCGGCAAGCAAATGTCGATCAGGTCGATATCGGGGTCATTGACGGCCTCCTGCCAGTTCTCAATGATCTTTGCACCCGGCGCACGGAACGCCAAGTCCTTGGCGGCGGCGGGGTTGGCCTCGACCAGAGCGACAACACGGGCATTGCCACTTTCAGGCCCGAAAAAATGCGGGAAACTCTGGTAGGCCATGATGTGCGTCTTGCCCATCCAGCCAGACGCACCAAGTACGGCGACCTTTACCTCTGTCATGTTATTAGTCCTCTTTTTTATTCGCCGCTGGAGGCGCGGATGACCAAACGCACGGGACTGCGCGCCTCGGGTGGCGGGGCAACGCCGTCTTTGATCCAAGCAACGATCTGGCGCGCGGTTGATGCCGCGAAATCAGGGATGTTAGAGCTGACCGTTGTCAGGGGCGGATAGCTGTCTTGCCCGTCTTCGATATCGTCGAAGCCCACCACGCGAAGTTCTTGACCTGCTTTGATCCCAAGATCGGGGCAGGCTGCAAGCACGCCAAGGGCAACAAGGTCGTTAAAGCAGATGACACCGTCGACATCTGGGTGGTCTTTGCGCATCTGGGCCGCCATGGATTTGCCGAACGCGCGGGTCGATTGTCCGGTGATTATCAGCGGCTTTTGCCTTCTCTCATCTAAGACCGATAGATAGCCTGCCATCCGTTCGCGCGTCACCGGACGCCCTTCCAAACCGCCGAGGAAAGCGATCTTTTTGCAGCCTTTCTCAAGCAGATGTTCCGCCGCTAAGCGCCCGCCCGTCAGGTAGTCGGGCGCCACAAGTGGAAAAGTGCCACCCTCTCGCTCCAGCGTCCGGAAGACCTGCAGTGTCGGAGTGTTGGCCGCGTCCAAAACCGCGAGGGTTGTGGCTTCATCCCCATAGGCGGGTGAAATAATGAAGCCCGATACCCCATGCTCCACGAGCGAAGAAATCATTTGACTTTGCAGCTTAGGGTCTTCGTCGGTATTGGCCAGCACGGTGGCAAAGCCGGCTTTTGCAAGCTCCATCTGAAACAGCGCTGCAAATTCGGTAAAAAACGGGTTGCGAAGGTCGTTGATCACCAACCCGATCAAACCCGAAGAGGACGACCGCAACGTCGCAGCTGACCGGTTGTAGACGTAACCGATCTCCGCTATCGCCTGCCGCACTGACTTGCGTGTCTCATCCTTGACGGTCGTGGCTCCTTGTAAAACGAGGCTCACGGTGGATTTCGACACGCCAGCCTGTTTGGCGACGTCCAGAATGGTGGGGCGACTTTTCATGTGAGGATCTCCTTTACCCCCCTTCTTATACGTCGAGGTCGAGAACCAGAATACCGTCAATACCCCCCACAGCATTGGCCACCAGCTGGCCACCTAGGGCTTTGTGCTCTTCATTGTCGGCGTAGGTCTGCAAGGCGTCCCAGCTGTCAAAGTCGATAACAAAGCCGTGCATGTAGCCGCGCTCGATCTGCTCGGGGCTTTCGGATCGCCCACCGGTGAAATTTGCGGCTCCCGGCAGCTTGTCTGCAAGGGCCGACAAGCCATCGTAGATGGTCTTGATGGTGTCCTCAGAGGCGTCGGACTTGAATTTGGTAAGAACGATGTGGCGGATCATAGGGCCATTCCTTGGTCTTGTTTGATCATGTCGGCGGCTTTCTCGCCGATCATGATGGAAGGTGCATTGGTGTTTGATGAATTGACGGTTGGCATGACCGAGGCATCAGCGACGCGCAGGCCGTCAATGCCGTTGAACTGGAGACGCGGGTTTAGAACCGCGGCATCATCCGCGCCCATACGGCAGGTACCCGCACAATGGTGCGAGGTTTTGGAGTGGACGCAGATGAAGTTGAAGTAATCCTCATCCGTCTTCACATCGGGTCCGGGCAGACGTTCGGCCAGGATGTAATCGCTAAGAGCAGATTGAGACAGGATCTCTTGCACCAGTTTCAGGCCCCGGATCGACATTTCGCGGTCATAGGGATCTGACAGGTAATTAGGATCAATCAGCGGCATGTCTTTGGGGTTGTCTGACTGCAGCCTGACTGTGCCACGTGATCGAGGCCGCAGGTGGCAGGCATTCAGTGTCACGCCGCCGTTTGGCATGGCCTCAACGCCAGCTTCTATCCCCGTGCCGAGGCCGAGGTGCATTTGGATGTCTGGCGTTTCCGCGTTTTCATCCGCGTACCAAAAGCCGCCTGTCTCAAACAGGCTGGATGCCACAGGCCCCCTGCGCGTGAAGACATATTGCAGGGCGGCAAAAGTACTGAGGTGCAGCTTGGCGAAACGATCATAGGTATGCGGCCCCGTGACCTCGGAAATTGCATACAGATCCAGATGATCTTGCAAGTTCGCCCCGACATTCGGTTGGTCATAGACCGCGTCGATTCCAAGGCTTCGCAGATGGTCTGCAGGACCAATCCCGGACAGTTGCAACAGTCGAGGCGAGCCGATGGCTCCTGACGACAGGACCACCTCGCGATCTGCGGAGATGACAGACCCGTCAGCCATTTCAACACCTGTGGCGCGTCCTTTCTCGACAATGATCCGATTCACCTGGGCCCTCATCTGGATGGTCAGGTTGTCGCGCCCGCGCGCTTGCCCCAGAAAGGCCATCGCAGCAGACGACCGACGCGCATTCTTTTGCGTCAGCTGATAATAGCCAGCACCTTCCTGCTTTTCGCCATTCACGTCTGTGGTTTTGGGAATGCCCACTTGCCCTGCAGCCTCGATGAAGGCATCGCAAATAGGCAAAGGGGCGGCGGGCATGGACACACCCAAGGGACCGCCCTTGCCATGATAGCGGCCACTATAAGTGTCGTTGTCTTCCGACTTTTTGAAGTAGGGAAGCACGTCTTCATAGCTCCATCCGTCGCAGCCCATCTGACGCCAGCTGTCGTAATCTTGCGCTGCACCACGCGTATAAATTTGCGCGTTGATCGCCGACCCGCCACCAATGACCTTGGCTTGGGTGTAGTTGAAGATCTTGTTTTGCATCGCCTTTTGTGGGGTTGTCGACCAGCCCCAGGAGCCGATGCCCTTGGTCATCTTAGCGAAACCTGCAGGCAAGTGAAAAAACGGGTGGCGATCGCTGCCGCCAGCCTCCAGCAATAAGACTTTCGCGCTCGAGTCCTCTGACAAACGTGCGGCAATGGCAGCCCCGGCAGAGCCTCCACCAATCACGATGAAATCATATCCAAGGCCGGTCATGCGGCAAACTCCGTCTCGATGATGTGGCGCCCCGCGCGCAGCGCGAGGGCTGCGATGGTCAGCGCCGGGTTAACGGCAGCCGATGTCGGCAGGACCGAGGCATCGACGATAAAGAGGTTCGGATGATCATGGCTGCGGCAATAACTGTTCACCACACTGGTCGCTGGATCATCCCCCATGCGCGCGGTTCCACATTGATGGGACGGCGTGCGTCGATCGAAGGGCTTTGAGGCAACGAAGGGGAAACCCGCTTTGCGCAGTTTGGATTTGAGCGCTTTGACAAGCTGCATATGCGCGGCCCAGTTGGACCGCTGCCAGTCCAGTTTGATCTGACCGTCCTTGAGCGTGACGCGGCTGTTAGGGTTCGGCAAATCTTCGGACATAGCGTAAAAGTCAAAGCTGCGGGTTGCGACGAAATTGGCAAGCCATTTTGCCGATCGGGAATTTGCGGCTATGATCGGACCCGTGATCTTGCCCAGCATTTGGACGTTCCCCAAAGGCGGGCGGTCGTCCGTTGCCAGATAGAAATCATTCAGCATCAATGTCTTTTGATAGACGCTGCGGTTCTTGCGCAACGGGTGCAGCGCTATAACTGCGGAACAATTGTGGTTCATGAAGTTTCGGCCAACCTGATCAGACCGATTTGCAAGGCCTGTGGGATGATCCCCTTTGGCCGAGCGCAACAAAAGAGCGGCGGTTTGGACAGCGCCTGCGGCCACCACAACGAGGGGCGATGTGAAGGTTTCCCCCGTGGACAGCCCGACACCTGCCACGCGCCCGGTACCATCGACCTCGATCCACTCAACTCTGCAGCCCGTGCGCAGGGATACGTTATTATGGCGCAAAGCCTCTGTCAGCCCGGCGGTTTCGGCATCCATTTTCCCGCGTCCGGTGTTGGGGTAGGCATCCCACGCGGTCTTGCCAACAGAAAGCCAAGCGGGGAGGTCCAAGCCCAAAGGAATGGAAGACGGGGTCAGTCCGATTTCGGACAGGCGATTGCGTAGCGCTGCCACATCCGGTTCATCCGGAACAGGCGGATGGGGATAAGACCCAGAATGATAGGGCTCTGTCGGGTCTTGGGCTGCATTGCCCCGCACTTGATAAAGCTCTTCGGCGGCTTGATAATCGACCTCAAGCTCAGAATAGTCGATTGGCCAACCGGGCGTTGTTCCACTTGAATGGGCGACAGGCCCGAAATCCGCCTCGCGGTAGCGGATCAGGGCCGCGCCATAGAATTTGGAATTGCCGCCCACGTTGTAGTAGTTCCCCGGATTGAAAGATTGATCGGCGCCGTCCAGCCAGACCTCGTCCGGGCGAAACGCGCCATCCCGAAAGACCGCGTCTGGGTCGCGATCCTGAGCCGAGGGGCGCAAATGCTCCCCTCTCTCAAGGATCAGGATCCGACGACCTGTTGGGGCCAGCGCGGCGGCCATGGTCGCCCCGCCCATGCCTGAGCCGATTATGAGAACATCCGCATCCATCAGGGTGCGATGCGCAGTTCGGTTTCAGGATCAAAGGCCACGGCCTTTTCCATGTTCACCGAGAACTTGAAATCAGCACCAGGGCGCACACCCGCGTCGGAGCGCATCCGCGCGATCACATCCTTGCCGCCCATGGTCATCGTCACAAAGGTGTCGGAGCCTGCCGGTTCGGTTACAGTGATCCGGTTTGTCATCGGCGCAATGTTGATCGATTTGCGATCTGCAGCGTCCTCGTCCGTGATCGTCTCGGGACGAATGCCCAGCATAATGTCACGCCCGTCCCATGCGGTCAGATTGTTCTGACTGAAGGGCAATGTGGTGCTTGTCCCGTCGTGCAATGCGACCACCGCAACCGGTGTGCCGTCTAGCACCGCGACCTTTGCAGGCACCACATTCATCGCAGGCGATCCCATGAAAGTCGCCACGAAGATGTTGGCGGGGCTGTCGTAGATTTCCTGTGGCGTACCCAGCTGCTGGACAAACCCGCGATACATAACCGCGATACGGGTTGAGAGCGTCATCGCTTCGATCTGGTCGTGGGTGACGTAAACAATAGTGGTGCCCAATTTCTGGTGCAGTTTCTTGATTTCGGTTCGCATGTCAACGCGCAGTTTGGCATCCAGATTGGAGAGTGGTTCATCAAACAGGAACACATCCGGGTTGCGCACCAGCGCACGGCCCATAGCGACCCGCTGGCGTTGACCACCGGAAAGCGCACCAGGCTTTCGGTCAAGCAATTGCTCAATCTGCAACAGGCTGGCTACTTCTTTCATCGCCTTTTCACGCTCAGGCTTCGGCATGCCGTGCATTTCGAGGCCAAAGGTGATGTTTTGCCCAACGGTCATGTTGGGGTAGAGCGCGTAACTTTGGAATACCATCGCGATGTTGCGCTTGGACGGGTGGACCCCGTTCATGACCTGATCCTTGATGCGGATCTCACCGCTGGTGATTTCTTCAAGCCCTGCGATCATGTTGAGCAAAGTGGACTTGCCGCAGCCCGATGGCCCGACGAGGACAAGGAAATCCCCCTCTTGCACTGAAATGTCCACCTTGTGCAGAACCTCCACAGCTCCGTACGATTTTGTTGTGTTGTCAATATCGAGGAAACCCATTTCCGTCGCTCCACTTGGTTGGTTGGCGCGCGCTATGATCACGCGCGTCGATAATATTACAGGGCCAGCTCAACCGCTTCTGCAAGTTGCTCTGCCGCGTCTTCCGGCGTCATGTCGGTGTTAAAAAATTCAGTAATGACGTCCGTCGCAGCCCCCACAACACTGGCTTGCGCCGCGTGGGTGCCTGCGAAAGTTGGAACAGCTGTTCCGGCGGTGTCACTTGCCGAAAAGTCTGCAGCCGAGGCTTGCGCACAGGCATCAAGCGCTGAGAAATCCACATCAGTCCGCGCTGGGATCGCGCCTTTCGCTTGATTGAAGGCAACCTGAACTTCAGGATCCATGATTGCACTTGCCAAGGTCGCCTGCGCATCTGCCGCCTCTGCATCCGGTTGGGCGAAGAAGCTCAGCGAGTTCACGAGGTACACAAAGCCGCCAGCATCCGTTTTAGGAACAGGAATGCAAGCAAAGTCCTCGCCTGCGACTTGACCGGCGTTGGTGAACTCACCTTTGGCCCAATCACCCATGATTTGCATCGCGGCCTCGCCGTTGATGACCATGGCCGACGCGAGGTTCCAGTCGCGGCCAGAAAAGTCCTCATCGACCATGCCTCGGATGCCAGCCATCTGCGCAAAGACAGATTGCATCGTTTCAGACCGAAGCGCCTCAGGGTCAAGGTCGACCAACGCCGCACGGTAAAAGTCAGCACCACCAACGCCAAGAACGAGGGCCTCGAACATGTAGGCCTCTTGCCACGCCTGCCCGCCATGGGCGATCGGTACGATGCCAGCCTCCACGAAACGGGGTGCCAATGCGTTGAACTCATCCCACGTCGTTGGGAAGTCCGCGCCAATCGTATCAAAGGCAGCACGGGATGCCCAGATCATGTCGGTACGATGCACGTTCGTTGGGGCCGCCACATAGGCACCATTGATCTTGTTGAAATCCTGCACGGCTTGAGGAAGGACATCATCCCACCCTTCGGTTTCAGCCAGAGCATTGACGTCACCGAGAATGCCTTCATTGGCCCAATCGATGATGTTCTGACCGAGCATCAACATGGCCGCGGGTGGGTCGCCCGCCGCGATCCGTGTCTGCAGTGCGGTTTTGGCTTGGTCGCCACCGCCACCCGCGACGGGGGCGTCCTGCCACTCAATACCGGCCTCAACGACTTTGTCTCTAATCACGCCTAGGGCCGCAGCTTCGCCCCCGGATGTCCAGAAATGCATGACTTCGACGCTGGTTTCCGCGACGGCCTGTGCCGACGAAAAACAAAGCGTGATTGCAGCTATGTTGGCAATTCTTTTCATTTGTGGTTTTCCTCTCATGTTGGGATCGGCTCGCGCAACCGATGATTGTTGATCTCAACGCGGCCGGGGGCGGTTGCCGCCGCTTCCCGGCCACTAAACGTCTTATCCTTTCACCGATCCGGCCATCAGACCGCGCACAAAGTAGCGGCCTGCAACGATGTAAACGACAAGGGTTGGGAGGGCCGCGAGGATCGCGCCCGCAAAGTGGACATTGTATTCTTTGACCCCGGTGGACGACTGAACAAGGTTGTTCAACGCAACGGTCATCGGCTGGCTATCCGCCCCCGCAAAGGACGCCCCAAACAGGAAATCATTCCAGATGTTGGTGAACTGCCAGATTATCGAGACAACGGCGATGGGACCGGATGAGGGCAGCAGGATACGCCAGAAGATCTGGAAGAACCCTGCACCGTCAATCTGTGCCGCGCGGACCAACTCGGTCGGAAAGACCGCATAGTAGTTGCGGAAGTAGAGCGTCGTGAATCCGATGCCATAGACGATGTGTACCAGGGCAAGACCCCATGTCGTGCCCGCAAGCCCCATAAGCCCAAGCATCCGGGCCATGGGGATCAGCACGATTTGAAACGGAATGAAGCAGGCAAACAGCATCAGACCGAACAAGATCGTGTCTCCACGGAACCGCCATTTGGTCAGGACGTAACCGTTGAGCGCACCCAACACGGTAGAGATTACGACCGCTGGCACAACCATCGAGATCGAGTTCCAAAAGTAAGGCCGCAACCCCGTCGGATCGACCCCGATCTGGGCGGAAGACCACGCCTTGGCCCACGGTTCTAGCGTAAAGACCTGCGGCAGGTTCATCATGCCCCCACCGGTGATTTCATCCAGCGGTTTCACCGAGTTGATGACCATCACATAGAGCGGCAGCATGTAGAACAGCGCGAAAAGCAACAGGACGAGGTAGATCAGCGTCCGCGTCACCCGGCCTGTGCGAATGGCGGTGTCTTGGCTTGCGATACTCATTTTGAGCGCTCCTTTGGATCGGCCATTACTTCTTCTCCCGCAGTTCGACGTAAAGGTAGGGGATCATGATTGCTGCGATGGTCATGAGCATGATCGTGGCAGATGCGGCACCAATGCCCATTTGATTCCGGCTGAACGTGTAGGAATACATGAACGTCGCGGGCAGTTCGGTGGCACGGCCGGGGCCACCGCCGGTCAGCGCGATGACCAAGTCAAACGTCTTGATCGCGAGGTGGCTCAGGATCACGAAGGCGGATAGGAACGCAGGCCGCAGCTGCGGAATGATGATCCGACGGTAGAGGTTCCAGTTCGACGCGCCATCCATCTGGGCGGCCTTCAGTATCTCGTTGTCGATCCCGCGTAGGCCTGCCAGAAACATCGCCATGACGAACCCGCTTGTCTGCCAGACGGCGGCAAGGACAACGGTGTAGATTGCAAAATCGCGGTTCTTGATCCAATCGAATTCAAAACTGGTCCAACCCCAGGTTTGCAGCACGTTCTCAAGGCCAATGCCAGGGTCGAGGAACCATTTCCACGCGGTGCCTGTGACGATGAATGACAGCGCCATGGGGTAAAGGTAGATCGTCCGGATCACCCCCTCGGCCCGAACTTTCTGATCCAAAAAGATCGCAAGGCTGAGGCCAAGTACCGTGCAGATGCTGATGTAGAGCACAGCAAAGGTGCCCATGTTAGTAAGGGAGATTTCCCAATGGCTAAGACGCCAGAGTTTGGAGTAATTCTCCCACCCGGCCCAGCCGTATGACGGCAGCAAACGGCTATCGGTAAACGACAGATACACCGAAAAGATGATGAAGCCATAGACAAAGACCAGCACCATGGCCAGCGATGGTGACAACACCAATTTTGGCAACCAGGATTGTAGTCGCGTCTTGAAATCCGCGTCGGCTGTCTGTGCCATCACGCGCCCCCTTTAGGCTGAATAATGAGAGTGGTTTTCATGCAGCGGGGTGGCTATAGGACCACCCCGCCACTGGGAGGATTGCTCAGCGATTACTGGGCAAGTTCAACGGCTGTGATCAGCTCATCCACAGCGGTTTCGCTGATGTACTCACCATTGAAGTGGGCGGTGATCACGTCGTACATGGCGTTCTTCACAGCCGCTTCATTGGCGTGGCCGTGGGCCATGGAGCCAAAGAGGTTGCCGCTTTCGGAGGCGGCGGCGAGGTCCGCCATGCCTTGCTGCCCGCAAGCGTCAAAGTCGGCATCGGACACATCAGTGCGTGCTGGAACCGACCCCTTGACCACGTTAAAGGCGGACTGGAAGGAGGGAGATAGGATGGCCGATGCCAAGGCTGCTTGCTCGTCGGACACTGCGCCGCCCTGATCGAACATCATGAATTGGTCAGCGTTGAACGTGACCTGTTCCTGCGTGCCTGGGAAGCGGAAGCAGAGGAAATCCTCGCCCGGCACCTTGCCCGCGTTCAGGAACTCACCCTTGGCCCAATCACCCATCATCTGGAAGCCCGCTTCGCCGTTGATGACCATAGCTGTCGCAAGGTTCCAGTCACGACCAGAGAAGTTCTCGTCGACGTTGGCACGGATGACGGCCATACGGTCAAACGCTTCTTTCATTGCGTCAGAGCCAAGTGCCTCAGGGTCGAGATCAATAAAGGCTGCTTGATAGCCATCGGGACCGAGTGCCGACATAGCAACGGCGTCAAATACGGTGGCCTCCTGCCAGGGTTGACCGCCATGGGCGATGGGTGTCACACCGGCAGCCGCCAGCGTGTCGAGGGCCGCGGCGAAGTCTTCCCATGTCTCAGGAACTGCGATGCCGTTGGCGTCCAGAACAGCTTTGTTCGCCCAGACCCAGTTAGTGGAATGCACATTCACCGGTGCGGAGACCCATTCCCCACCCACTTTAGCAAACTGCTGCAGGGCGGCGGGCACAACGTCATCCCAGCCTTCTGCGGCGGCAACATCGTTGAGGTTGGCCAAAGCGCCCTGATTGGCCCAGTCGATGATGTCAAAGCCCAGGCCCTGAACGGCTGTCGGCGGATTACCTGCGGTCACACGGGCGCGCAGAACGGTCATAGCCTGCTCACCGCCGCCGCCCGCGACAGGCATGTCGGTCCAGCCAATGCCTTGGCCTTCAAGATCGCCTTTGAGCACGTTAAGCGCTGCTGCTTCACCGCCAGATGTCCACCAGTGCAGAACTTCCACACCACCGTGTCCATCAGCTTTGACGGCACCAGTGGCCGCTGTCAGCGCAAGTGCAATTACAGTCGTTTTCAAGTATAAACGCATAATTTCCTCCCTTTCTGCGTTTCGATTATCCGGCAGCTTTAGGCGCCGCTTTGAACCCAAGGTGGCCGGCTGTCGCGCCCAACGCGCATCACCAGGGATTTCACCTCAAGGAATTCGTCATATCCATATTTGCCGATTTCGCGGCCTTGGCCGGATTGCTTGACCCCACCAAAGGCGAGTTCCGGGTAGCCATCCATCCAGGTGTTGGTCCAAACCGTGCCCGCATGGGCGCCGCGGGAAAATTCAAGGCAGGTGTGGATGTCGTTGCTCCATATCCCCGCTGACAGGCCGTAGTCGCTGTCGTTGGCCAGGGCGATGGCCTCCTCCAGCGTCTTGAACGTCAGGACGGTCAGGACTGGACCAAAGACCTCTTCCCGGACGATGGCCATGTTTGGGGTCACGTTTGACACGACGGTTGGCTGATAGAATTGTGATCCAAGCCCATCAACGACCAGTGGCCCACCGCCGATTTCGACCTTGGCGCCCGCCTTGACGGCGTCTTGGACGTGGCTGTCGATCTTGGTGTTGTGTTCTGCCGTGACGATCGCGCCCACTTGCGTGCTGTCATCGAGCGGATCGCCGAACTTGACCTGCCGCGACATGTCGACCACGCGGGCTACAAAGGCCTCCGCGATATCTTCGTGCACGATGATGCGGCTAGAGGAGTTACAGCACTGACCGACATTGAAGTAGACACCGAAGGTGACCGCGTCGGCGGCGTTCTCCAAATCCGCGTCGGGCATGATAACCTGTGGGTTCTTGCCACCGAGTTCCAATGCGACTTTTTTCAACGTGCTCGAAGAGGCCTGCGTGATCAGCTTGCCCACCGCCGTGGAGCCGGTGAAAGTCACCATGTCCACGTCCTGGTGGGTCGACATCAGGCTGCCCACCGGTTGGCCATATCCCAGCACGATGTTGCAGACGCCCGCTGGCAAACCCGCCTCAATCAGCAGTTCCCCCATCATAACCGTCGATGACGGCGTCATCTCGGACGGTTTGACGACCACCGTGCAACCCGCAGCAAGGGCAAATGGTAGTTTCTGGCTCAGGATCCAGAAGGGGAAATTCCACGGCGTGATGATCGAAACAACGCCGATGGGCTCTTTGACGACGACGCCCAGAATGTCTTCGCCCAGGCTGTTGTGGCTATCCCCATGTGACGTCCGCGCTAGAGATGCCGCATAGCGCCAAAGGTCGGCCGCACCACCAACTTCGCCGCGGGACTGGCTGATGGGCTTGCCGCTTTCCAGTGTTTCCTGAACGGCGATGCGTTCAACATTGGCCTCGATCAGATCAGCGACCTTCAGCAGCACAGCAGCCCGTTCTTTAGCGGAAATGCGGCTCCAGACACCTGCGTCAAATGTACGACGGGCGGCAGCGATCGCTGCCTCAGTCTCGGCCTCACCAGCGAGGGCATTCCGGCTGACAACCACGTCATGTGAGGGCGACGCACGTTCAAACGTTTCAGCGCTTTCGACCCAAGCGCCGTCAATCATATGCCGACCGGAAAAGGGCGGCGGAAGATCATAGGCGGTCGCCGTGTTGATGGTCAGATCCTTCATATTCTATTGCCCTGTAAATTTGGTGGAACGTTTATTCAGGAAGGCATCAACGCCTTCGTCTCGATCCGCGCTGGCACCCGCTGCTGCAGCCCCAAGGGCCTCAATCGCGGCACCCCGGTCTTCGCCGACCGCGCCGTGGATCATGGTCTTAGTGATCTCGTTTGCACGGGGGGAGACATCGGCCAGATCGGCGGCGATTTGATGGGCTGCCCCCAGTACGTTGTCAGTGATCTCGGCTACAAATCCCACGTCTCGGGCACGCCCTGCACTGATGCGGCGACCAAAGAGCGCCATCTCCTTGGCTACTGGCTCTGGTATCAAGCGCATCAGGCGCTGGGTGCCGGACCAACCGGGCACAATCCCAACCTTTGCCTCTGGCAAGGCCAATGTGGCGCGGGGCGTCATCACTCGAATGTCACAGGCCGCGGCCAGCTCCAAACCACCGCCAAAGGCGTGACCGTTCAAAGCGCCAATCGTGGGCTTTGAAAGGCGCGCCAACCGGTCAAAAATTCGGTGTCCATCGCGAACCCACCCACGGGCAAATTCGGCGGGCGCTAGCCCCCCCCACTCAGCGATATCCGCTCCGCAGCAAAACGCCTTTTCACCCGCGCCAGTCACGATCACCGCACGCGTGTCGGTGCTGCGGTCTATCTCGGACAGGTGCCTATAAAGCGCGTCCAGCATCGTCGTCGTCAAAGCGTTCAACTTTGACTCGTTCGACACGGTCAGCACAGCTATTGCGCCATCATATGACAAGGTAATCTTGCTCACAGCACCAGCCCCATCGGCGCATCCAAGAGCAGCGTTTTCGGCATAACTTGCGCGTTCTCGGCGACCTGCACCCGGCCTCGGGACGGGCCAATGATATGCTCTTGCGGGTCAATCCCCGGCATGATCTCGGTAGCGACCAACCCATTGCCCTGCAACGAGATCACGCACCGTTCGGTAACATAGATTACATTCTGCCCTTGTTCCCGCGCGCGACGACCCGAGAACGTGATATGTTCGACCTCGTCCACCATTTTAGCGAACTTGCCCGGGGCTTCAATGTTGATGCCATCATCGCTCAGCCCAACCTTTGCACCAGCTTCGAACCAGCCTGAGAAGACGATGCTTTTGGCCTTCGCGGTAATATCCACGAAACCACCACAGCCAGCGGTCAGATAAGGTTTTTTGCCCAGCTTGGAGACGTTTACGTTGCCTTCGACATCGACCTCAAGAAAAGAAAGGAATGACATGTCAAAACCGCCACCCTGAAAGTAGATGAACTGCTGGGGCGACGGGACATATGCATCCGCGTTGGAGGCGCAGCCAAAGGCGAAGCCAGTCAGTGGAATCCCCCCCACGGCACCTTGCTCAATTGCCCATGTGACGGCGTCCGGATGGCCTTCTTCCAGCAAGACGCGCGGCACCATAGCGCTTATGCCGAACCCAAGATTGGCCGTCATCCCGCGCTGCAACTCCATCGCAGCACGGCGAGCAATCACCTTCTCAATGCCATGTTCAGCGAGCGTGAAGCTGCTCCACGGACGCATGATCTCGCCTGAAATAGCCGGATCATGGGGCGTTTCGGTGGTTTGCATTTGATCCGGGTCAACGACGACGAAATCAACCAAATGGCCAGGCACGCGCACGTCATGGGGGCGCAGTGACCCGTTGGCAGTCACCCGCTTGACCTGCGCGATCACGATGCCACCGTTGGTGCGTGCAGCAATCGCCTGTTCAAGACCACCAAGATAGGCGCCTTCATGTTCGTAAGTAAGGTTGCCCCGTTCGTCGGCAGTTGTGGCCCGGATGATCGCAACATCAGGCGCGATATTCGGAAAGTGTAGCCATGCCTTGCCGCCAAACTCTACACGCTCGACAATCGGTGCAGCGGCTCCTTTGTCGTTCATCGCACAGCCCTGACGGATCGGATCCACAAAGGTATCCAAGCCAACTTCGGTCAAAACGCCAGGGCGCTTGGCTGCAGCTTCGCGATGCATGTCGAACAGAATGCCCGAGGGTACATTGTAAGCAGCCACACGGTCCTCGACGATCATTTTCCAAATCTCGGGCATTTCTACACTTGATGGGCCAGATGGGTAGGAACCGGCCAAAACGCGGTCCAGCAGGCCATCTTTGGCGATATAATCCATACCCTTCACACCATAGACATCGCCTGCAGCAATCGGGTGGAGCGATGTGATCTTGTGCGGGTGACCTGTCGCGTCGAACCGGGCGCCAATCGCCGCCAGAACCGCGTCGGGACAACCCAAGGTGGACGACGATGACACCGTCACAATGGCACCATCCTCAATTCGGGACACCGCATCCGCAACTCGTACAACTTTGGTCATTTTTTCCTCCAGACGTTCCAAGCAAAAGAATTTTTGGAACGTTCCAAATAAATACTGGAACGTTCCAAAATATGCAATAGGAAAAAATCATTAACAAAAATGGTGCAATTTCAGTTGTTAAGAAACTTCGTAGAGTTCTTGCGGCAGAACCATGGAGATTCTGGCGAGACGTAAACCGCCGGTCTGCGAATCCATCGATTTGGAACGATCCAACAGTGACACCAGTTTTGCAAGGCCCGCAATCGCGGCATCACGGTCGATTTAACGCAAAACAATATGCCGTACCCGCACGCCTCGCGCCTGCTGGGCCGGAGAAACGGCCGGGCAGGTCAAAGAGTTCAAATTTCACACCGCCATCCAAGGCAAGGTCTAACTTTCAAAAACTGCAGTTTTTTCCTGTAATTTTCATCCAGCGCTTCGAGATGTGGCCCTGATTCTTGTCTGCCGTCAGCGCCTATGGGTCCAAATAGGGCGATTTGATAAGAGAGTATTTCTGGCTCATCGTGACCACCGAGGAGTGGACGATGAGAAAGACAACCAAGAGCCCCGGCGAGAAGATCGTCAAAGACATCAAACGGGCAACCCGCAAACAGTATTCAGCTGAAGAGAAGATCAGGATCGTGCTGGATGGCCTGCGTGGCGAAGATAGCATTGCTGAGCTTTGCCGCCGTGAGGGGATTTCCCAGGGGGTTTACTACAAGTGATCCAAGGACTTCTTGGAAGCCGGAAAAAGGCGGTTGACTGGCGATGCCGCCCGCGCGGCCACGACCGACGAAGTCAAAGACCTGCGTCGTGAAACCCGCGATCTGAAGGAAGTCGTGGCCGAGCAAACGCTGGAATTGCGTCTTCTCAAAAAAAGCATGATCGGCCCCTCTCGGGACATTGCTTTGCAATGCCCTGCCGGGCAGCGGATGGGGGCGACCAAGAATGAGGTATGCCGCATCAGAGAAGCTGGAGATCATCCGGCAGGTCGAAGGCTCGCATCTTTCAGCGCGCCAAACGCTGGCCAAACTGGGTATCCCGCGCACCACGTTCTATCGTTGGTATGACCGATACCGGCAGTCCGGCGAGACTGGTTTGCAGGACCAATCTCCCAAGCCCAAACACGTCTGGAACCGCATCCCTGATGAGGTGCGGCGCAAGGTCGTCAAATTAGCTCTAAAGGAAACAGAATTATCACCACGGGATTTGGGAGTCACGTTCACGGATCAAGAAAGCTATTTTGTATCAGAGGCTTCAACATACTGGATGCTGAAAGCCCATGACCTGATCACCAGCCCCGCCTTCATCGTCATCAAGGCGGCAAATGAGTTCAAAGACAAAACTACGGCCATCAACCAACTCTGGCAAACCGACTTCACGTATCTCAAGGTTTTGGGCTGGGGTTGGTTCTATCTCAGCACGATCCTCGACGATTACAGCCGCTACATCATCTCGTGGAAACTCTGCACAAACATGAGGGCTGAAGACGTGACTGATACGCTGGATCTGGCGCTTGAGGCGTCGGGATGTGATCAGGTCCACGTTGTTCATAAGCCGCGCCTGCTGAGAGACAATGGGTCAAGTTACGTATCTGGTGATCTGGCGGAATGGTTGCAGGACAAAGGAATGAAGCACAGCAGGGGCGCACCTTATCATACCCAGGCACAGGGTAAAATTGAGAGGTGGCATCAAACCCTGAAGAACCGCATCTTGCTGGAGAACTACTTCCTGCCTGGCGACCTCAAAGCCCAGATTAAGGCCTTCGTCGATCATTACAACCACCAGCGATACCAAGAGAACCTGAACAACGTCACACCCGCCGACGTCTACTTCGGCCGTGACAAAGCTATTCTAAAGCAAAGAGAAAGGATCAAACGAAAGACACTCGACGCGCGGCGCTTGCATCACCGCCAGCACGCAGCATAATCAAACCAACAAGATGAGCCGAACACTCTTTTAGTTTACGCCGCTCTTGGTTCCAAAAACTCTGATGACGGACAGTGTCTGACGTCAGCACTTACGGGTCGCACGTTTGATGTCTTTGACGATCTTCTCGCCAGGGCTTTTTGTTGTCTTTCTCATCGTCCACTCCTCAGTGGCTACGATGAGCAACAAACCCTCTCTTAGCAAATCAACCTATTTGGCCCCATAAGTGCTGACGTCAGACACTTGCGATCAAACGGTCGCGTTTCGCCGTCAAAAAGAGCCAGCCTAATGCAGAAGTTCGAGAGCGTCTCCGACCGATTTACGAATTCAATCCGACGGCATTGATCGATATTTCGGCGATTTTCGCCGCAAACTTTCACACCGTCGCGGCCGCAAGAAATTTTTGGAGGGAGTAGACATGCCCGCACCAGAGTTGCAAATCCAGAAATGGTTCAACACAAATGAAGACCTGACCCTGGCGAAGTTGCGTGGCAAAGTCGTCGTGATTGAGGCATTTCAAATACTATGTCCAGGCTGCGTCATGCATGGCCTGCCGCTTGTGAAAAAGATCCAAGCCACATTCCAACAGGCCAAGGTGGCCCTTTTGGGTTTGCATACTGTTTTTCAACATCATGATGCGATGACCTCAGTTTCATTGGAGGCTTTCCTGCACGAATACCGCATCAATTTTCCGGTCGGGGTTGACCAACCGGGCACCGGGCCCACACCGAAAACGATGGAAGCCTATCGGATGCATGGAACGCCCAGCTTGATCCTGATCGACAAATCCGGAGAGTTGCGGGCCAATCATTTTGGAGACATTTCCGAATTACTCCTCGGAGCAGAAATTGCCACTTTGTTGGGTGAAACACACGTCCAACCAAACTCTGACAATTCCGAAGGCGACGTATCTTCTGCTTGCGATGAGACAGATGGTACTGTTTAACCCGTGCAATGCGGTGCTTAATTGGCGCCATTTCAACACCCAGCACACCTACCCCCTTGGCCGCTTCAGCCGACTTGATATTTGATTGCAGACAAACATCCGGGCGAGTTGGTTCATGTAGATGAAAGGACCTTACCTATGACTGAAACCACACATCCGACATTGTATCTTCTCAAAACACAATTCAGTGATCCCGATGTCGGACCAGGCACCTTCTATTGCCCCGATTGCAACATGATTGAAGGCCTGCTTTCGGCATTCCACTCCCTGCGTCAAACCCTGCAGATTGAATATGTTGACTTTTCAAAACCGCGTGGCGCCCTGCCTGATCTTGCAGGGCATGAAAATCAATCCTGCCCGCAGCTGATTTTCCCAAATGGTGACGATGACATTTCGCGCCAATGGTCCGTTGAGGGCATGGGCAAAACGCGCAGGATAGACAACACCAAACATATTGCAGCGTATCTTTCCGCACGGTATGATTTACCTTCGCGGCATCCATAAGTGATCTTACGCTTGGCCCCGCATAACAGCATCCGTCATCCAATGTGTGCCTGACTTAACGTTAAAGACACGTCAGATCATGCTGGCTCTTCCGCCGCTGGTGGTTTCGGACCAAGTTAAGTGCGTCCCAGCACTGGACGCCGCTCAACATTAATCTTTTGAGAATATCCTGTCTGACGTCAGCGCCAATGGGACATTTTGGTGTGATTTGATAAGAGAGGGTTTCTGGCACATCGTAAACACCAAGGAGTGGAGATGAGACAGAAACCCTGAACCCGCAAGAGCCATGGCGAGAAGGTCGTCAAGGACATCCGCCGAGCGACGCGCAAGCAGTATTCAGTGGAAGAGAAGATTAGGATCGTGCTGGACGGCCTGAAGGGCGAGGACAGCATCGCCGAAATGTCATTGCCCAGAGCCTCTACTACAGCTGGTCCGAGGAGTTCCTTGAGGCTGGGAAGAAGCGCCTGGCGGGCGACAGGGCCCGTGCGGCGACGTCGAGCGAGGTTAAGGATTTGCGCCGTAAGGCCCGCGATCTGAAAGAGGTCGTGGCCAAGCAGGCGCTGGAGCTGCGGCTGCTCAAAAAAAGCATGATCGGCCCCTCTCGGGACATTGCTTTGCAATGCCCTGCCGGGCAGCGGATGGGGGCGAAGACACGGAAAAGTATCCTCGACCATTGTCCTCGGACCAATGGCGGACAAAGGTCTCGATGTCAGAGGCTTCAGTCTATCGCATTCTCAAGTCTTATGATCTAATCACCAGCCCGGCCTATGTGGTGCTGTCAGCAGCCGACGAGTTCAAGGACAAGACCACGCGACCGAACCAGCTCTGGCAGACCGACTTCACCTACCTGAAGGTCATCGGCTGGGGCTGGTTCTACCTCTCGACGATCCTGGGCGACTACAGCCGATACATTATCGCATGGAAGCTTTGCACAACAATGAAATCCGGCGACGTGACCGACACGCTTGACCTGACGATGCAGGCCTCGGGCTGCGATCAGGCGACGGTCCTGCACAAGCCGCGCCTGCTCAGCGATAATGGTTCGAGTTGAACCTCGGGTGAGTTGGCAGATTGGCTGGAAGATCAGCAGATGGACCATGTCCGAGGCGCCCCATATCACCCCCAGCCATAGGGCAAGATCGAGCGTTGGCACCAGACACTCAAGAACCGCATCCTGCTTGAAAACTACTACCTGCCCGGCGACCTCACGCAGAAGATCGACGCCTTTGTTGAGCACGACAACCACCTGCGTTACCACGAAAGCCCGCAGAACCTCACCCCCGCCTGCGTCTACTTCGGGCGTGGCCAAACCATCCTGAAACAACGAGAAAGGATTAAACTAAAGACTATCAAAACCCGGCGCGTGCTTCACTGCAAATCCGCCGCATAATCAAACCAACCAGATGAGCCAGACCCTCTCGTAGATCAGGATGCCATCTGTCCCAAAATCCCTCACGACGGACAGTGGAACGGCTCTGGCGATCCCCAAAATACGAAAGCGTCTACCTGCACGCTTGGGAGACCGGATCAGAGGCGAAGGCTGGCGTTGAGAAATGGATCAATTTCCACTACCGCAAATGCCCACACGCCGCACTTGGAGGCGAGCTCCCAGCCTTGGTCTATTGGCTGAGCAAAGAAGAGACCCAAACCGATCAGCAGGAGTAAAGAGTAACTTAAATTACGTCTAAACCAGCCCAAACATTGGGGAGTAGCTCACTCAAACGCATCAGGTCCGGCGAACCAATTCAGTTGGGGCAGCCCAATTATACATAGAACATTCTGACGAGGGCCACTCTGAGGAATACGCTATTGCAAACTTTCAATAATAAATAGCATTGCTAAGGAATATAATCCTAAGCCCACAGCAAACAGATAAAGTGTGAGGTTTTTTACCACCGAAGCCCCAGCTAGAGATTTCATCTGCATAAACAGATCCGGCCACGTGTAGGAGACAAAGTCTCCTTGAGTGAAAACAGCCTTGATGCTTCCACTCTCATCTACAACGGGAAGGCGTCTGAAACGCTCGTTGGACATTATCCTCAGCCAATCGAGCATGTCATCGGTTTCTCTTGCCAGCCGAGGATTGGTGGTCATGATGTCACTGAGTGGGGTAACTTTTGGGTCAAGTCCTGCCGCTACCAGTTTATTTAGAATGTCGCGTTCCGTAACTATCCCCGCTACGGTATTGGAGTCAGCCTCCAAAATTACAACCGAACCGTAATTTTTTTTTGTCATTTTCGCGACGGCGTGTGACACCGTGTCGGTAGGCTGTGCGGTCAAGGGCCTCGGTTTGCTGTTGTATTCGGGACGATCCATTAACCGCGTTCCACGTCTCTTTGTATTTGTATGCATAATTGTCCTCCGAATGAAAAGCACGCTGTCTGATATTGAGATTACTGTTCGTTGCTACTCCGCTCTGTTCTCGACATAGAAATAGCGCTTGAAGGCCGGTTAGCCAGTATTCGCCTGGACAACTGCTCTTGCAACTGTATTTCTCTTCTAGGCCGAGCGGTCCAACTCGGCCCTGCTTTGACGAGCATATTGACGATCGTTGCGAGTTCACTAGTGTCTGGACTCATTGAGTTTCAAAGGCAGCAGATGGCGATGGCAGTGAGAGAGATTGCTGTCAGGAAGACCTTTGGGCATCTGTCGTGACGTTTCGCTACACGGCTCTAGACTTTTAGCCTGCAGAAAGTTACCTTTATGCGGATGCATCGTTTCTAGCGGCGCCTCTCGCACTTTATGGTCTTCTTACGTTGTTTTCGCCTAGGGGCGCATCGGCGTAGCCCTCTGTCTTTCAACGCTTCTTTGAACCAATCTACGTCATAGCCACGGCCCACGAGCAGCCATTCGACTTTTGGAAGCCCCCCAGCAATGCCCGTGCCCCGATATAATCGCTGACTTGCCCAGCGGTCATGAAAAGGTCAGGCGGTCACCCCTACACTCAGGAAACGGAGGATCACAGGTGGGAATCAAACGACACAAGCCGAAAGAGATTGTCACGAAGCCACGGCAGGTTGAGGTGCTTTGCGGCCAAGGAGGGCGATGGCGACCATTGCCAGGACGCGCCGCTCAGAAAGGGTGAGCGTGTACATGCATTCCAGAAGCGCTTCCGCTTCTTCCAAAGACGCGCAGGTCTTCTCGGCTTTCGGCATTGGTTTGGCAGAGACCGATTTTGGAAGTTGAAAATAGGTCGGCAGGTCCGCAGGCAGACGTTTATACCCATCTTGTTTGATCAGCCATTGCAGGAAGCCCATGATCTGCGAGGCCGGGTGTGACGCTGTGGAGCGTGACTTCTGGCCTTGCCCCGTTGTCGCCATCGCCTCCTTCAGGGCTGAGCGTACGTGATTTAGATTACAGGTTGTGAGCTGATTGAAGGATTCCCGTGAGGACTTCATCCATGAACCAGATTGCTGCGAGGTGCTGATCCACGGTCTGCTCCGCCAGCCGACCTGCGTAAACCTCCCAGTCAAAGACAAGCCGGTTATTTGCCAACCAAACGCGCGGCGCAACCGTTTCCGCGCTAATCACAATACCACCGAGACTTCGGCCATTTATTTTCGCCCGCGAGGTTGTCCAAAAGCAGTTTTATTTTGCTTCTTGAAGATTCTAGCAAACAAAGATCCTTTGGGCGCCTCAGAACTTGTCGGGAAGTTTACGAGGCGGCCGGCGCGCCTGCAACCAGACCTCCGTTTCGGCCAAGATCGATTTCTCAAGAGTGGTGGCTTCTTGTTTCAAGCGCTCGTAAGTAGTTCGGCGCATCCATTTCGGCTTTGCGGGGAACGGGACCAAAATGCCACCCGACTTTTGGCCCAGCGAGGCGCGTATTTTTATGGCCTTGTGAACCTTGCGATGTTGAGGGCTCATCAGCTCTGATTTGTAGCGGCCGTTGCTGCATTTTCTGCAGTAGTAGGGGTATAGAACACCACAACGCCCTCTGCACTTTGGGCACACAAACCAATAGCGGACGCCACCAAAATGGCATGGGGTTGTCGTAAGCTGTATGCGCCTCCCCAGACCAGAGATCGCTTTTTCGGGATTTTTTCCTAGATCAGCGATACGCAATTGCGGATTTTCGTCACAAATCATTAGGCTAACCTCCCTACGATTAATCATTGCGGCCTAGCTTTTTGGTGGGCAACGCGAACCGATTTTTGCTTCTGTCAGCTTCGTCAGTCCCACATTTGCAGCGTCAAAGGGTCTGCTTTGGGCCGCGGTTGAGATGTTCCTGGGGCTGGGTAAGACAATCGTACAGCAGCACTTTGACATTCCCGCCAACCAACAGACGATGGAAGCCAGACGGGCCGATGAACCCAAGTTAGCCAATTGAAATGGGTAGTTCATTTGTCGGGTCTGTCAGAATGCAGAAATTGTAGTTAACTTGCGGCATCACCACCATTGATTGGCCGTTTTGCCAGTAACGCACTACTGACAAAACCGGCATCATTCGCCCCCTAGCGCGAGCTAGAAATCATCGCATCAATAGCCTTGCTGAAGAAGTTCCAGGAAGAGATCTGCTCGCTGCCTTTCGTTTTCATCACCTGAGAGATCTTCTTATAGAGCGTCTCCGGTGAGGCACTTAGCACGAACCATTCCTCGACTTTGCGCTGGGCGTCTTCCTTGTCGAGAGCATCACGAAGGACAAATTGCCCTTCGCGCTCACAGAGCTGCTTCAGATTGTCGATAAGACGATCAAATTGAGAAACATACTCACTGCAATCATCCTTGGGAGAGATCTCGGGGCTGCTAACGAACAACCCGACACCATTCGGCAGCGACAGCGAGGCCTGCTGGGCGTCAGACGGATCCAATGCGTGCTGCTGACGATCCATGCGGCACGCAACTGCGACCTTCCCTTGCTTCGACTTTGCGATGAAGTGATCGATCGCTTTTTCCGCGATGTAGGCAATGATCGAGCCACCATCTTCCTTAACGACCCCCTTCTCAAGAAGCGCCTCGAGATGCTTGTTGAACGTTTTGTTGCTCTTGAAGCCGAGCAGGCGCCACCAGTCAGACCGGTCAGTGCGGATTGCCCCCAGAGCCAAAAAGTTTTCGACCGCGATGCAAATAAGCAGCCCCAACTCGATGTGATTCAGTCGGCGGATCAAGAGCATCAGATCCCGCAAATTGAACTGCGCAAACACCATTTCACCTTTCATGAGGTTTCCTTTCTGGAGAATTTTCACCGGTTATCTGTGGCGCGCCGGAGTGTAAGAGGACCCGCTAAACGGGCACGGGATGGGCCGCGATGGGCCCATCATTATTAAGACTGAGAAGCTCCTAGCGGCGCGCCTTTGCCTTCTCGATGACGGCAAGGATCTCCGAACGGACCCAGCGCGAAGAAGAACCAAGTTTGATCGGCTTCGGGACAGACCCGTCCGCGACACGGCGCCAGAAACTCGGCACGCTGATCGACAGCATTTTCGCTGCCTCACCAGCCTTAAGCAGCGGGTCAACGTCGGGGAGATGAGAGATCGAATGATTCGACATGGTCGTGAATGCCTTCGCTAGATTGCAGATGGGGCATCCAAAGGGGATTGATGCGAAGTGCGGGAGGGTAGAAAAAATTTCTACCCCCCTAACCAATCGGATGGTGGTCGCCGACGCTCACATTCTGTGCGTGAACTTAAGCCGCTCTAGCAGCGGTCAACGTGTGGCGCGCGACCATCATCAATTCTTATTCTTAGTTTGATTCTGATTATCCCTACGCCAGTAAAAAGATGCCGTTGATTTTGTTGCGTAAAATCGAAAATCCCTGAAAAACTTTCTTATTTATTCCTCAGAAGTCATGACAAAAGTGGACAAAACTTTTGTTGTTTCGCCACAAAACCCGCCTTGAGCGAAGTGTGCAAAGACAGCCCGAGCGACTGCATCAATGCAATCGCCCAGCTAGGTTGCAGCAGACCAGGAATGGCGCTGATCTCGATTTTAAGGCAAGTTGCAGGGTATTACTTTGCGGCGATCAGCCTTCTTTCCTCATCACTCAGTTTGGTGACCTCGCCCCTATAGGCTGCCTCAATGACATCAGGGATTCGCCAAGGGTCCCAGGAGAGCTTTCCCATTTGGCAGACCTCGTCCATGAACATCTCCAGCGCCCTCGACATAGCAAGAAAGTCGTTCAGCTTTTCAGGATCGTTCTCGAAGTCTCCAATGTCGCTACCGCTCATTCGAAGAGCAGCCTCAAGGTGGCTTGTGTTGCGCCACTTGCTAAATGCTGTCTTCAATTGGCTTGTGAGTGAAGCTTCTGAGGTGTTTGGCTTTTCGGTCTTTAGATAATGGACAGCCAATCTTAGTGCATTGCCGAGCGTCGGGCTTTCATGGTCGTGGTGCAGGCGGAGCAACTCACAAAAAATCATGGCGGCATGACGGCGCTCAGTCATGTGCCCCCTGATATATTGCTTCTCCAGCAAGGCCTGCGGTCCGTTTAGATCTAGATTTTCATGATTTGTGGGTTGGCTAATGTACTGGTAGGCTTGATTGAAATCTTCTTCGCCCTGATCATCCCGAAATGACATGCGGAGTTAAACGTATAGATCAGGACGGGATATCCAGGCCCCTGTTTCATCAAACAGAGCAAGGTAACGGTTCGTTTCGGTCATGCATTCTCCAGATTTTTGAGGCCGTTTGGGTTTTCCGTGAGATGTGCAGCCCAGCGCTCGAGTAGGATGCGACGTTTCTCAAGGAAGTCGGTTCGACGGTAGGCTCGTACAACTGAACTCCCTACGACATGGCCCAGCATGGTCTCTGCGACCTCATGGCTGGCATCTGTCGCCTCAGCCAGCCAAACGCGTAGGCTTGAACGGAAGCCATGTGGCCGCGCCGCCATCTCGCGCCGCTCCATCAAGCGCGACATCGTAGCGTCGGAAATTACGCCTTTGCGGACACTCGGAAAGAGGTAGCCGTCGCGCGCGTGTTGCCGGGCTTGGGAAATCACCTTTTGCGCTTCGTTGGTAAGAGGCACACGGAAGTCGGACGTTGCGCCTTTTCGGCCTTTGATATGTTCTGCGGGGACAGTCCAGACGCCGTCCGCCACCTGCTCTTCCCGCATAAACCGGATTGGTTTGGATCTCACCCCGGTGAGGATCAACAAACGCAGGGCAAGGTGCGTAACAGACCCCTCATCTAGGCTTTGATAGAATGCCGGCACCTCCGTCCAAGGAAGGGAAGGTATGTTGCTGGATGACTTGTTGGGCTTCCCGAGCAGGGCCCGTGCTTTTCTTGGTGCCTGCAAGTCAACATCGATGCCCAGCGCCGCTGCGTGTTCGAAACAGATCGAGGTTCGGGTCAGCGCCTTGCGAGCGGTTTCCGCTTTCTTGTGCCAGATCGGCGCCAAGCAATCTCGTAGGTCGAGTTGGGAGATTTCGGCTACTGGAATGTGTCCCAGTTTTGGCAACACATGTAGTTCCAGTGGGCTAAACCAACGTCCGGCCTTGCCACCATCACGGAGTTCCGCCTTTCGCGCCTCAAAATCATCGTGCGCTACATCGCGGAACAGGTGCAAATTGCGCTGGGCGTCTCGATGTCTTTTTTGTCGTTCGCGGATTGGATCACGTCCATCTCGAAGTTCCCGCCGGGCATCGTCTGCCGCTTTGCGCACCTCGCCCAGGCTCACGTCAGGCCAACGGCCAAGCCCCATTTCTCTGCGCTTTCCATACACCGTTAGGCGTAGAACCCATTTGCCATGGTTGCGGTCCGACTTCACTAACCAGAGCCCAGCGCCATCACAATGCTTACCTGCCTCGAGCGCTATAACGCCGCGAGCTGTAAACAAATCCCTAGCCATCTACGCACTACTCCAGTCCACCTCTCAGTCCACCTATAGGTATAACGTTCAGTGAGAGAAGTCGATATTGCTTGAGAGCGTGGAATACGCGAACCCATTGAAACAACGAGACATTGTGAACTACATGAGCCGTTCGTACATTAGATGATAGGGGATTTGGAGGCCCTCCAGCAGCACCATCTTCATCCCAGATTGACAGTGTGCAGCTCAGATTAGAGCGTCTTTGTGCCCCTGCGTCCTACCGTGGTCCTCCGGCTTGCGGGTTATGGCTCTGCGGCTTAGCCTCATCAGGGGTTTAGGGAGGAGAGGCCATGACACCGTTTGCATTCAACACCACCAAATCTGTGGTTTTTGAAACCGGCGCGGCGGCGCGGATGGCTGAGGTTGCGGGCGCAACGCTGGGCAAGACGGTGTTGCTGATCACCGATTCTGGTCTGCGCAAACTGGGGCTGCTGGATCCGGCGCTGCATTCGCTTACCGATGCCGGCCACGAGGTGGTGGTGTTTGACGGGGTGGAGGCAGACCCCTCCCGCGAGACATTGGAACAGGCGGTTGAGGTGGGGCGCACCATCGGCGCCACAGGTGTTTTGGGATTCGGCGGCGGCTCACCGATGGATGTGGCCAAGCTGACTGCGCTGCTCCTGGGATCGGAGGAGGATCTGGACAGCGCCTGGGGTGTGGCCCAGGCCAAAGGACCCCGGCTGCCCTTGGTTCTGGTGCCGACAACGGCCGGCACCGGGTCTGAGGTGACGCCGGTGGCCATCATAACCGTCGGCGCTGAGGAAAAGCGCGGCGTCTCCTCCCCCATCATCCTGCCCGATATTGCTATTCTGGATGCGGATCTGACGCGTGAGTTGCCGCCCCATATCACTGCTGCCACCGGGGTGGATGCGATGGTGCATGCGATTGAGGCCTATGCCTCAACCTCAGCCAACAACAATCCGATGTCCCAACTGCTGGCACGCGAAGCGCTGCGGCTACTGGGGGCCAATATCGAAACCGCGGTGTTTGAGGGCGGAAATGCCGCGGCGCGCGGTGCCATGCTGCTGGGCTCCATGCTGGCGGGTCAGGCCTTTGCCAATTCGCCCGTAGCGGCGGTGCATGCTCTGGCCTATCCGATTGGCGGCACCTTCCATATTCCGCATGGCCTGTCCAACGCGCTGGTGCTGCCGCATGTGCTCCGCTTCAACGCGCCAGAGGCCCATGCGGTTTATGCTGAGATCGCGGCGGATGCCTTTCCGCATCTGGCCGAGGTGGACGGCAGCCAGGCCCGCTGCGCGGCCTTTATCGAAGCCTTGGAAAATTTGGCAGAAACGCTGGGCATGCAGACCCGGTTGCGCGATGTGGGCATTCCCGAAAGCGCCCTGGCCAAGATGGCAGAGGATGCGATGCTGCAGCAGCGCCTGCTGGTCAACAACCCCCGTAGCGTGAGCGAGGCTGATGCCCTCGCCATCTACCGGGCCGCTTGGTAAGGGACGCCGCATGAGTGAGAAACCTGCCCCGACCCGCCGCGCCGATTATGTAGATTTCTACCCGCTGCAGACCCGCTGGAATGACAATGATTGTTATGGCCACATGAACAACGTGGTGCACTACGCCCTGTTTGACACCGCGGTGAACGGCTGGCTGATGGAGCGGGGCCTGCTGGATCCGCGCAGTTCGGAAACCTTTGGTCTGGTTGTGGAAACCGGCTGCAAATATTTCGCTGAGATGGGGTTTCCGGATCGGGTCACCGCTGGGCTGCGGGTGGCGCATCTGGGCAGCAGTTCCATCCGGTATGAGCTGGGACTGTTTCGCAATGACGAAGATCAGGCCTCGGCCGAGGGGACCTTCGTGCATGTCTATGTCAACCGCGACAGCCGCCGCCCCAGCCCGATCGAGGGGGAACGCCGCGCCGCGTTTCAGGCCCTGATGCGCCCGTAACAGGGCCATTCATTTGCCCCTCGTACTCAGGTCGCTTGACCGCAAAACACCGGCAATGCTACCGCTAGGGCAGCCGGGCGGCAGATTTCATGCCGCAGGCCGATTCCAACAGTCGACGTTCTGCGAGGCATCCTGCGATGGGCCGTTATGGCGCGTTTTGAGCAAGAGTTGAAATGGCTGGCGCTTGCGCTTGGGCTGGCCTCAACCCTGGCACTGGTCAATGCATGGCATCCCTGGCCCATGGTACTGGGCCTGCCCTTCTGCCTGCTCTGGGCCTATTTCGGCTGGCTGCGCACGGAACCTCAGTTGAAATACATCAACATCGTGTTCAGCGGCCTCTATGTGTACGGATTGGTGAAGTATTTCCTGCCGGCCTGACTTTGGCTCATTACTGCACATATCTTGAGTGAATTTCGTGAATACACCCGCTCAGCGCACAGTGACATAGTCCTCAGGACCCAAAGATGAGGACCTGAAATGCCTGCCTATATGCTGACCTTCCTGCGTGTCGAAGACGCTGAAACACACGCCCGTGACTATCTGCCGGGCGGCCATCAGGCCCTGCTGGCCTATGGCGGCAAGCCGCTTGCCGTTACCGAGGATTACACCGTCAAAGAAGGTGCCTTCCCCAAGGGCCGCCTGTTGTTGGTGGAGTTTCCCAGCAAAGAAGCCGCCGAACAGTATTACGACGGCCCCGAGCACGCGCCCTACAAGGAAATCCTGCACAAGGTTGCCAAAAGTGACATGGTGATTTTCGACAGCGGCTCAATGCCGATCTGAACTGTCAAACCTCCAAAAGGCCGCTGCCGGTGGGTGGTGGCCTTTCAGCGACTTGACCCAACAAGGTGCGGGGCCAGCAGCGCCTGCAGATCAACACGCGCGCGAAGACGCGTTGCCAGCAAGGCCAGCCCGCCCATTTTGCGCTGCACGTAGAGCACATCCATCGCAACGGGCGGTGGGGCCATCCCCTCCTCCATCAGGGTCAGCCATTCGGCCTGCAGCTGTTGTGACAGGCGCGTATCGGCAAAATCAAACGAACCGGGCGCACGCAATGCCGTGAATACCCACTGCATCATTGCGATCAGGCGCGCCTGGTGGTCGGGGCGCATATCCCCCGCCAACAGGCCTATCGCGGTTGCAGCCTGTTGCATTTCCGGCCAACGTCCGGCCAAGCCTGCAGCCAACAGATCGCGGTACCCCTGCACCACATCAGAGGCGATGGCGCGGGTGGCGCCGAAATCCAGCAACACGATCCGATCCTGGGCAGGCTGATACAGGAAGTTGGCGAAATTCGGGTCACTTTGCATGTCATTGAAGGTGAAGAGCTCCTCAAAAAACAACGCAAAGAGATCCCGCATCACACCATCCCGCGTGGCCTGCGACGCGGCCTGCAGTTCCTCCACCGGGCGGCCCGCCACATAGGACATCGCCAAGACCTGCCCGGTTGACCAATCCGCATGAAACGCCGGCAGCAGAAAACGCTCCTGCCCGGTCAGATATCCGGCGAACCGCTGCAGCTGCGCGCCCTCGCGCAGGTAGTCGGTTTCCTCATGCAATTGCAGGCGCGCGGCCTCCAGATAGGGGGCCAGATCAAAGCCCTTGGGCAAGACCCGCGCCGCGCGCAACAGCGCCCCGACATTGGCCACATCGCTGTCGATGCTTTGCGCCACGCCGGGGTATTGCACCTTCACCGCCAGATCGCGCCCATCCTTCAGCTGTGCCCGGTGCACCTGCCCGATCGAGGCCGCCGCAATCGGGCGCACATCAAAACGGGCAAACTGGCGCTGCCAGCCCTGCCCCCAGGCCGCGTTCAACACCTGTTTCAACTGCTGCGGTGGCATCTGGTGGGCGTCAGACCGCAGGCGGGACAGGATCGCCGTTAGTTCTGCCGGCAGCAGATCCCCAGCCTCCAGCGAAATCAGCTGACCAACCTTCATCGCCGCGCCGCGCATCTGCGCCAGCTCATGCGTCAGACGTTCGAAGTTGCCGGGGGTCAGCACCAGATCGCGCAGCTGTGGCCGCGCCCCACCCGCCAGCGCCTTTGCGCCGCCAAGGGCCACGGCGCCCGCAACCTGCGTTGCCAGCCCGCCAAGACGCGCCATGCGATGCAAACGGCCCGCAGGCACCGCAACAGGCCGCGGACGATGGGTGGTATCAGACATTCTGCGGCTCCTAGACTTGCGACGCCCTTCGCCAGCTAACGCCGAAAGCCACAGCGTCAATTCCCTGCGCCGCCCTGACGCAGGTGCCAGACAGCAAAAAGCCGCCCCGGGGGGCGGCTTTCTTTACTACAGGGTCTGAGAGGTTACTCAGCCCATTCCCACGGGCGGGTGTAGGCGCCCAGAACGTGGCCAACCTCATCATCATGAACAACGCCGGTGCGTTCGACACGGGCCACCAGACCACGTTTTTTGTCGTCCAGCACCTCAATCACCTTGGCGTTCAACTTGGCCTCATCCAGCGCCTTGTTGTAGATGCGGGTAATGGCGCGTTTGCGCAGGTCCGGCTTGAACACCTTGCCAACAGCGGTTTTCGGCAGCTCGCCCAGCACCTCAACATGTTTCGGGATGGCGGCGCGTTCGTTCACATGCACCTTGGCGTGGGCCAGCAGCTCCTCACCGGTGACGGATGCGCCTTCAACCAGCTCCACATAGGCACAGGGCAGTTCGCCCGAATGCGCATCCGGCTGACCGATGGCACCGGCCATGGCCACATCATGGTGTTGCAGCAGCGCCTCTTCGATCTCCGCCGGGTCAATGTTGTGACCACCGCGGATGATCAGGTCTTTGGCGCGACCAGTGATCCAAATGTAGTTTTCTTCATCAATGCGGCCCAGATCGCCGGTCCGCAGGTATTTGCCGTGATGATACAGCTCAGCGTTCTTCTCGGCCTCAGCGTAGGTGTTGCCCGCATAGACGCCGGGGTTTGAGACGCAGATCTCCCCCACCTCGTCAGGGCCACATTCCACCGGCTCACCGTTGACCTCTTTGAAGATGCGCACATCACTATAGGGGAAGCGGATCCCGACCGAGCCGACCTTCTTGCCACCGGTGGGCGGGTTACAGGACACCAGGCAGGTTGCTTCGGTCAGGCCGTAGCCCTCAACGATGGTCACGCCAGAGGTTTCCTCAAACCGTTTGAACAGCTCCAGCGGCAGCGGTGCGGAGCCCGAGAATGAGGTTTTGACCGAGGAAATATCCGCATCCACCGGGCGCTGCATCATCGCCGAAATGGCGGTCGGCACAGTGATGATGAAGGTGATCTGCCAGCGTTCAATCAGCTTCCAGAAGTTGTCAAAGACGCCATCACCGCGATAGCCCGCAGGTGTGGGGAAGACCACATGGGTGCCCGCCGAAATGGCCGACATCATGATGACGTGGCAGGCAAAGACGTGGAACATCGGCAGCGGGCAGATGACGTTGTCTTCGTTGGTGAACAAGAGCGTTGCGCCCAGCCAACCATTGTAGACCATGCCGGAATAGCGGTGCTGCGCCACCTTGGGCATGCCAGTAGTGCCGCCGGTGTGGAAATAGGCCGCAACGCGATCCTCAGTGCTGTCAGCGAAGGACAGCGAGGTCGGGTATTTCTTGGCCGTCTTGTTGAAGTCCAGCACATCAGCGTGGTGGTTGCCCGGGTTCTTCGGGCGGATCAGCGGCACGATCAGCGATTTCGGCGGTGTCAGGTACCGGTTCAGGTCAATTTCCAGAACGGTCGCAACACCCGGCGCATGGCGCACGGCCTCCGCGGTTTTCTGGGCCACATCGGTTTTCGGGAACGCCTTCAGCGTCACCACAACTTTGGCTTTGGTTTCGCGCAAAATCGCGGCGATCTGTTCCGGCTCCAACAGCGGGTTGATCGGGTTGATGATCCCCGCAATGGCGCCGCCAAAGATCGTCAGCAGTGTTTCGGTACAGTTTGGCAGGATGCAGGCCACCACATCCTTTTCCCCGATCCCTAGATCGCGGAACATGTTGGCCACCTGACAGGTGCGCGCGTGCAGATCGTTCCAAGTCAGCGTTTCCGCCTTATCCTTGGGGCCGCTCAGCAGCTGAAACGTGGTGGCTTTGCCGTTGCCATGGCGATCCTTGGTGCGTGTCAGCAGCTCATAGAAAGTGACCGGAACATCGCGGTCCTCCCATGGCATTTCGTTTTCCAAGGCAATTGTATCTTCTACCGAGGCAAAGGCCATCAGCATTCCTCCCAAAGTATCTCCCGTTTCGGACCCCAGACGGGCCAGTATTTAACGAAGCGGTTTTGTCCCTCGCAACAATGTGGAAGGGAAATTGTGCTGATACAAGGTTTCATTCGGACAGGGGCGCAACGTCAAAGAGAAGTTCGACAGGTGCAATCACACGCGGGGCGGGAAGTTTCCCAAAGGTCATGCCGCCTAAACAAGGTTTTCTACGGGATCAGACCCGGGTGCAGCGCGCCCCGGATTGGGGATCTGGATGGGCTGATAATCCGGCGCACGCGCAGGCGTGGAAGAGGAAGACCGGTGCGAGTGTCCCAGCCCTCCTCTTCCGTCCCGTGGTGGGTGCGCCGCTTATGCCCCCATCTCTGGCAACGGTTCACGGGGAAGAAACGTGCGGCTGCATCACATTGCGCGCAGACCGAACGCAAAAGAAAACCGGCCGGGGTTTGCCCGACCGGTGTTCTAACTCAGCATATCCAGTTCCGCTCAGGCGGCTTCAAAGCCTTCGGTGAACTGCAGCTTGGCCAGCTGGGCATAAAGCCCACCTTCGGCAACCAGCTGATCATGGGTGCCCTGCGCCACGATGCGGCCTTCGTCCATCACCACAATCCGGTCTGCCTTTTTCACGGTGGCCAGACGGTGCGCCACGATCAGGGTTGTGCGGGTCTTGGACAGTTCATCCACAGCGCCCTGCACCGCACGTTCGCTTGCCGCATCAAGCGCCGATGTGGCCTCATCCAGCAGCAGAACCGGGGCATCGCGCAGAATGGCCCGCGCAATGGCAATCCGCTGTTTCTGGCCGCCCGACAGCATGACACCGCGTTCGCCCACTTTGCTGGCGTAGCCATCCGGCAGTTTCATGATGAAATCATGCGCGGCGGCGGCTTTGGCGGCGGCCTCAACCTCGGCATCGCTGGCCTCGGGCCGGCCGAAGCGGATGTTTTCCATCGCGGTTGAGGCAAAGATCACCGGATCCTGCGGCACCAGCGCCAAATGCCTGCGGAAGGCATCGCGTTCCATATCTTTCAGATCCACACCATCCAGCAGGATCCGCCCCTCTTGCGGATCATAAAACCGCAGAATGGTCTGGATGATGGTGGTTTTACCCGCGCCAGAGGGGCCGACAAAGGCCACCGTTTCACCGGGCTGGATTTGCAGGTCCACTTGATCCAGCGCCGACACATCGGGCCGGGTCGGGTAGCGGAAGCTGACGTTTTCAAACTGGATCTGACCAGTCACCTCAGCAGGCACGGCCTTGGGCGCCTCAGGATCGGCAACGCTGTCTTCGGCGTTCAGCAATTCGACAAGTCGTTCCGTTGCCCCGGCAGCGCGCTGCAGCTCGCCCCAAATCTCTGACAAGGCCCCGACGGAGCCGGCAACCATCACCGAATAGATCACAAACTGCACCAGGGCGCCGGCGCTCATCGTGCCGGTGCGCACGTCGTTTGCACCGATCCACAACACGCCAACCACGCCCGAGAAGACAAGGAAGATCACGATCACCGTCATCAGCGCCCGCGTCGTGATCCGCCGCTTGGCCGAGTCAAAGCTGGATTCGGTCACATCCGAAAAGTCACGGCGCACAGCCATCTCATTGGTGAAGGCCTGCACGGTTTGAACGCTTTGCAGCGCCTCTGACGCGCTGCCGGAACTGGCCGCGATCCAATCCTGGTTTTCCCGGCTCAGCACGCGCAGCTTGCGGCCCAGCACCAGAATAGGCACCACCACCATCGGCACGATCAACAGGACCAACCCCGTCAGCTTGGCCGAGGTGAACAGCATCAGCACCAGCCCGCCAAGGAAAATCAGCACATTGCGCAGCGCGATTGAGATCGATGAGCCGATCACAGACAGGATCAGCGTGGTGTCGGTGGTGATCCGGCTCAGCACCTCACCGGTCATGATGTTTTCAAAAAACGCCGGGGACATGCCGACAACACGGTCAAACACCGCCTTACGGATGTCGGCCACCACCCGTTCCCCCAGCCGGGTCACTAGCATGTAGCGCAGGCCGGTGCCCACCGCCAACAAGCCGGCAATCGCCATGGCCGCGGTGAAGTAGAGGTCCAGAATGCCGCCATCTTCGGCGTTGAAATTATCCACCACGCGGCGCACGGCCAAGGGCAGCATCAACGAGACGGTTGCCGTCAGAACCAGCGCCATACCCGCCAGGGCCGCCAGCCCCCGGTATGGCCACAGGAAGGGCCAAAGTTCGCGCAATGCGCCAACGTGTTTGGATTTTTCGCGGTCCTCATCCGATGAGATCGGGGCACGGGCCATGCACTGTCCTTCCTTCGCTTTGCGCAGCGGGTTTATGCGAGGACACGCGCCCCGGCAAGCGTGGTGCACCCGTAATGGGTGCGGTGTATCGCCTCCGTGACGGTAAATCGACGCGACGAGCAAGTCGAGCGCCGTAATTTTTGTTGACTCGAATCCCTTCAGCCGACAAATAACGCACAATGAATACGTTATGCAGGAGATATTGCCGTGATTGATGACACCGACCGCAAAATCTGCGACATCCTGCAACAGAACGCCCGCACCTCCTCCACCGATGTGGCGACGATGGTTGGCCTGTCGGTCTCGGCCACAAACGAACGGATCCGACGGTTGAGTGACAGTGGCACCATCACCGGCTGGCATGCCACGCTGCGCCCGGATCGTTTTGGCGCGGCGCTTTGTGCCTTTGTGCTGATCGACATGTCTTATGAAGGTGAGGCTGAAGCAGTCGCCGCCCTCAGCCAGCGCGCTGAGGTGCAGGAGTTGCATCATATCTCGGGTCCGCATTCCTATCTGATGAAACTGCGGGTGGCAGACACCGCGGCTCTACAGGCCTTCCTGACCGAAGCGGTCAAACCCCTGCCCGCTATCACCCGCACCGAAACCGTCATCACCCTAGGCTCACCCAAGGAAACCCCGGCGATTGCCATCCCGGCCGGTATCGGTGGCGCAGATGTTTGAGGTTTTCCTGAAAGGGCTGGCCGTGGGCTTTGCCATCGCGGTACCTGTCGGCCCCATTGGGCTGCTGTGCATTCGTCGTTCCATGACCGAAGGACGCGCGGCCGGGTTGGCCACGGGGCTTGGCGCGGCGGCAGCGGATGGCACCTATGGGTTTCTGGTTGCGGCAGGGGTCGCCGCCAGTGGCCTGCTGCTGAGCTACACGACCGAGATGCAGCTGTTTGGCGGGCTGCTGATTGCGGTGCTGGGTGTTCTGAGTGCGCGGGCCTTCTTTCAGCCGCGTCCTGAGGCAGCGGCCCTGGCCCCCAGCCGAAACATCGCCAGCGCCTTTGGCACCACCTATCTGCTGACCCTATCGAACCCGATGACGATCATCGCTTTCACCGGCATGATTGCCGGCCTTGGCGCGGCGGCGGGGGCTGGGGGTCAGGCGGCTTATGTGCTTGTCCTGGGGGTATTTCTTGGCTCCGCGCTGTGGTGGTTGATCCTGGTGCAGCTGGCGCTTTGGGCGCGCAAACGGCTGACAGGCAACGCGCTGAAATGGCTGGACCTTCTGGCAGGCAGCGTCTTGATCCTCTGGGGGCTGCAACTGGCCCTGACCGCAGGCAGCGGCACACATTAACGGCCTCAGTAGATCGCAAGGTCATAACTGTCAGGGAAGTTTGGAGCGGGTAGCGGGAATCGAACCCGCACCTTAAGCTTGGAAGGCTCTTATGATACCATTTCACCATACCCGCTCAGAGTAGGCGAGGGTTTAGGAAATGCACCGGGGGAGGTCAAGCAGAAAGCGGCACACCCCGGACGTTCCCCTGCCCCACCCATGAAAAACGGGGCCTCGTGGGCCCCGTTTTCAATCGCTTATTTGGCGCGTATTAGCCTGCGACCAAACCAGGGCGCGCCTTGCGCAGACCCTGGGTGATCAGACCTGCCAGGACACATTTGATCAGGTCACCCGGGATAAACGGACCCATCGACAGGGTCAGCCCCATCAGCGTGGCATCCAGTTTCAGGTACATGCCGATGATGCCAATCGGGTAGAGCACCAGAATGCCCCCGATGGCCGAGGCGATGGCTGGCGCGATCCAGCCGCCTTTGCCCGCCCACATCTCAGCCAGCAGGCCGGTCACGTAAGCCGCCACAACCCAGCCAAACAGGAAACCAGCGGTCACACCGCTGAACACGCCCAGACCACCACGGCCACCGGCCAGCAGCGGCAGGCCCAGCGCCACCAGACCCAGGAACAGGATCACGGCCAATGCGCCGCGTTTTGCCCCCAGAACGGTGCCCGCCAGCATGATGCCCAGGCTCTGACCGGTGATCGGCACGCCCAGCGGCAGGGTAAATTTCGGGATCAGCCCCAGTGCTGCGATCAGCGCAGCGAACAATGCGATTTGAGTGAGATTGCGTTCCATATGTCCTTCCCCCAACTCCGTAGTTTTACTGTATTCGAAGAGGTGTTTATTCCACACCACCCCGTGCCTTCAACGCCTCAGCGACCTGTTCTGCATCATCAAGAGCTAACAGCGCGAAAGGTAACAGTAATTTCCAACTGAATTTCTTGGTACTGCGGGCGCGCCAGGCTTCGATCAAGGTGCCGCCCTTACGGGTCAGTTCCGGGATGAAACGTATCATGAGGGTCACCGACAAAGCAATGCGGCGTCGGATCTTGGGGCTAATGAACAAACGCGCCATCAGCCGTTCCATCACATCGAGCATATCCTCCAGCGCGGTGGTCAGCGTCACCAGATTGGCCGCCGCCACCGCCGTGGCCAGCCGCATACACACCAACAGCCCCGCCTCAATATCGCGGGTCAGCACATGGTAGGTCATGATGATCAGTGACACCCAGAACACCGGCCGGATCAGCCGCAGTCCCTGCCGGGCAAAGCGCCGCCCTGCCACCAGATAGGCGCAGGCCACAGCCCCCATGACCAGCAGCGCGGCGACGCTCTGCTCAAGGTAGAAGACTGCGACGGTAAACAGGCACAGACCCAGCAGTTTCCTGCCCGCGGGCCATGAATGGTAAGGTGTCCGGACCTCAGAGGTCAGCGAAATCATCGCTGCTACCCTGCCCTTTCATCGCCGCCACATAGGCCGCGATCACCTCTTTGGCGGGGCCGTCCCGTTCTATGCGCCCCTGTTCGACCCAAAGCACCCGATCATAATCGGCCAGCGCGTCCAGATCATGGCTGATGTGGATCAACGCCGGGCTGACCCCATCCAAATAGCGGGTCAGCGACAGGGTGGTGGGCAGATCCAGACCGGCAAAGGGTTCATCCAGCACGATCACACCGGGGTTCATGGCCAGCACGGCCATCAGACAGACCAGATGGCGCTGCCCCTGGCTGAGCGTCTGGATTGAGCGGTCATACCAATCAGGGCGTTTGAACTTTTCCAGCGTGACGCGCGCCTTGGCCTGGGCGTCATCCTTGGGCATGCCCTGCGCCACCAGACCAAAGGTCAGCTCCTCGCCGACGGTGGGGAAAATGATCTGATGATCAGGGTTCTGAAACAAAATGCCGACGGTGCGCAGCGCCTGCAGGCGCTCTTTGGCCACCGCAACGCCGTTCACGGTGACGGATCCCTCATCCGCGGGCGCCAGCCCCGCGATCAGACGCGCCAGTTGCGATTTGCCAGAGCCATTGCGCCCAATCACCCCGATGCGATGTTCCCGCAGAGACAGGTTCAGACCATTAAAAATCTCAACACCATCACGCAGATAGCGCAGATCTGAGATCTCCACTTTGCAAGCAGGGTTCAGCGTTTCAACCTGCGATGCGGCGCTTTGGCCAGGGGTGTTGCCGTCTTCGTGGCTGTGCATCAGGCGTCCTCCGTTCGGGCAGGAAGTACAAGGAGAATCAGGGCCATGGCAAGGTGCTGCGTTTTTTTTCGAAAAAACTTCTAAAATGGGCGCGCCAGCTGCCGTTTCTATAATTGCGAGGGACCTCCTGCCTGAAATGCTTGGCCCGACTTGCTTGCCTGAACAGCGGTGCTGCGGCGTCACATGTCCTCCGATCCGCCTACCGTGCTGGGTAGAGACCGGCTCTCGCCCCCACGGACATTCCCTCAGTTTCCCCCATAGATCGGTTACGTTTCCTCAAATGGTTCGATCAACTCCGGCCCTGAGGCCCGGTTGGAATTTACGCGCCGGTCGACCCGGTGCAGCTGCAGGGTCTGCGGCGGCGCTGCCTGCATCAGGGTCGCCGCACCGTGCCCTTCCTCCCCTAGCCATTTGCCCCATTGATCGGGGCCAAGGATCACCGGCATGCGGTGATGCACCTGATCGATATCACTGCTGGCGCCGGTGGTGACCACGGCGCAGGTGCGCAGCGCCTCGCCCCCCTCAACCTGCCAATCCTGCCAGATGCCCGCCATCACCAGCGGCGTGTGATCCTGCCGGGTGATGTACCATGGCAGGCGGTTGCCTTCGCTGTCCTTGCTCCATTCATAAAACCCTGAGGTCGGGATCAGGCAGCGACGGCTGCGGCAGGCCGCGCGAAAGGCTGGTTTTTCCGCGATGGTTTCCGCCCGCGCATTGATCAGCAGCGGCCCGTCATTTGGCGCCTTGTACCAATGCGGCAGAAATCCCCAGCGCATCGCCCCCAGCCGCCGCAGATCACCGTCAGAATAGACCACGTGAATGCCCGTCGTAGGACAGACATTGTAATTAGGCACATCAGGCAGGTTGTTCGCGGGCGCCGCCTGAAACAGCTGCGCCATCGCATCATTGGGGAGCGTTACCGCAAAGCGCCCGCACATCGCTCAGCGCCGATGCTCTTTGCGGGCGATCTCAATACGCGCTTCCATCATCGACATTTCCGTCATGATCTCCTTGCGGCGGGTGCGGTCACCTGTGTCGCGCAGCTCTTCACGCAGCCGGGCCAGTTCACGCGACAGGCTGACGAATTCAGGAACGCCGCCCGCCTCTTTGACCAACCGGTTGACCAGATGGTTTTCCGGATCCTCCACCTGCGGCAAGGGCTGCCCCGCCCCTTCGAGGTTATCAAAGGCGCCCTCTGCCTCAGCGGCGGCGATTTTGGCGTTGATAAGATCGATCAGCGGATGGTCCATAGCCGCAGTTTATCCCGCCCCACTGGCTGGGGGAAGCACGGATGCACCCCTTTCATAGCGCGCCAATCGCTGCGCCAATGTGCCGGTGTGCAGCTCAAACAGGTGGTTGTCCTCATCATAGAAGTAGAGCGACTGCCCCTCCCCTTCGACGCGGGGTCTGGGGGGCTTCACCTCCAACCCGAGCGCTTTGACCTTTTCGGTCAGCTTGGTCAGATCTGCCGCAGACACTTTGAAGGCCACATGATTGTAGCTGCGCGCCTGCAGCGGATCGCCCTGCATCACCGCGATCCACACCCCCGCCACATCAAAAAAGCGCTCAGCCGACAGTGAAAACCCCTCGGCCCCGCTGTCATAGATCCGCCGGGCGCCCAGAACATCTGTCAGGATCCGTTCCATCCGGTCCAGATCGCGCACCACAAAGGTCATATGTGACAGGCCTTCAATCATCGCAGGCTCCTCCGCTCCTCAATATGCAAAACGCGCGGAACATTCCTGTCCCGCGCGTTTGATCGTTCATTGATAATTCGGTCTGAGACCCAATTACTTCTTGGTGATACGGCCATCCACATAGGGGGTGTAAGGCGCGTTCTTTGCCAGGAACTCGGCAGTGACGTCCGCCAGATCTGGGCCGTAGTCATACGCGTTGTCAGCATCGCGGAACATTTTGTAGCCGTCGCCGCCGTTACGCACGTAGTTGTTGGACACCAGACCGTAGGTCTTGGCCGTGTCGATTGCGACCCAGGCACCATCTTCCATGACCATCACGTCCGAGACACGGCCTTCGTTCGGGGCAACCGAGATGTCGAAGGTGTACTTCAGACCTGCAACCTGCGGGAAGCGGCCTTTGCCCTCTTCTACCTGGCTCACACCGTTTTCCAGAGCAGCCACTACAGTTTCGCCGCTGACGAAGAAGGTCGACAGAGTGTTCTGGAACGGCAGTACGGTCAGCACTTCGCCCATGGTCACTTCACCGGCATCGATCGACGCACGCAGACCGCCGCCGTTCTGGATCGCAATCGAAATCCCCTGATCCTTCACACGATCCAGCATCGCGTCTGCAACCAAGGTCCCGATCGAGCACTCTTCAGCGCGGCAAACGTTACGATCGCCCACGATCACGTCGGTGCTTTCTGCAACAACGCGCTTTTTCATTTCCTCGATAGGCGCACCCATTTCGGCAACACGCGCTGCAATATCTGCATCCGGGGTGACCGAAGCGTCCAGCAGCATCGGCTCACCAGTGGCCGAGGTTACATTACCCGCATCATCAAAAGTGACCGACAGTTCACCCAGATATTTCGAGTAGGCGTAGGCCTGAACAACCGGTACGTCGCCAACCATGGTGGGGTACGGACCAGCAGCCCGGTCATTGGTGTTGGACAGCAAGGTGTGCGAATGGCCACCAACAACGACATCGATTCCAGGAACGTTTGCGGCGATGTCCAGATCTTTCGGCAGGCCCACGTGGGTCAGCGCGATGATCTTATTGACGCCTTCCGCTTCCAGCGCGGCTACATCAGCTTTAAGGCTGTCGATCTCATCTTGGAAGACAACATTGTCACCCGGCGAGGAGGTATCAACGGTGTCGGTAGCCAGCACCGAAATGACACCGATTTTTTCGCCACCAACGTCCAGCACGACGTGATTGCCAACTTTGCCCTTCAGCAGCGGCTCAGACGACAGGTCCAGGTTGCCCGAAATCACCGGGAAAGACACTGCATCAACGAAATCCGCCAGACCTTTGGGGCCATCGTCAAATTCGTGGTTGCCAACCGCCATGACATCATAGCCGATTGCTTCCATAAACTCCGCTTCGGCGGACCCTTTGTAGGTGGTGTAGAACAGCGAACCCTGGAACGGGTCGCCTGCGTCCAGCAGGACCATGTTTTCACCGGCCATCGCAGCGCGTTTAGCGTCTACAGCGGATTTGATCCGGGCCACACCGCCAAAACACTTACCTTCTGCTTCGCTTTCTGCGTTACAGGTCGAGTCGTATTTGTTGATCGATTCAATACGGCTGTGAATGTCGTTGGTGTGCAAAATCGTCAGTTTAAAATCGGCGGCTGCGGTGCCGGCGCTCAGCGCAACAGCAGCGGCAGATGCAAGTAGGCGAACAGACATGGTCTTCCTCTCTGTGGATTATTATCGGCTGAATCTGCACTGCTGTGCATCAACTGTCAAAAACTCTGTACACATAGCGGTTTCAGGCCAGCAATGGCTCAGTTTTAGGCCTGAATTGTAACCGAATCGCTACGAAACCCGCATGGGTTTATTTGGATTTTTGCCCTGACGCAGGGGCAGCCATCGAAATGCGGGCGCGGGATTCAGCGCGATGTTTTGAAATTGAGTATTTCCGGAACATTGAAAGCGGTGTTTTTCGCGCCCCAGCAGGGCGAAGCCTTGACGGGTGCGGCGCGGGGCGGCATCACGCGGACATGCTGATATACAAGATATTCCGGGCACCCGAATGGCAGGTGCTGGTCGATCATGGCGAGACCACAGGTGCGCCGATCGATATCACCGACGGCTTTGTGCATTTCTCCACCGCTGCGCAGGCGGCAGAAACGGCCGCCAAACACTTCACCGCCGAAGAGGGGTTGATCCTTGTTGCGCTGGAGGCGGATGCCCTGGGCGAGGCGCTGAAATGGGAAGTGTCGCGCGGCGGCGCCCTGTTCCCGCATCTCTACCGTAAAATGCAGATGGCGGATGTTTTGTGGCACAAGCCGTTGCCCCTGGTCGACGGCAGCCATCAGTTTCCGGAGGACATGGCATGAAGTTGATCGAAAAGATCGGCCTCAGCGCGTTGCACCGGGTGGATCCCGAGCGCGCCCATGGTCTGGCGCTGCTGGCGCTGCGCACGGGCGCCGCGCCTTTGGCGGGGCTGGTGACCTCCGCGCGGTTGCGCACCACGGTCGCGGGCCTGAATATGGCCAACCCGGTGGGCATTGCCGCAGGGTTTGACAAAAACGCCGAAGCGCTGTCACCGCTGTCACGCGCTGGGTTTGGCTTTGTGGAAGTGGGCGCGGCCACGCCCCGCCCGCAGCCCGGCAATCCCAAGCCGCGTCTGTTCCGCCTGTCCGAAGACCGCGCCGCGATCAACCGCTTTGGCTTCAACAACGACGGGATGGAGGCCATCGGCACCCGCCTGTCGCAGCGTCCGCGCGATATGGTGCTGGGCTTGAACCTTGGCGCCAATAAAGACAGCGAAGACCGCGCCAGCGATTTTGCCCGGGTTTTGGCCCACACCGACGCAAACTTGGATTTCGCGACGGTCAACGTGTCGTCGCCGAACACCGAAAAACTGCGCGACCTGCAGGGCGCGGCGGCGCTGACCAGCCTGCTGAACGGTGTGGTTGACGCCCGCAATGCGCTGGACCGGCCGATCCCGATCTTCCTGAAGATCGCCCCCGATCTGACCGGCGCGGAAATCGCTGAAATTGGTGAGGTGGCGCTGTCTACCGGGATCGATGCGGTGATTGCCACCAACACCACCCTGTCGCGTGACGGGTTGCAAAGCCCCCATGCCGCAGAGGCCGGCGGCCTGTCTGGCGCGCCGCTGTTTGACAAATCGACCCGGGTGCTGGCGCAGCTGTCCAAGCAGTTGGACGGGCGTCTGCCGATCATCGGCGTTGGCGGGATTTCTTCGGCGGCGGAGGCCTATGCCAAGATCTGCGCCGGGGCCTCGGCCGTGCAGCTTTACACCGCGCTGATCTACGGCGGACTGAGCCTTGGGGCCGAGATTGCCCGCGGTCTGGACCGGCTGTTGGAGCAGGACGGCTTCACCAATGTTGCCGACGCCGTGGGCCACAAACGGGAGGATTGGCTGTGATCACCATCTGGCACAACCCGCGCTGTTCCAAATCGCGTCAGACGCTGGCGCTGATCGAAGAAAAGGGGGAGGTTACCATCCGCCGTTATCTGGATGACTCCCCCAGTGTTTCCGAGATCCAAGAGGTGCTGAGCCTGCTGGGTCTTTCAGCGGTGGAGCTGATGCGCGTGAAGGAAAAACGCTTCAAGGAGCTGGAGTTGTCCAAAAGCGATCCTGAGGCCGATTTGATCGCCGCAATGGCGGAAAATCCTGTCCTGATCGAACGTCCGGTGGTCTTGGCCAACGGCAAGGCCGCAATTGGCCGCCCGCCGGAACAGGCGCTGGGCATCCTGTAATATCGGATCCTCTGGATCCGCTTGATTACCCACAGGCCGCGCGCCGGTGGGTAATCATTTTTTCCTATCTAAGTCAGTGATATATCTTGGTTCATCCACAATGATGCAGTTGGCCTGACGCCACATCCCCTGAGGGCAAATATCCCCAGATTTTCCACAGGCTGTGTATCGCGGATCAACCAGCCATTGCGGCGGGTCTATTGGCCTCGGCCCGGGCTTCCAGCGCAGGGTAACGTGCCGCCAAGGTGACGGCCCGGATCACGAAACTTACCAACATAGATATCCACAGACCGTGGTTGCCTAAGTAAGGCACCAGCAGCGCGACCGAGGCCAGGTAAACCGCCACGCTGATCGCCATCATATTGCGCATGTCACGGGTGGCAGTGGCGCCGATAAACACCCCATCCAGCATCCATGCGGCCAGTCCCATGACCGGGCAGGCCACCAGATAGGGCAGGAAGGCGCGCGCGCCGGCACGCACATCTTCGGCTGTGGTCATGGTGTCGATGATCATCCCGCCAAAGAGGGCAAAGCCCAAGGCCATCAGCACCGAAACGATCAGCCCCCAAACACTGGCCAAAAGCGCCGCGCGGCGCATGTGCCGCCTGCGACCGGCGCCGAAATACTGGCCCACCATCGCCTCAACCGCGAAGGCAAAGCCATCCAGCCCATGGGCCGTGATATTGAGGAACTGCAACAGCACCTGATTGGCAGCCAGGGTCGTGTCGCCGAAATCGGCGCCGATCAGCAGGAAGGACAACATGATCGCCTGCAGCATAAGCGACCGCAGCAGGATGTCTGAATTGACCGCCATCATGTGGCGCAGCACCACCCGGTCAAACACCCGCGCCCAATCGCGCCAGGCCGCATTGGCAAAACCCGCCCGGCACAGCCACAGCCCCATCAGCGCACCGCTCCATTCGGCCAGGAAGGTGGCAATGGCCACGCCCTCCACCCCCCAGCCCAAGCCCAGCACGAACCACAGGTCCAGCAGGATGTTCAGGCCGTTCATCCAGATCTGCAGGGCAAAGACCGCGCGGGTGCGCTCCTGCGCGATCAACCAACCGGTCAGGCCAAACACCGCAATGGCGGCAGGGGCGGAATAGACCCGGATCTGCATATAGTCCCGCGCCAGCGCCTCCACCTCAGGTGAGGCGGGGGAGATCTGGAAGGCGGCCCAGAACAGGGGCAGCTGCAGCAGGATAATCGCCACACCGCCCGCGCCCGCGATCAACAGCGCGCGGGTCAGCAGCGCCGCAACCTCACCGGACCGCCCGGCGCCCAGCGCCTGGCTGACCAGCCCGGTGGTGCCCATCCGCAGGAAGCCAAACATCCAGTAAATCGCGCTGAGAAAGATCGCCCCAACGCCAACCGCCCCGATCGGCACCGCCTGCCCCATCTGGCCAACAACACCGGTGTCCACCGCCCCCAGCAAGGGCACGGTGGCATTGGACAGCACAATCGGAATGGCGATGTTGAGCACCCGTTTGTGGGTGATCTCCGCCTCAAGGCTGTGACCAGAGTTGCGACTGTCAGTCATCGCGCGTCGGCATCAGGAAATGGCCGGTCGCCTGTGCGTAGGGCCGGGCGCGATTGTCTTGCCAGGCCTCCACATGCACCGAGCCATAGCGACGCCCGGACCGGTTGATCTGCGCCCGCGCATAGGCATCCCGCGGCAAGCCGGAGCGCAGGTAGTCCACGGTAAAGTCGATGGTTTTGGGCAGCGGCGGCATTTTTCCGGCCACCAGCGCCTCGGCCTCCAGCCGACCGCTTTCGATATCTTCCCACAGCGTCGCCCAGCTGAGGCCGATGATTGCGGTCATCTCAAGGAAGGCAGCCGTCGCACCTCCATGCAGCGCCGGCAGAAAGGGATTGCCGATCAGCTCATCTTTGAACGGCATGATCGCGGTCAGCTCATCGCCGCGGCGATCAAATTCAATGCCAAGAAACTTGATGTAGGGAATGCTGTCGACCAGCGCGTTCAGCGCCGCATCCCGGCGTTGTTTCACCACCTGAACCGGTTCGGGACGTTTATGGGCCATTATTTCTTCTCCGCCACAAAGGCGCCGGTGGCGCTGGCCACCGGGGAGGCCTCATTATCATCCAAGGCTTCAGCGCGCACAAAGGCCACCGACCGGGTGACCCGGTAACAGGTCGCACGGGTACGGATCGCCTGCCCGGGGGTGGCGGGACGCATGTAATCAATGCGCAGATCGATGGTTGCGGTGGTGCCCTTCACCTCAGGATGGGCCATCACGGCCGCGCCACAGGTGGTGTCCAACAGGGCAAAGACGGCCCCACCATGAATCACCCCGCTTTCAGGATCGCCGATGAAGCGTTCGTCATAGGGCATCTGCATCTCCGCCTGCCCGTCACTGACGTTGGTGAACACCATGCCCAGCGCCTTGGCGTGTGGAATCGCCTCGATAAATTGCTGCGCAGCTTTGGTGTGTTCTTCACTCATCTCATACCCTCTTGTGCTGCGCCGATAAGACCGCCTCCGGTCTCAATTCGCAAGACCAACGGTTGCCCTCCTGCCCGCGAGACCCTAGTTTGCCGCCAAGGGAGCACCGCGTTATGTCCGAAATCAGACTGTCCTTTAAAGAGATGTGCGCCAAGTTTGACGTCACGCCACGTACTTTGCGCTATTATGAGTACATCGAGCTGCTGCAGCCCGAACGGCAGGGGCGATCCCGTTTCTATGGCCACCGCGAAGTGGCGCGGATGACGCTGATCCTGCGTGGCCGGAAATTCGGCTTCCCGCTGGAAGAGATCCGCCAATGGCTACTGATCCGCGATGACGAAGGCGATGTGGCCCAGCAGAAGGCCTGGGTGGTGATGGCCTCGAATCAGCTGAAACAGCTGGCCGAGCAGCGTCAGCAAATCGACGAAGCCATCGACGAATTGCAAAGCCTGCATGATGACACCCTAGCGGCCCTCGACGGTCGCTGATTCTACCCAGACCGTAAAAAACAGGGCGAACTTCACCGTACATTCACGATAATGACCCTAGAAAGCACCCATAGCGGGTGCTTTTTGCGTTTTGACGGAGCGTCATTCCTGCCCGTCAAAAAGATTACCTTGATTGATCCTACGTCAACACCCAAAGTGACGCGACGTATCAATTACGTAAACGTAAATCAGTGGTGTAGCCCTGTGACACAGCTCAAGCTCTGTCTTCCTGGGCCCATATGGAAAGCGTGAAAAAATGACCGAAGAAGACACAATGACCATCCGCGAAATGTGCGACGCATTTCAGGTCACCCCGCGTACCCTGCGCTTCTACGAAGCAAAGGAACTGCTGTTCCCGATCCGGGAAGGGCAGAAACGGCTGTTCACCAAAAGTGACCGCGCCCGCTTGAAATTGATCCTGCGCGGTAAACGTTTTGGGTTCTCGCTGGAGGAAATCCGCCAGCTTCTGGACCTCTATGACATGGGCGACGCCCAGCTGACCCAGCTGAGCCGCACCTATGAAGTGGCCCAGCAGCGTCTGGATGACATGATCCGCCAGCGCGACGAACTGGAAGAAGCGATCGACGAGCTGAAGGAACAAATGAAATGGGGCGCCGAAATGATCGTCTCACTTCAGGAGCAAAAAAACGCCGCTGAATGATTGCTGGATAATGCCAGTGGTCGCGGCCCTTCGTTACTTGGGAGAGAGACATGCCTAGCTATACCGCCCCCACCAAGGACCTGCAGTTTGTCCTGCATGACCTGTTGAACGTCAGCCAGTCCGACATCCCCGGCTACAGCGATCTGGAGGCTGACTTCACCTCCGCCGTGCTGGAAGAAGCCGGCAAGATCACCTCCGAGGTGCTGGCCCCGCTGAACGTGGTGGGCGACAAAGAAGGCTGTTCGCTGGACAACGGTGTTGTGCGCGTGCCGACCGGCTTCCAGGAAGCGTTTGATCAGGTCCGCGAAGGTGGCTGGACCGGCCTGGACATGCCGGAAGAGTTCGGCGGCCAGGGCCTGCCCTATGTGATGGGCACCGCGGTTGGGGAAATGTTCTCGGCCTCAAACCAGGCCTTCACCATGTATCAGGGCCTGACCCACGGCGCCGCCTCGGCCATTCTGGCCCACGGCACTGACCAGCAGAAAGAGACCTATCTGCCCAATATGGTCAGCTGTGAATGGACCGGCACCATGAACCTGACCGAACCGCATTGCGGCACCGATCTGGGCCTGATGCGCACCAAAGCAGAACCGCAGGACGACGGCTCGTTCAAAATCTCCGGCCAGAAGATCTTCATCTCGGCGGGTGAACATGAAATGGCCTCCAACATCATCCACCTGGTGCTGGCCAAGATCCCCGGCGGCCCCGAGGGCATCAAAGGCGTGTCGCTCTTCATCGTGCCCAAGTTCATGGTCAACGAAGACGGCTCTCTCGGCGCACGCAACGGCGTAAGCTGTGGCGCACTTGAAGAGAAAATGGGCATCCACGGCAACTCGACCTGTGTGATGAACTATGATGAGGCCACCGGCTACCTGCTGGGCACCGAACACAAGGGCATGCGCGCCATGTTCACCATGATGAACGAGGCCCGTCTGGGCGTTGGCATGCAGGGCATGGCCCAGGCCGAAGCCGCCTACCAGAACGCACTGATCTACGCCAAGGACCGCCTGCAGGGCCGTGACGTGACCGGTGTGAAAAACCCCGAAGGCCCCGCCGATCCGCTGATCGTGCACCCCGACATCCGCCGCAACCTGATGGATCAGAAAAGCTTCGTTGAGGGCGGCCGTGCCTTCCTCCTGTGGGGCGCAATGATGATCGACAAGGCGCACCGCAACGGCGACAAAGACGCCGATGGCCTGATCTCACTGCTGACCCCGGTGATCAAAGGCTTCCTCACCGATGAGGGCTACGACATGACCGTGCAGGCCCAGCAGGTCTACGGTGGTCACGGCTACATCGAAGAATGGGGGATGTCCCAGTTCACCCGCGACGCCCGGATCGCCATGATCTACGAAGGCGCCAACGGCGTTCAGGCGCTGGATCTGGTCGGCCGTAAACTGGCCCAGGACGGTGGCAAGCACGTGATGGCCTTCTTTGATCTGGTCAAGACCTTCATCAAGGACAACGCCGAAAACGAAGCGCTGAAAGCCGACTTCCTGGAGCCGCTGAAAGCCGCCTCCAAGGATCTGCAGGCGGCCGGTATGTTCTTCATGCAGAACGGCATGAAAAACCCCAACGCCGCACTCTCGGGTTCCTATGACTTCATGCACCTCTTTGGTCATGTCTGCCTCGGCCTGATGTGGGCTCAGATGGCCAAAGCCGCGCAGGAAGCGCTGGACGGCGGTGCTTCGGACAAGGCGTTTTATGAAACCAAACTGGCCACCGGCCGCTACTACATGGCCCGCCGCCTGCCGGCGACCGCCATGCACCTGGCGCGCATCAACACCGGTGCCGACACGGTGATGGCGCTGAACGCCGAACAGTTCTGAACGATCTAAACGGGGTGGGCCTTCGGGCCCGCCCTGCCCCTGTTGGTTGTGACCTCTCTGAGGTCAAGGGAGGACCGATGCCGAAACGTTTTCGCCTGACCCGCCGCATGCCCATCGCGATGACCGAGGACGCCTACCGGCGCCTGAAGAGGTTCTCGCAAGAGGCCGGGCTGGACGAGGGCGAGGCGATTTCCTTCCTGTTTGAAAACCTCGACGGGGTAATCGATGAGGAAAACTTCGGCCATAAACTGCGGCTGTTCAACGCAACGCTGGACGCCCGCAAACGCTAAATTCTCTGCGGCAGCGCGGGGGAAAATGACGGGAGAATAAGTATTTTTGAAACAGTGAAGCCCTGACGGGGCCCCTTCCCCACAAGCCTGGCTTCAAGATCGAAGGCAGGGAGCGGGAAAGAGGTTTCACCGTTTACGCCCATCGCCTCTCCAGGCTGTGACGCGCGGTCAGACTAGCCGGTCATGCTTAACAATGTGTTACTGAGCATCAGCAAATTCACTGTTTCAAAAATACTCAAAAAACGACGCAGCCGCAGGCCGCGCGCTTCGGGAGGAAGACCATGACCATCAAACTGCATTGCTTCGGCGAAAGCGGCAATTCCTACAAGGCAGCCCTGGCGCTGCAGCTCTCCGGCCTCGACTGGGAGCCGGTGTTTGTTGATTTCTTCAACGGCGCTGCGCGCCAGCCGGAGTATCTGGAAAACGTCAACGCCATGGGTGAAGCGCCGGTTCTGGTGGATGGTGACCTGAAGCTCAGCCAATCCGGCGTGATCCAGCAATATATCACCGACAAAACCGGCAAATTCGGCGGCAGCGATGCCGAGAAATACGATGTGCTGCGCTGGGTGCTGTGGGACAATCACAAACTGTCCAGCCAGGCTGGCATGACCCGTTTCCTGATGAACTTCCTGCCTGAGGACAAGCGCCCGCAACAGGTGATCCCCTTCATGCAGGGCCGCCTGAAGGCCGCCTATGCCGTGCTCGACAAACATCTGGAGGGGCGCGACTGGATCGTGGGCAATGGCATCACCAATGCCGACATTTCCTGCTGCGGTTACCTCTATTACCCCGAGCCCTTCGGTTTTGACCGCAAGGCGTGGTCCAACATCGACCGCTGGCTCGACAATATCTCCGGCCTTGAGGGCTGGAAGCCCCCCTATGACCTGATGCCCGGCCATCCTTCGGACCGGGCCTAAGCCGCAACCTGATTTCACACAGGAGAAGACAAGCGATGAAAGATGTCTTTATCTACGACGCGCTGCGCACCCCGCGTGGCAAGGGCCGCAAGGATGGCTCGCTGCATGAGGTGACCGCCTCGCGCCTTTCGGCCAATGTGCTGAACGCGCTGAAAGAGCGCAACAATCTGGACGGCCACGCCGTTGAGGATGTGATCTGGGGCAATGCCACCCAGGTGATGGAACAGGGTGCCTGCCTGGCGCGGACCGCAGTTCTGGCCTCGGACCTGGATGAGCGTATTCCCGGCCTGTCGATCAACCGCTTCTGCGCCTCGGGCATGGAGGCGGTGAACCTTGCCGCCAACCAGATCGCTGGCGGCGCAGGCGATGGCTACATCGCTGGTGGTGTTGAGATGATGAGCCGTGTGCCGATGGGCAGCGACGGCGCGGCTGTGGCGGCGGATCCTTCCGTGGCGATGGACAGCTATTTTGTCCCGCAGGGCATTTCGGCCGATATCATCGCAACCGAATATGGCTTCACCCGCGATCAGGCCGACGCGCTGGCCGTTGAATCGCAGCGCCGCGCCGCCGCGGCGATGGCCGATGGCCGTTTCGACAAATCGGTGATTGCCGTGAAAGACGTCAATGGCCTGACCATTCTGGACCGTGACGAATACCCCCGCCCCGGCACCGACATGCAGGCCCTGGGCGCGCTGAAACCGGCGTTCAAGGATCTGGGTGAAATGATGCCCGGGTTCGACAAGGTGGCCTTGCTGAAATACCCGCATCTGGAAAAGATCAACCACATCCACCACGCCGGCAACTCGTCCGGTATCGTGGACGGATCCGCAGGTGTACTCTTGGGCAACGAAGAGTTCGGCAAGAAGTTCGGTCTGACACCGCGCGCCCGCATCCGCGCCACCGCCAAAATCGGCACCGACCCAACCATCATGCTGACCGGCCCGGTCCCTGTGACCGAAAAACTGCTGGCTGACAGCGGCATGTCCATTTCGGACATCGACCTGTTTGAGGTGAACGAAGCCTTCGCTTCGGTCGTGCTGCGCTTCCAGCAGGCCTTTGACGTGGATCCGTCGCTGGTCAACGTGAACGGCGGCTCTATCGCGCTGGGTCACCCGCTGGGCGCAACCGGTGCCATCATCATCGGCACCCTGTTGGATGAGCTGGAGCGTCAGGACAAAGAGGTTGGTCTGGCCACCCTCTGCGTGGCCTCCGGCATGGGCGCCGCCACCGTGATCGAACGTGTGTAACCCAGGGGAAGAGTTGAGATTATGACTGACTTTACCATGAACAAAGATGCCGAGGGCATCGCCACCATCACCTGGGACACTCAGGGCAAATCCATGAACGTCATGAATGAGCAGGGGTTTTATGACCTCGACGCTCTGGTCGATGACGCTCTGGCAGATGACGCCGTCAAAGGCATCATCATCACCTCGGGCAAAGCGGGCTCTTTTGCCGGCGGCATGGACCTGAACGTGATTGCCAAGATGAAGGAAATGGCTGGCGACAGCCCGGAACAGGGCTTGTTTGACGGGCTGATGAAAATGCACGGCATCCTGCGCAAGATTGAGCGTGCCGGCATGGACCCCAAGACCAACAAAGGCGGCAAGCCTGTGGCCTGCGTGATGCCCGGCACCGCGCTTGGCATTGGCTTTGAAATCCCGCTCAGCTGCCACCGCACCTTTGTCGCCAATAACCCCAAAGCCAAGATCGGCCTGCCAGAAATCATGGTCGGCATCTTCCCCGGCATGGGCGGCACCACCCGTCTGGTGCGCAAGTTGGGGGCCATGGGCGCCTCGCCCTACCTGTTGCAGGGCAAACAGCTGAACCCCGCCAAGGCCAAAGCGGCCGGTCTGGTGGATGAGGTTTCCGATGATCCGATGGCGGCAGCGCGTGAATGGGTGCTGTCCGAGCCGAAGATCGTGAAGCCCTGGGATGAGAAGGGCTACAAAATGCCCGGCGGTGCCCCCTATCACCCGGCTGGCTTCCAGACCTTCGTTGGGGCCTCGGCCATGGTGAACGGCAACACCCAAGGTGCCTTCCCGGCCGCCAAGGCGCTCTTGAGCGCGGTTTATGAAGGGGCATTGGTGCCCTTTGACACCGCCATCAAGATTGAGGCCCGCTGGTTCACCAACGTGCTGATGAACCCCTCCTCCGCCGCAATGATCCGGTCGCTCTTCATAAATAAGGAAGCGCTGGAAAAAGGCGCCAACCGTCCCGCCGTTGCCGATGAGACCGTCAAGAAAGTTGGCGTTCTGGGCGCAGGCATGATGGGCGCAGGCATTGCGCTGGTTTCGGCCATGGCCGGTATCGAAGTGGTGCTGATCGACCAGAAACAAGAGGCCGCGGACAAAGGCAAAGCCTATACCGAGACCTATATGGACAAGGGCATCAAACGCGGCAAAGCCACGGCTGAGAAGAAAGAGCAAGTGCTTGGCCTAATCACCGCGACCACCGATTATGCTGCCCTCGCTGACGCCGATCTGATCATCGAGGCCGTGTTCGAAGACGTCGGCATCAAGGCTGAGGTGACCAAAGCGGTTGAGGCTGTGATCTCGGATGATTGCATCTTTGCCTCCAACACCTCGACCCTGCCGATCACCGGTCTGGCCAAAGCCTCCAGCCGGCCTGAGCAATTCATCGGCATCCACTTCTTCTCCCCCGTTGAGAAGATGCTGCTGGTCGAGATCATCAAAGGCAAGGAAACCGGCGACCGCGCGGTGGCCAAGGCGCTGGATTACGTCCGCCAGATCCGCAAGACCCCGATCGTTGTGAATGACGAACGGTTCTTCTACGCCAACCGCTGCATCATCCCCTACCTGAACGAAGGTGCGCGGATGGTCACCGAAGGGGTTGCCCCGGCGCTGATCGAAAACGCCGCACGTCAGCTGGGCTTCCCGCTGGGTCCGCTGCAGCTGATCGATGAGACCTCGCTGGAACTGGGTGTGAAGATCTCCAAAGCGACCAAAGCAGCGATGGGCGATGCCTACCCTGCCGATATGGGGCCAGTGGATGATCTGATGTACGCCATGGTCGAAGAGGGCCGTTTGGGCCGTAAATCCGCCGCAGGCTTCTATGCCTATGACGAAAAAGGCAAACGTCAGGGTCTGTGGGAAGGCTTGGCCGAACGTTGCCCGGTTGCCGCGGATCAGCCCTCGCTGATCGACGTGCAGCACCGTCTGATGTTTGCGCAGGTGCTGGAAGCGGTGAAATCGCTGGAAGAAGGCGTGCTAGAAGACATCCGCGAAGGCGACGTCGGCGCGATCCTCGGCTGGGGTTTTGCACCTTGGTCCGGCGGCCCGTTTAGCTGGCTCGACATCATCGGCACGCCCTATGCGGCTGAGCGTTGCGCAGAACTGGCCGAGACCTATGGCGATCGCTTCACCCCGCCTGCGCTGCTGAAGGAAATGGGCGACAAGGGTCAGAGCTTCTACGGTCGGTTTGACAAGGCGGCCGCAAAAGCCGCCTAAAGGCCCCGGTTAAGAACAGCAAAACGCGCCTCGAGATCCCGGGGCGCGTTTTCATTTGAGCAAATCTATCCGGTCCCGGTGGCCATGGTCAGCAGCACCGTCAAATAGATCCCGTAGCACAGCACAAACAGTGCGCCCTCCCGCCGGCTGACCGTCCAGCGGGTGCGGGCAAACAGCATCAGCACCAGCGACGCCGCCACCAGAACCCAGATATCAAGGCGCATGATCTCAGCCGGGATCTGCATCGGTTGCACCCAGGCGGTGATGCCTAAGATGCCCAAGATGTTGAAAATATTGCTGCCCAGCACATTGCCCAGAGCCACGTCACCTTCGCCTTTGCGCACGGCAATCACGGCGGTGGCCAGTTCCGGCATGGAGGTGCCGATCGCCACGATGGTCAGGCCGATCACCGCCTCAGACAGGCCCGCCGCCTCGGCAATGCTGACCGCGCCAGACACCAAGGCCCGCGCCCCCAGCACCGTCACAACCAACCCCGCCACGGCAATCATCAGCGACGGGCCCAGCGCCAGATCAGACCCCGGCACGGCCTCTGCTTCGGCCTCATAAACCTCCCCCGAAGGGGAGCCTTGATGCCGCATCTCATACCACAGCGTTGCCGCCAGATAGACGCAGAGGGAAAAGAAGAACAGCGCCCCAATCGGCCGTGTGGCTTCGCCGTTCAGGACCACGATCAAACAGGCCGTGGTGGCCGCGATCATCACCAGCCCGTCACGTTGAAACGCCCGTGGATCCACCGCCACTGGCGCCATCAAGGCCGCAACGCCGAGGATCAACAGGATATTGCCGATGTTGCTGCCAACCACATTGCCCACGGCAATGCCCGAAGACCCGGACAAGGCCGCCTGCAGGCTGGTCACCAGTTCCGGGGATGAGGTGCCAAAGCCCACCAGCGTCAGCCCGATCACCATGGGCGACAGGCCAAACCCCTTGGCGACAGAAACGGACCCGCGCACCAGCATCTCGCCCCCAAGGACAAGCCCAACAAGGCCAAGCAATACCAGCAGCGCCGCAGTCATCTGATCACCTCGTCATTCACACAAGGATCAGCTTAGCCCCTTTTCGCGCCATTGCGAGGGTCTTAGCCGCGATAGCCCAGCGCCGCCTCAGCCAGATGGGTGGTCAACTGGCGCAATTCCTCAAGTGGCATGTCCTTCAGCGCGCCTAGGCGGAAGTTCTTGCGCATCAGCGCCAGGCCAAACAGCACCGCCAGCAGCATCGCCGCGCGTTCCGCAGCGCGCGGCCCGCCGATGGTGTCGGCCAGCGGATCCGCCATGCCGTTTTGCACCATATCCTGAATGCGTGGCCCCATTTCCGGGTCGATGACATTGCTCAGCAACATGGAAAAGGCAGTGGCCGCTTCGCAGTGGTCATCCACCGGATGGGTGAAACTGGCCACCGCAGCTGCCAGCAGGCCATCGCGGTCAGCCGCCAGCGCCTCCCACGGGGCGACCTCGGCCAATGTGGCCTCAAACAGCCCTTGTTTGCCGCCGAAATAGCGTGACACCAAAGCCGCATCGACACCTGCCGCACCGGTGATATCGCGCACCGACACATTGGAATAGCCCCGCGTCCAGAACAGCTGGCGCGCCGCAACAAGCAGCTTTTCCCGGGTCGTTGGGGCCTTGGTCGTGAGTGCCTTGGTCATGGGCCATACCTAATAGCGGCAGAAAAAATGTCAACAAGTGTTGACCCCTGCAAAACCCTCCCTATATGAGGTGTCAACAACCGTTGACAATCCCTCATCTGACCCGCCAGGAGATCCCCATGGCCAAGAACCTTGCCCTCATCACCGGCGCCTCATCCGGCATCGGAACCGAATTTGCCCGCTACCACGCTGCCCGGGGCGGTGATCTGGTGATCGCAGCCCGCCGCGAAGCGCCGCTGCAGGCGCTAAAGGCTGAACTGGAGGCCGCACATGGCATCACCGTCACGGTGATTGCGATGGACGTCGGCTCCTCCGAACAGGCGACCAAACTGTTTGAGGTGATCAAGGCGCAGGGGCTTGAGATCGATGTGCTGATCAACAACGCCGGCTTTGGCGGCCACGGCGCCTTCCTTGATCGGGATCTGGCCAAAGATCAGGCGATGATTGACCTCAACGTCTCGGCACTGGTGACACTGGCCCATCTGGTCGGCAATGACATGCGCCAGCGTGGCGGCGGTAAGATGCTGCATGTCTCCTCCACCGCCAGCTTCATGCCCGGCCCCTATCAGGCGGTCTATTTCGCGACCAAAGCCTTCGTCACCTCCTTCAGTCAGGCCATCGACGAAGAGATGCGCAAGGACGGGATCACCTCCACCGCGCTCTGCCCCGGTCTGGTGGCCACCGAATTTGTTGAGGCCGCCGATCTGGGTGGCACCGGGCTGGCCAATCAGAAAGCCGCCACGCCGCAGTCCGTCGCCAAATGCGGCTATGACGCGATGGTCAAAGGCGATCTGATCGCCATCAACGATGGCCGCCTGTCTTTTATGCTGAACTGGATAACCCCTTTCCTGCCACGCCGCCGGATGCTGAAGATGATGGCGGGCATGCAGACCAAATAAGACCACGTGAACGGTGAACGCGCCCCAACGCGGGACGCGTTCCTATTCCGGTTATCCCAGCGCCATTGACGCCCGGACGGTTTGGATCGTTTGCTCGTAGAAGGTGTCGACGTCCCGCCGGGCGGCTTCGGTCTTTTTCAGCGCAAGCTCGGCCACGATCCCGTCGCGCAGGGCGCGGGTGGCGCGCATGCTGTAGGCATAATCGCGCATGTGATATCCCACAGCGATGCCGACAAATTCGCAGGCCCCGTCATCGTTCAGGTAGCCAACCTCAGACATGATCGGCTCACCATCATGACCGCCTGTCACCTCGCCCTCACAGCCGCGGTGAAACTCGGTGAACAGCCGGATCTGTGCCGCCTCGGTTGCGGCCTGCGCTTTGGGGATGTTGTCCAGCAACTCATTGGCGTTGGGATAGGATTTGCCAAGGATCGCCAGAATTGCGCTCTGCTGCGCAAGGGTCACATCATGCAGGGCTGAAATACGCACCAGATCCTCATCACTCAGGAATCCCGGGGCATTCAGCATCATGGTCAGCAGGAAATTATAGTTTGCATTGGCATTGGGCCAGGCATCACTGACCCGCCCCTCATCTGCCGTGCCTTCCCAAAGCGCCAGCGTGGTGGTCACGCTTTGAATGTCCGCATAGGCGCGGGCAAAGGTCATATCGCTGAAGAACCCGCGATATTCGCTGCGGGCCGCATCCAACTCAGCCGCCAGCGCGTTCAACTGGTTTTGCAGCCCTTGAATGGCCGCACCATTCACCATGCTTTCATAAAGCGCCCGGCCGATCCCCAGTATTGAAAACGCCGCCACAGCCACCGTGCCGGCATCTTTGGCCTCGACCATCTTAATTGTCTTTGCTTCCGTCATTCGTCGTTCCTAAAAATAAGTGAAAACAAACGCGTAAACGGCGGGCGACGCCTATCGCGCCAGACCGCCAGACCATTCAAACATGATGGATTTAGCCCGTTCAGGCCGCAGGACCAGTTGCGGCGCAATAGAATGCGGGCATTAAGGCTTAGACAAAGGCCGGATCTTCAAACCGGTAGCCGAAGCGTTCAATATCCTCGGCACAGATTTCCGCCAGGAAGGCCGCATCAGTGTCTGAGTAATAGCGGCGATAGTCCCCGGCACGTGATGAGGCATTGGCGCGGGGCAGATCAATGGTGAAGCCCAGATGGGCCTCCACCTCGGGCAGGTCCTCTTCCAGATGCTCCAGCCGGACGTATTGGTCACAAACCTCATTGCCGCGGGCATCGGTCATATAGTGCCGGGCGGGGGCCTGTTTCTGCGCCTGCCAGGTCATCGGATGCGACAGGAAGCCGGAAAACTCCTCACTTCGCGCCAGTTGGATGGCGGGGTGGTCAAAGGTCTGGCGTTGCAGCCAGTGATAATAGCTGACCATCCGATCCCAGGGGTTCCGCACCATCGTGAAGGTGAAGTAGCGCTCCACCTCATCCGGGCCGACCAGCCCTTCGATATCGGCAAGTGTTGAGTGTTTCCAGAGCCTTCCGCGCGTCTCAACCCCGTTGAAACGCCGCCGCCGTTTAGCCGCCTTTGGCGTATCCCCGATCAGCACATCATCTTTCTTGGCACGATCCTCCAACGCCAGCGCCATTGAGGTGCCACCGGTCTTGGGGATGTGAATGAAGATGTATTGCCGCCCGTGAGAGATAAACATGCCCCCAAGCTAGCCAATTTGACCCGGACGGAAAAGCCCGAAGCGCAGGTCAACAACAATGCTGCATCCGCAACATTATTTCACTCATACGCAATAATACGTTCTTTTCATTCTTGCCGCATCTGCACAATATACCCCCATCACGAACAGGAGGATCCCATGGGCTGGATGGCGGATGAAACAGGTCTAGGCAAAACGCAGGCGAACTATGTGCCGCTGACACCGCTGTCGTGGTTGCAGCGCGCGGCCGTGATTTACCGAGACCACCCGGCCGTGGTCTATGGCAGTCACCGCAAAAGCTACGGCGAATACCACGCCCGGGTCAGCCGGCTGGCCTCGGCCCTGAAAGGTCTGGGCGTTGCCCCCGGTGATGTGGTGGCCACGATCCTGCCCAACATCCCCGCCCAGGCCGAAGCGCATTTCGGCGTCCCCGCCTGTGGGGCAGTGCTCAACACCATCAACACCCGGGTGGAGCCCGAAACCATCGCCTATATTCTGGACCATGGCGGCGCCAAGGTGGTGCTTTGTGATCCGCAGTTTCTGCCCTCTCTCGCCACCGCGCTGGAGTTGATGGACGGCCCCGCCCCGCAGATCATTGAGGTTGCGGATGATCAGGCCGGCGTCCACGCCCATCGCCACTACATGGAGTATGAGGCACTCTTGGACAGCGGCGATCCGACCTTTGAGTGGGTCATGCCGCAGGACGAATGGGAAAGCATCGCGCTGAACTACACCTCCGGCACCACCGGGCGCCCCAAGGGGGTGGTCTACCACCACCGCGGCGCTTATCTGAACGCGATGGGCCAGGTGATCAGCTGGCGCATGGTGCTGCACCCGCGCTACCTGACCATCGTGCCGCTGTTTCACTGCAACGGCTGGTGCCACACCTGGCTGATGCCCGCGATGGGCGGCACGGTTGTGTGCTGCCGCGACATCACTGCCAAAGCCATCTATGACGCCATCGCCGACGAAGGTGTCACCCACTTCGGCGGTGCCCCCATTGTTCTGAACACCCTTGTCCACGCCGCCGAGGCCGACCGCCGCAGCTTCGACCATGTGGTGGAGGTGTTCACCGCCGGTGCGCCGCCCGCCCCCGCAACCCTTGCCGCGATTGAGCCGATGGGCTTCAACATCACCCAGGTCTACGGCTTGACCGAGGTCTACGGCCCCGCCACCGAATGCACCTGGAAATCCGATTGGGATCCGCTGCAGGGCGACGACCGCGCCGCGATCAAGGCCCGTCAGGGGGTTGCCATGCCCGCCTATGAACATGTCACCGTGGTTGATGAAAACATGCAGCAAATCCCGATGGATGGCAGCACACAGGGCGAAATCGTGTTTCGCGGCAACGGGGTGATGAAAGGCTACCTGAAAAACCCCGAAGCCACCGAAGAGGCCTTCAAGGGCGGCTATTTCCATTCCGGCGACATCGCGGTGCAACATCCCGACAGCTACGTGCAGATCGCGGACCGCGCCAAAGACATCATCATCTCAGGCGGGGAAAACATCTCCTCCGTCGAAGTTGAGGGCGTCTTGATGGCCCATCCCGATGTGTTGCTCTGCGCAGTTGTTGCCAAACCGGATGAAAAATGGGGGGAGGTTCCTTGCGCCTTTGTCGAATTGAAAGACGGCCACCAGGCAGAAGAGGCGGCCCTGATCGCCTTTGCCCGTGAACGGCTGGCCGGGTTCAAAACACCGAAAAAGGTCGTTTTTCAGGAACTGCCGAAAACATCGACCGGCAAAATCCAGAAATTTGAACTGCGCAGCATCGCCAGATCGCTCTGACGCGCGGGCGGCTTTGTCCCGGCTAATGGCACACGCGGGACCGGAAAAACGGGTGGGGGCCACGCCCACCCCGCATCCCGCGTTGCCGCCTTGGGTCTGCCCGTGTTATCCATCGGGAAAAACAGGCAGAGCAGCCCGCAATGAGCACCGCGCTACGCAAATATCAACGTCTGGAAGCCACCGCGCTCTGGCGTCCCACGCCCGAGGAGCAGCGGCGCGAGGTCATCGTTTCCATCGGCGATGCCACTTTGGTGATCACCGACATGCAGGACCGGGCACTGACCCATTGGTCCCTGCCCGCGCTGCAACGGGCCAATCCCGGCAGTTGGCCGGCGCTCTACCACCCTGATGGCGACAGCGGCGAAACCCTTGAACTGGCTGAGGGCGAGGAGGAGATGGTCGCCGCCATCGAAAAGCTGCGCGCGGCCATCGAAAAACGTCGTCCCCGTCCCGGACGACTGCGCTGGTGGATGATGGGCCTCTCGCTCAGCTCAGTTTTGGCGGTTGGGGTGTTCTGGTTGCCGGGGGCGGTTGTCGAGCACACCATCTCGGTTCTGGCCCCCAGTCAGAAACGCGCCCTGGGTGAGGCCCTGTTGGCCGAGGCAGAAGGGTTCAGCGGACAGCGCTGCCAGAAACCTGCGCAGGGTGCCGTGCTGACCCGGCTGGCCGAACGCATGCGCCCCATCGCGCCGAACACGCTGCACATTCACGTGGTGCGCGACAGCCAGGTTGAGGTGGCGATGCTGCCCGGCAACCTGATGCTGCTGAACAGTCGTCTGCTGGAGGATTACGAAGTCCCCGATGTGGCCGCAGGCTATATTCTGGCCGAACTCCTGCATGCCCAGTCCAATGACCCGCTGCACGGGCTACTGTCTGACAGCGGCATGCTGGCCAACCTGCAACTGCTGGCAACCAGCACTTTGGATGCCACCAGCCTGCGCAACCATGCCGAGGCCCTGCTGAGCGGCACACGGGGTGCCACCGTCCAGCCCACCCCGCATGAGGCGCTGCTGATGGCCTTCCGCACGGCGGAGGTCAAATCGACGCCCTATGCCTATGCCGTTGATCTGTCGGGGGAAACCACGCTTGCCTTGATTGAGGCCGATCCCTTCCCGCAGGCCGCGCCGCGCCCGGTTCTCAGCGATGCGGACTGGCTGCGTCTGCAGGCGATCTGCGAAGGCTAGGCCACATAGCGCCCAGCCAGAAACGCAAAAGGCCGGGAGATGCCCCGGCCTTACACATTCTCTGTCGAACCGCTTAGCGCAGATAGGCGTCCTTGAACCCCGACCGGCGCACGATTGACAGCGCCGCATTGGCCTGCCCGCTGTCGACAAAGGGACCAACCACCACCAGCTGCACCGGTTTGCCGCCGCGCTTGGCGTTCCAGATCCGCATGGGCAGACCTTTGGCCGCCAGATTGCCTGCTGTGCGTTGCGCATTGCCCGCTTGGGCAAACATCGCAACCTGCACATAGGTTTTCGTCGCCTCATTCGTCGTGGGGGTGGGCTTGGCGGCAGGCTTCTTTTTGGCCTGCTTCACCTTGCTGCGCACCGCCGGTGCCTTCGGTTCAGTCACAAAGGACTTGCTCGACAGGGTAGCCTGACCCGAAATCGACGTTGAGGTTGCCGCATTCTGCGCTGCGAAACTGGTGTAGGGATAGCTGAGGCCCGGATAGTGACGTGTCACATCCCGCCCCGAAGCCCGGTCAATCAACTGACGCGGCACGGTCTGCGTCCAGATCAGATCCATCGAGGCCTTACCGGCCATGGTCTGATGCGCCCGTTTCGGGTTCAGCCGATCATCTTCCCACAGCGGCCGGTAGCCTTCGGGGATGCCCACAAGCAGGGCCGAGCGCTGCTGCTTTTCATAGACATGCCGCGGCACAACCCGCTGACTGCCCGCGGCAACAGCCACATAATCCGAAGCCGCTGCCGCCTGCGTGCGGCTTTGCGGAACCGGCGAAACACTCTGCGGTGTGACCCGCACCCCGGTTGCCGACGGGGCCGAAGCGATGGTTGCCATCGGCGCCGCAAAGGTCCCCAGCGGCACGGTTGGGGCTGGAGTGGTTGCATAGCCCACCGGTGATTGCTGCTGTGGTCCGCAGCGCACGCCACTGCCGGAGCCCAGATATCGTTGACTGACGGCTGAGCCGCCGGGACAGGCCGGGCTCACGGGCTGCGCCACGCGGCGCGGGCTTGGCGCGGCCACAGGCGCGGGTGTTGATGATTTCACCACAGTGTCCGCAGGCGGTTGCGGCGCGGCCTGCACTGTGCTGCTGGTGCGCGGCTTAAACAGGGACGACAGGGTGAACCGGGGCTGACGCTGTGTGGTCGCTGCTGTTGTGGCGGCGGGGGCAATCACCTCGGCCTTTGGCGGGGCTTTGACCTGCGGCGCGGCAACCGTCGCCCGCGCGGTGCGCACCGGTTGTGTGGTGGCAGCAGGTGCAGGTTTCGGCGCAGCTTTCTGTGCGGCAGGTTTGGCGGCCACAACGGCCGGCACGGGATCTGGATCCGGGATCACCGGCAAATCAGCAGATTGCGCTTGCGCAAAGGTCGGCTTCGCGTTGCAGATGTGCTGACGGCTGCGGCTGACGCGGGGGATCCAGTTCACCAACCCGCCTGTGCTGGCGCGAATATAAACGCAGCCCCGGCTGTCAACATACTGGCGCCCATTGAAACTGCTGGGCGGAAACTCGGCAGGAATGCTGGTATCCGTGCGCGCCATTGCAGGCGCAACGGTAAAGCCGGTAGATGCAAGAATGACAGCGGTTACGACTGCGCGTTTAAAACTCATTTGTGCCCCCACACAATGTGCAGGGGCACTCTGCACGAATCAGCGACTCGTGTAAAGAATCGGGGCTTATTTTGTGCCGAACATCCGGTCGCCCGCATCCCCTAGTCCGGGCATGATGTAGCCTTTTTCGTTCAAACACTCATCAAGTGAGGCCGTTACGATCGGCACATCAGGGTGGGCTTCCTTCATTTTTGCAACGCCTTCAGGCGCGGCCAGAAGGCACATGAAGCGGATATTTGTGGCGCCTGCCTCTTTCAGCAGATCAATCGCAGCCGCCGAGGAATTGCCGGTGGCCAGCATCGGATCAACGGCAATGACCAGACGATCTTCAAGGTTTTCAGGCACCTTGAAGTAATACTGCACCGGCTGCAGGGTCTCTTCGTCGCGATAGAGGCCAACAAAACCCACGCGCGCACCGGGGATCAGCTCCAATACGCCGTCCATCAGGCCGTTGCCGGCCCGCAGGATCGACACCAGCGCCAGCTTTTTGCCTTGCAGCACCGGGGCGTCCATCTCTTCCATCGGGGTTGAGATGCGTTTGGTGGTCAGCTCCATTTCGCGGGTGATCTCATAGGCCAGCAGCTGGCTGATTTCACGCAGGAGACGGCGGAATTCGGGGGTGGCGGTGTCCTTATCCCGCATCTGGGTCAGCTTGTGCTGCACCAGCGGGTGGTCCACGACGGTCAGATGTTCGCTCATCAGGCTTCCAATCGCTGTTTGATACGTGTCTTTGTATCGGCGTCGCAGAAGGCGGCGTCAATCGCTGTCATATTCAAAGTTGTGAAATCTTCGGCGCCCCAGCCAAAGGCCTGCTCCAGCATTTCATATTCTTTGGTCATCGTGGTGTGGAAGAAGGGCGGATCATCGGTGGACACCGTGACCTTCACGCCCGCATCGCGCAGCCGTTTGATCGGGTGATCCTTGATCGACGGGTAAACCCCCAGCACCACGTTTGAGCCCGGGCAAACCTCCAGCGTGACACCTTCGTCGATGACCCGCTGCATCAGCGCCTCATCTTCAATCACCTGAACCCCGTGGCCCAGACGCTCCACCTTCAGATCATCCAGCGCCTGACGGATCGATTCCGGTCCGCCCCATTCACCGGCGTGGGTGGTCAGCTGCAGACCGGCCTCACGGGCGCAGTCGAAGGCCCATTTGAAGGTGCCTTGGGTGAACTGGTTCTCATCGCCCCCCATGCCGAAACCGGTGATGAAATCGCCCTTGGTTTCTGCCGCACATTGCGCGGTTTCCTTGGCCCATTCACCACCGAAGTGACGGATGCAGGTCACGATACCCTTCAGCGTGATGCCATGCGCGGCCTCAGCCTTGTCAGCCGCTTCCTGAATGGCGTGCAGGTATTCCTTCCACGCCCCCACATCACGGCCGCCGCAGAAATCGGGGCTGATGAAGCTTTCGGCGTAGATCACGCCGTTGGCGGCGCATTCTTCCAGCACGGCGGTGGTCAGGCGGGCATAGTCTTCGGGGCTTTTCAGCACCGAGGTAGCGGCTTCATAGACGCTGAGGAAATGCACAAAATCCTTGAAGGCATAGCTGCCGTCGTCGTTGAAGACACCCTCAAGGTCGACCTTCTTTTCATGCGCCAGCTGCCGAATGAAGGCGGGCGGGGCCGCGCCTTCGTGGTGCAGGTGCAATTCAACTTTGGGAAACTGGTTCCAGCTCATAGAAAACTCCGTCCTGGCCCTTCTGCGGCCACATCCAAATGCGCAGCCACCGAGGCTGCAACGTCAACAAAGGCGACCTGCCCAATGCTGCCAGCCCCCTTGCCCGCAATCAGCACCGGGGTACGTTCGCGGGTGTGGTCGGTGCCGGGCCAGCTGGGATCATTGCCATGATCTGCGGTGATCAGCAGCATATCGTCGGGGCGCAGCTGCGGCAGAATGGTGGATAGTTCAGCATCAAACCATTCCAAAGCCCGCGCATAGCCCGAGATATCGCGGCGGTGACCATAGAGGCTGTCGAACTCGACAAAATTGGCAAAGACCAAGCTGCCCTCTTCCGCCTCAGCCACCAGATCCTTCAGGTGGCCCATCAGCTGGGCATCTGACCCTTTGCGCAGATCATCGATCCCCCGCATTGAGAAGATATCGCCAATCTTTCCAACGCCATAGACCTTGCGCCCCGCACCCTGCACCCAGTCACACAGGGTGGCTGAGGGCGGCGCGATGGCATAGTCATGGCGGTTGGTTGTCCGGGTGAAGCCTTCAGCCTCAGACCCGATGAAGGGGCGGGCAATGACCCGGCCCACTTTCATGTCATGCAGATAGGGCGCCACGTCCTGACAGAGCTGCAACAGCCGGTCGAGGCCGAAATGCTCTTCATGGGCAGCGATCTGCAATACGCTGTCTGCCGAGGTGTAGCAGATCGGCCAGCCGGAACGGATATGTTCGGCGCCAAAATCGGCGATCACCTGGGTGCCCGAGGCATGGCAATTTGCCAAAATCCCTTCGGTGCCAGCATGTTGTGCAATGTGTTTGCTCAGCGCGTCGGGGAAGCTGGGCTGCTGATCGGGGAAATAATGCCAGTCCCACGGCACCGGTACGCCGGCCAGTTCCCAATGCCCCGATGGGGTATCCTTGCCCGGGGACACCTCGGTCGCCGCGCCCCAAAGGCCGGTTGGCTCTGCCGCCAGGCCCGGCGCCTCATCGCCCGAGGCCAGCGCAACCGCGCGGCCCAACCCAAGCGCATCCAAAGTTGGCAGTCTCAAAGGTCCGGAACGACCATCTTCACCGCGCCCCTCGGCGCAGCCGTCGGCAATATGGCCGACGGTGTTCGCGCCCGTGTCGGGCAGCGACCCGTTATAAAATTTGTCGGCATCAGGGGCGCCCCCGATACCGACTGAATCGATCACAACCAAAAATGCGCGCGCCATCTCAGCCGACCCTTTCGTGTACAAGAGGAGGCAGATCAGGGGGAGTTTCACCCAAGGCGATCGCCCCAAGCACCGCCTCGGCAGCCACATCCGCAGCCCCTTCCCGGGCCGCATGGATTCGCGCCAGCGGTTGGCCCTTTTGCACTTTTGCGCCCAGAACTGCAACCTCGGACAGGCCCACGGCCGGATCCACCACATCGCTTTCGACCTGACGCCCGCCGCCCAATTCGACCACCGCCAGACCCAGCGCATGACCGTTGATCGCGCTGACATAGCCATCCGCGGGCGCCGTCACCTCACGGATCACCGGCGCTTCGGGCAGGAAACGGCCCCAGTTTTCAATGAATTGCACCGGTCCACCCTGTGCCGCGACCATCCGGCCAAAAACCTCAGCCGCCTGTCCGCTGCGGATTGCTGCGCGCATTTTTTCAGCACCATCAGTGGCGTCTGTTGCCAGACCGGCATTGGCCAGCGCCACGCCGCCCAGTTCCGCGGACAGCTCAAACAGCGGCCCCTCAACCGCGCCCGTCAGCACCCGCATGGAACTGGCCACCTCCAGCGCATTGCCCAATTCCGGCGCCAGCGGCTGGTTCATATCGGTGATCAGTGCGGTGGTCGGGCAGCCGGCCGCATTGGCGGTTGAGACCAGCGCCGCGGCCAGCGCGCGGGCATCATCGGCGGTTTTCATAAAGGCGCCAGAGCCCACTTTGACGTCCAGCACCAGCCCTTCCAGACCCGCGGCCAATTTTTTCGACAGGATGGAGGCGGTGATCAGATCCAAGCTTTCCACCGTGCCGGTGACGTCACGCACCGCATAAAGCCGCTTGTCGGCTGGCGCCACCTCACCCGACGCCGAGACAATCGCGCAGCCCGCTTTGGCAACGACATCCTTGAACTGCTCCTCGCTGAGGCCGGTGCGGTAGCCGGGGATCGCCTCCAGCTTATCAAGGGTACCGCCGGTATGACCCAGCCCGCGCCCCGAAATCATCGGCACATACCCGCCGCAGGCCGCCAGTGCCGGCGCCAGAACCAGCGACACGCAATCGCCCACGCCACCGGTCGAGTGTTTGTCGATCACTGGCCGGTCCAGATCCCAGTGCATCACATCACCGCTGTCCCGCATCGCCAGGGTCAGACCCACCCGGCCCTCTTCGCTCATACCGTTCAAGAGCGCAGCCATGGCAAAGGCCCCGGCCTGCGCGTCACTGACGGTGCGATCGGATAAGCCCCTGGCAAACCACGCCAATTCTTCGCGGCTCACCTCTTGCTTTTCGCGCAGTTTGACGATGATCGCGCGTGCATCCATGGTTCAGCTCCGCTCCATATGGCTGGCGTCAAAGGCACCGGGCAGCAGGTCACCAATGGTGGTGGTCAGGATCGTGCCATCGGTGGTGGCCAGCGTGACCTTCACATCACGGGCGCCAAATTCCGCCAGTTTCTGACGGCAGCCACCGCAGGGCGGCACCGGCGCCGGGCTGTCAGCAATGACACAAACCTCAGTCAGTTCCTTTTCGCCCGCAGCCACCATTGCCGCGATGGCCCCCGCCTCGGCGCAGGTGCCTTCGGGATAGGCCACGTTTTCCACGTTACAGCCCTGATAGGTCACGCCGCCCTTTGACAGGATCGCCGCGCCGACCTTGAAATTGGAATAGGGCGCATGGGCGTTTTCACGGACCGCCGTGGCGGCCTCCAGCAGGCTGGTCTTCTCGGGCATCGACTGGGGCATTGTCAGGCATCCTTTTATTCTTGATCTTATAGGGGGTCTTGTGACCCTATTTTGTCGGAGTGCAACCGGCAACGGTTACGTATTTTTTGACCGAATGGAAAACTTTTGACCAAACGTGGGGCACAATGCAAGCGCCCTGTTAGCGCTAAGCTGAAATCAGCGTCTTTCGCAGAGAAAGAATATAGTTTAACACTAAACTACCAGATTTTATGAGGCGATCCGATGTCCGACAGCCATAACGAGAAACTGCGCCAGGCAGCCCTGTTTTACCACGAACACCCGAAACCCGGGAAGCTGGAGGTGCGCGCCACCAAACCGCTGGCCAACGGCCGCGACCTGGCCCGCGCCTATAGCCCCGGCGTGGCTGAGGCCTGTCTGGAGATCAAATCCGAACCCTCAGACGCCAGCCGCTACACAGCGCGCGGCAATCTGGTGGGCGTTGTGTCCAACGGCTCAGCCGTTCTGGGCCTCGGCAACATCGGCGCGCTGGCCTCCAAACCGGTGATGGAAGGCAAGGCGGTTCTGTTCAAGAAATTCGCCAACATCGACTGTTTCGACATCGAGGTTGAAGAAAAAGATCCCGAAAAACTGGCCGAGATTGTCTGCGCGCTGGAGCCGACCTTTGGCGCGATCAACCTCGAAGACATCAAAGCCCCCGACTGTTTCATCGTGGAAAAGATCTGCCGGGAAAAGATGAACATCCCCGTCTTCCACGATGACCAGCACGGCACCGCAATCGTTGTTGGCGCCGCTGCGACCAATGCGCTGGAAGTGGCGGGCAAACGCTTTGAGGACATCAAGATCGTCTCCACCGGTGGTGGCGCGGCGGGCATTGCTTGCCTCAACATGCTGCTGAAACTGGGTGTGAAACGTGAAAACGTCTGGCTCTGCGATATTGACGGTCTGGTTTACGAAGGCCGCACCAGTGAGATGACGCCGCAGAAGGCGGAATATGCCCAAGCCAGCGACAAACGCACGCTGGATGAGGTGATCGACGGCGCCGACATGTTCCTGGGCCTGTCCGGCCCCGGCGTGTTGAAGCCTGAAATGGTGGCCAAGATGGCGGATCGCCCGATCATCTTTGCGCTGGCCAACCCGACCCCGGAAATCATGCCAGACCTGGCCCGCGAAGTGGCGCCTGAGGCGATCATCGCCACCGGCCGCAGCGACTTCCCCAATCAGGTGAACAACGTCCTGTGCTTCCCGTTCATCTTCCGCGGCGCGCTGGATGTAGGCGCGACTGAGATCAACGATGAGATGTGCGTCGCCTGTGTGCAGGGCATCGCCGAACTGGCCCGCGCCACCACCTCGGCTGAGGCGGCAGCGGCCTATAAGGGCGAACAGCTGACCTTTGGCTGTGACTACCTGATCCCAAAACCCTTTGATCCGCGTCTGGTTGGCGTGGTCTCCGCCGCCGTGGCCAAGGCCGCAATGGACAGCGGCGTCGCCACCCGCCCGATTGAGGATCTGGAGGCGTATAAGCACAAGCTGGATCAGTCGGTCTTCAAATCGGCGCTGCTGATGCGGCCGCTGTTTGAAAGCGCCCGCGCCGCCTCGCGCCGGATCATCTTTGCTGAGGGTGAAGATGAACGTGTGCTGCGCGCCGCGCAGGCCATTTTGGAAGAGACAACCGAAACGCCAATCCTGATCGGCCGCCCCGAGGTTCTGGAGGCGCGCTGTGAACGTGCTGGTCTGACCATCCGCCCGGGGCAGGACTTTGAGTTTGTGAACCCGGAAAACGACCCGCGCTATTTCGACTATTGGAACAGCTACCATCAGCTGATGGAACGCAAAGGCGTCACCCCCGATATCGCCAAGGCGATCATGCGCACCAACACCACCGCCATTGGCGCGGTGGCCGTGCAGCGCGGTGAGGCGGACAGCCTGATCTGCGGCACCTTTGGCGAATACCGTTGGCATCTGGACTACATCCAGCAGATCCTAGGCAGCCAGACCCTGACGCCCCATGGCGCTCTGTCGCTGATGATCCTTGAGGATGGCCCGCTGTTCATCGCTGACACGCAGGTGAATGAGTTGCCGACGCCGGACCAGCTGGTGCGCATCGTCGAAGGCGCCGCCCGTCACGTCCGCCGCTTTGGTCTGGAACCCAATATCGCGCTGTGTTCGCAGAGCCAATTCGGCAACCACAAAGAGGGCTCCGGCAAACGACTGCGTGAGGCGCTGGAGATCCTCGACAGCCGTAATCCTGACTTCTGCTATGAGGGCGAGATGAACGTCGACGTGGCGCTGGATCCCGAACTGCGTCAGCGTATCTTCCCCCGTTCCCGGATGCAGGGCGCGGCCAACGTGCTGGTTTTTGCCCATGCCGATGCGGCGTCGGGTGTGCGCAACATTCTGAAAATGCGCGCTGACGGGCTGGAGGTAGGTCCGATCCTGATGGGCATGGGCAACAAGGCCCATATCGTCAGCCCTTCGATCACGGCGCGGGGGCTGTTGAACATGGCCGCCATCGCCGGCACACCGGTGGATCATTATGGCTAAGGTCCTTTATTGGGGGGGGCACGGTCTGGCCGTGCTCCTCCTGACATTGTTGACCTTTGTTGGCGGGATCGCCTGGGCCGTTGCGCTCTTTGGGACCCGCATCCACTTCCTCTTCCGCTTTGCGCTTGTCTATGTGGCTCTGTCACTTGCCCTACTGTGGGTGCCCTATCTGCTGCATCAGAACGGCGTTGTGGCCGTGCCGCGGATCAGCACCAGTTTCCAATCTTCGCCGTTTCTGAGAACCCCGGTGATCTACCGGGTGCTGAACCGCGATTTTGTCAGGCCGGAACTGCGCGGCGTCGCCCGGGATCTGGCCGATCACATGGCCCAACGGTTTCCCGCCACCCCGCGCACAGTGACCTATGCGCTGGATGGCAACTTCCCCTTCTTTGACGGGCTGCCCCTGCTGCCCCACCTCAGCCATGATGACGGCGAGGCACTGGATCTGGCGCTTTACTGGCAGGATGCAAATGGCGCCTATGTTGCGGGCCCCGGCAAATCGCCGCTGGGATATTGGGGCTATGTGGACGGCCCAAGCGATTGCCCAACGCGCCCGGATGATCTGCGCTGGGATATGGACTGGCTGCAGCCGCGCCTGCCGGATCTGCAACTGGATGTCGCCCGCACCCGCGAAGCGCTGATCTGGCTCAGCCAGGACCGCCGGGTGCATAAGATCCTGGTCGAACCGCATATCCTGGCCCAGATCGGCTACGACCACCCCAAGATCAGGTTTCAGGGCTGCGCGGCGGCGCGCCACGATGACCACATCCACATTCAGCTGTGATCCAGAATCACGCAGTCCTCACACCCGCCGCAGCTAACTTTGCAAACTCCACCGTAATTTCCCCGTATTTCTTGCAGAATTTGCTGCTTTGCAAAACTTTGCAGAGTGAATTTGGAAGATTCTGCAAATATCTGCGTATTTCTGTCACTGTTGGCGGCAACATCCTTGCCTCAACGGAAAGCCCTCCCCTACACCTGAGACAAGCAATTTAAGGAGGAGGCATCTGATGACATATAAAGAGGTCTATGAAGGCTGGAAGGCCGACCCGGAAGCGTTCTGGCTGGACGCGGCCAAGGCCATTGACTGGGACGTGGCCCCGACCAAGGCGCTGCATGCCGACAATGCTCCCCTTTATGAATGGTTCAAAGACAGCAAGGTCAACACCTGCTGGAACGCCGTGGACCGCCATGTTGAAGCCGGTCGCGGTGATCAGGTGGCGATCATCCACGACAGCCCGGTCACCGGATCGAAGAAGTGGATCACCTATGTTGAGCTGCGCAACCGGGTGGCCATGCTGGCGGGCGCGCTGCGGGCCAAGGGTGTCGAAAAAGGCGACCGCGTCATCATCTACATGCCGATGATCCCCGAAGCGCTGGAGGCCATGCTGGCCTGTTCCCGTCTGGGCGCTGTGCATTCGGTGGTGTTTGGCGGTTTTGCCTCCAACGAACTGGCGGTGCGCATCGACGATGCCAAGCCCAAGGCCATCATCGCCGCCTCCTGCGGGATTGAGCCGGGCCGCACCGTGCATTACAAACCGCTGCTGGATGGCGCCATTGAACTGGCGCAGCACAAGCCCGACTTCACCGTGATCTTCCAGCGCGAAAACGAAGTGGCCGAGCTGAAAGAAGGCCGCGATTTCAACTGGCACGGCTTCCAATACGGGGTGGAACCGGCGGACTGTGTCCCGGTGGAGGGCGACCACCCTGCCTATATCCTCTATACCTCAGGCACCACCGGCCAACCCAAGGGCGTTGTGCGTCCCACCGCGGGCCATCTGGTGGCGCTCAACTGGTCGATGAAGAACCTCTACAACGTCGATCCCGGCGATGTGTTCTGGGCGGCCTCAGATGTGGGTTGGGTCGTTGGCCACAGCTACATCTGCTACGGCCCGCTGATCCACGGCAACACCACCGTTGTCTTCGAAGGCAAACCCATCGGCACCCCGGATGCGGGCACCTTCTGGCGGGTGATCGAAGAACATAAGGTCAAAAGCTTCTTCACCGCCCCCACCGCCTTCCGCGCAGTGAAGCGCGAAGACCCGCGCGGGGAGTTTGTGGAGAAATATGACCTCTCCTGTCTGGAACAGGTCTATCTGGCGGGCGAACGGGCGGATCCGGACACCATCGTCTGGGCGCAGGAACAGCTGAACGTGCCGGTGATTGACCATTGGTGGCAGACCGAAACCGGCTGGTGCATCGCCGGCAACCCCTTGGGGATCGAAGAGCTGCCCACCAAACTGGGCAGCCCCGCCGTGCCTTTGCCAGGCTATGACGTGCAGATCCTGGATGAAGGCGGCCACCCGGTGCCTGCCGGTGAACTGGGCGCCATTGCCATCAAACTGCCCCTGCCCCCCGGCACCCTGCCGACCCTGTGGAACGCGGAAGAGCGGTTCAAGTCCTCCTACCTCACCACCTTCCCCGGCTACTATGAGACCGGTGATGCCGGCATGATTGATGAGGACGGCTACCTCTCGATCATGGCGCGGACCGATGACGTGATCAACGTCGCCGGCCACCGCCTGTCCACCGGCGGCATGGAAGAGGTACTGGCCGCCCACCCCGATGTGGCCGAATGCGCGGTGATCGGCGTGTCGGACGATCTGAAAGGGCAGCTGCCTCTGGGCTTCCTCTGCCTCAACGCCGGTTGTGACCGGTCCCACGATGAGGTTGTGAAAGAGGTCGTCAAACTGGTGCGCGAAAAGATCGGCCCGGTTGCTGCCTTCAAACTGGCCGCCGTTGTGGACCGCCTGCCCAAGACCCGGTCTGGCAAGATCCTGCGCGGCACCATGGTGTCGATCGCAGATGGCAAAGACTACAAAATGCCGGCCACCATCGATGATCCGGTCATTCTGGATGAGATCAAAACATCCCTGCAGGGGCTGGGCTACGCGGCTGCCTGAGCGGCCAGGCCAGCCTGAGACTACAGAAAACGGCGCGGAACTCTGCGCCGTTTTTCATTGGGCCGCTTTCATTGGACTTGCGACCTCAGGGAATAACCAAAGCGTCCGGATCCCGGCCCGCCCGGGACCAGAGCGGCTCCAGCTCAGCCTGCACTTTGGGCGCCAGTGGCGCGATGCGCAGCGCCTGCAGATAGGCCTCAATCGCGGCAGGTTCATCACCGCGCGCCGCCTCAATCCGGGCTTTCAGCCGCCAGGCGGGCCAGTTGACCTCGGACTGGTGCAGGATCGGCGCCAGCATGGCCAGCGCCGCCTCCTGCTCACCTGCATCCTGCAGGAATACAGCAAGGTTGTAGCGGGCGATTGCAAATTCGGGATAGCGGGCCACCAGATCCTCCATCGCCCTGCGCCCCGCCATCGTGTCGCCAGACAGGAAAAGCGCCATCGCACGCTGCTGCAGCAACATCGCATTGTCTGGCGCCACGCTCAGCCCCTTCTCAGCCGCCAACAGGCTGAGGTCAAAACGCTGCTGCGCCAGGGCGCTGCGGGTCAGAACCAACCAGGGCTCAAACCCGCGCACAGTGCCCTCTGCCTCCATCTGGCGCAGCAAGGCCTCCAGCTGTTTGGCAGCTGGGGCGTATTTATATGAGGTGTAGCGCAGCCCGCCGATCAGCTTGGCCATCTCCGCCTCCTGCGGGGTGAGCCCCTGATCGGGATAGAGCAGCGTCACCGCCGCAACCTTGGCCGGCCGTTTGCGCATTGGTGCCACCAGAACCGACAGCGGGCCCGGATCACGTTGGATCCGGTGGTCGGTCATCGTGGTATGGATCACATCCTGCGTGCGGCGGGTGGGCATATGGCAGGAGGTACATTCACCCTGCGGATCCACATCCGGATGCGGATCCCCCGACGCCATCACCGGCAGATCACGCCCGTCCACCTCATGACAGCTGAGGCAGATCTGCCGATAATGATCCGCGCGTTCGGCCACCGGCACCTTGCGATGGGGATCATGGCAGGTCAGACAGCCCAGCGCGTTGTCCTGCCCCAAAGTCTGCGTGAAGCATGCGCTTTGCTCCATCCGATAGGGATGGTGATTGATGTCAAAGCGCTGCGACTGGTTACGCGTCTCATCGCGGATATCCAGCAACGTCTTATAGTCCTGCAGCGGCTCCCCCGGTCGGAAGGAATAGGCCCCGCGCCCGGGCCGCAACTCGGGCGTAACAGCGACCGAGGGCTGCATATGGCAGCCATAACAGATGCCATATAGCTCCTGCCGCGGCAGATCGATCGGGTTAACGATGGCGGCTTTGATCACCTCGGTTTCCGGCTCTTCGCTATAAAGCGCCCGCAGATGCGCCGCGCCGGGACCATGGCAGCGCTGACAGCCGATCCCTTCGGGCAGATCCACCGGATAGGTCTGGGGCATCCCCTCCAGATCGCTGCCCTCTGGCACATCGGGGAAGGCGTTGTGACAGGCCATGCAGCGATGGCGCACCTGCCGGTTGACGCCAAGATGATCGGCCTCTTCATAGCCCGGCGCCATTTCCCACAGACCACCCTGCAGCGTGTACCACGACAGCGGCAGCTGCATCAGCTCCCCTGAGCCGGTGCGATAGAGGTAGATCCGCGAGTGGTGCCCCGATCCCAGGATCCAATCGACACGGGTTTCAAACACGTGGGTGCGCTGGCCATTGGCGTTCAGCTGATAGCGACGGAAATGATAACGCCCCTCATCAACCCACAGTTCGTAATGCCGGTTGGAGGGTTCATGGTAAAACCGCCCCACCCCATCGGCATCAAAGCGCTCAATCACCTCCGCGCGATCCGCCCTGACGAAGCTTTTGCCCATCCCGACCTGCTGGAAGCTCTCCCATTTGTCGCTGTGGCACTCGCCGCAGACCGCATCGGGCACATAGCCCGCCGCCGCCCCGCTGGTGACGGGGATCTCAAGCCCGACCAAGGGTTCCACAGCGCCCGCCTCAGCCAAGCCGAGGACAGGAAAGGCAAAAACAAAGCTCAAAAACGTGATGGCTAGGCAGCGCATATATCCTCCATGCGCGATAATCTGGCGTCTCAATCAATTGCCGTACCCTAGGCGCTCCGGGCATCTGCAGGCAAGAACCGGGCTTTCCCCGTATTGACCGTCAGGGTTTTGGTAGGTTCCTCTACCGTAAACGGAGGAGAGACATGACAACATCCCGCATTCCCGGGCTGCATAAGATGGGGCGCGCCGAACGGCTGGAGGCCGTGGCAAGCGCCGCTGACCTCAGCGCAGACACCAAGACAGCCCTGAGCCGCAACAGTGCCACCGCGGATCTGGCGGATCACCTGTCGGAAAACGTGATCTCAACCATTGAGGTGCCGCTGGGGGTGGCCACTAATCTGGTGGTCGATGGCACGGAGGTGCTGGTGCCGATGGCGACCGAGGAAAGCTCGGTCATTGCGGCGGTCTGCAACGGCGCACGCGCCTGCCGCCCAAGCGGCGGCGTGGTGACAGAGGCGGACGATCCCGTGATGATCGCGCAGGTGCAGATCACCAATGTGCCAGATGTCGCGGCAGGTCAGGCAGCCCTCTTGGCGCAGGAGGCCACGATCAAATCGGTCTGCGACGGATGTGACCCGATGCTGGTGTCGCTGGGCGGCGGGTTTCGCGGGCTAGAGGCGCGGGCGCTGGAAAACGGTATGCTGGTTCTGCACCTGCATGTGGATGTGCGTGACGCGATGGGGGCCAACACGGTCAACACCATGGCCGAAACGCTGGCGCCACAGATCGAAACCTGGACCGGCGGCACCGTAGGGCTGCGCATCCTGTCAAACCTTGCTGACAGGCGGCTGGTGCGCGCCCGGGCCCGCTGGGCGGCGGAGGAGATTGGCGCCGACACAGTGGCAGACATCCTCAACGCCTATGCTTTCGCCGCCGCTGACCCCTACCGGGCCGCGACCCACAACAAGGGGATCATGAACGGCATTGATGCCGTGGCATTGGCCACCATGAACGACACCCGCGCGATTGAAGCCGGGGCGCACGCCTATGCCGCCACCCGTGGTCCAGGCTATGCGCCGCTGACCCGCTATTGGCAGGAGGGGGAGGATCTGATGGGGGAAATTGAGTTGCCCCTGGCCATGGGCATCGTCGGCGGGGCCACCCGCGCCCATCCCACCGCACAGGCCGCGCTGAAAATCATGCAGGCAGACGGCGCAGACCGATTGTCCCGGGTGACGGCGGCTGTGGGGTTAATCCAGAACTTCTCGGCCCTGCGCGCCTTGGCCACCGAAGGCATTCAACGCGGCCACATGAGCCTGCATGCCCGCAACGTCGCCATCACCGCAGGGGCAACCGGGGCGCAGGTGGATCAGATCGCACAGGAGATGATCGCCCGCAAAACCATCCGCGAAGATGTGGCCCGGGCCTTGCTGTCAGAAGGGGCGCCCTAAGACGGCTTAAACAAACTGCTCCCGCAGCAGCCGTTCTTCCAATCCGTGACCGGGGTCAAACAGCATGTTGTGGGAAATCTCCGGCTCAGACTGGATTTCCACCGACAGGACATTGGGCACCAATGTGCTGTCAGCCTCAGCCATCACCGGGCGTTTGCCCGGCTCAATCACATCAAAACGCACCTTCGCCGTGGAGGGCAGCAAGGCCCCCCGCCAGCGCCGGGGGCGGAACGGCGCAATCGCGGTCAGCGCCAGCACATCCGATCCAATCGGCAGGATCGGCCCATGGGCGGAATAGTTATAGGCGGTGGACCCCGCCGGCGTCGAAATCAGCGCCCCATCGCAGACCAGTTCCTCCATCCGCAGGCGCCCGTCGATTGTGATCCGCAGCTTCGCCGCCTGTGATCCTGAGCGCAGGACCGAGACCTCATTCAGCGCCAATTCGCGATGTTTGGTGCCATCTGCGCAGGTCGCCAACATGGAAAGCGGGTGAATCACCGCCTCCTCCGCCTGCTGCAGACGTTCCATCAGATCGCCCTCGGCATATTCGTTCATCAAAAAGCCAACGGTGCCGCGATTCATCCCGTAGACAGGTTTCGCCAGATCACGGGTCCTGTGCAGCGTGGCCAGCATGAAACCGTCACCGCCCAAAGCGACGATCACATCGGCCTCGGCCTCCTCGACATTGCCATAGCGGCTGATCAGCGCGGCACGGCCGGTTTGGGCCGATGGGCTGTCACTGGCGACAAATGCGATTTTCATAGTTAACCCGGCACCCTGTAGTTTCCGATAGGCGTCATTCGTGCCGATCGAAACACAAGTTCACAGCAAGTACCACCCCTGCCGCCAACACACGCCACTTGGTCGCATTCATAGCTTTCCGATTCACCATTATTCCGTTACCTAGCCGCCAACCCTATCCCATGACCCAGCCATGACGGAGCGTCCCATGTCCGATACCGGTTTCTTCACCGAAAGCCTCTCTTCCCGCGATCCTGAGCTGTTTGGCTCCATCACCGATGAGCTGGGCCGCCAGCGCAACGAGATCGAGCTGATCGCCTCGGAAAACATCGTCTCTGCCGCCGTGATGGAAGCGCAGGGTTCGGTGATGACCAACAAATACGCCGAAGGCTACCCGGGCCGCCGCTACTATGGCGGTTGCCAGTATGTCGATGTGGCCGAAAACCTGGCCATTGAGCGCGCGAAAGAGCTGTTCGGCTGTGAGTTCGCCAATGTGCAGCCCAACTCGGGCAGCCAGGCCAACCAGGGCGCCTTCATGGCGATGATCAAACCCGGTGACACCATCCTGGGAATGAACCTGGCCTCCGGTGGTCACCTGACCCACGGCGCCGCGCCGAACCAGTCGGGCAAATGGTTCAACGCCGTTCAGTATGGCGTACGTCAGCAGGACAACCTGATCGACTATGACGAAGTTGCCGCCCTGGCCCGTGAGCACAAGCCGGCGCTGATCATTGCCGGTGGTTCTGCCATCCCGCGTCAGATCGATTTCGCCAAGTTCCGTGAGATCGCTGATGAGGTTGGCGCCTACCTGATGGTAGACATGGCCCACTTCGCCGGTCTGGTTGCTGCGGGTGAACACCCCTCGCCCTTCCCCTATGCGGATGTGGCCACCACCACCACCCACAAGACCCTGCGCGGTCCGCGCGGCGGCATGATCCTGACCAACAACGCCGATCTGGCCAAGAAGATCAACTCGGCCATCTTCCCCGGCATTCAGGGCGGCCCGCTGATGCATGTGATCGCGGCCAAGGCCGTGGCCTTTGGCGAAGCGCTGCGTCCTGAGTTCAAAGAGTATCAGAAACAGGTGCGCGCCAACGCCGATGCGCTGGCCGACCAGCTGATGAAGGGTGGTCTGGACATCGTCACCGGCGGCACCGACACCCATGTGATGCTGGTGGACCTGCGCCCCAAAGGCGTAAAAGGCAACGCCACCGAAAAGGCCCTGGGCCGCGCCCATATCACCTGCAACAAAAACGGCATCCCGTTTGACCCGGAAAAGCCGATGGTCACCTCGGGCATCCGTCTGGGCACCCCGGCCGGCACCACCCGCGGTTTTGGTGAGGCCGAGTTCCGCCAGATCGCAGACTGGATTGTCGAAGTGGTAGACGGTCTGGCCGCCAACGGTGAAGAGGGCAACGGCGCAGTTGAAGCCAAGGTAAAGGCCGAGGTCGAAGCCTTCTGCGCCAACTTCCCGATGTACCCGAACCTGTAAGCAAGTCTGACATCAAGAAATCAGAACCCCCGGCCCAATGGACCGGGGGTTTTTCTTTGGCGCAAGCCCTCAATACCAGAAGCGCGACAGGTGCTTTTCGTTTTCCGCCCGCAGCGCCGCACGGCAGCGCCTATGTTGGGCAAGTCGCGCTTCGTGTTTTTTTTGGCAAGTGTTTACCCACGTCTATCTTGCGTGGCGTTTGGCTGAACCAACTGGTAAGTTTCCCAAACATTGAAAATGTCTCCGTTAAGATCTGTCTATCTGTCAGCTTAGCGAAGACGGCTGCGGTGACAGCTGCACTTCAGCTGCCACCTTGTAAGCAGGGCTTACACGTCTTCGCGCAGGGCCTCCTCCAGCATCTTTTCATTGCGGGCCTCTTCGATCTTGCGAATGCGGTCCTCACTGGAGCGGGCGTCAAAGCGATACTTCACCACGTTGATCAGGCTCAGCGTCAGCAACAGGATGCCCATGCCCCAGAACCCTTTGGTGGCCAGCGGCACCTCAGTCGAAAGCCACAGTGAGACGCCCAGCATCCCATAGGCAATGGCGACACCAGCCATGTTGAGAAGGACGATAAGGGCGTTGTCATTACGATCGGTCATTTCAAAATTCTCCTAATTCTATCAGTGGCCTATCAGGTGTTGGGTTGGGGATTATTTGGTTTTCAGCCGCGCCAGCACATCGGCGGCGGTAGATTTTGTGGCGGGGCCAAACCCGGCCTCGGCAAGGGTATCGGTGGCGCTGCCGGGGGTCAGATCGGCGTCAATCTCATTCAGGATCATGGACTGCTCAAAGGGGTCCTCACGGTCCAGCACCCGGGCGATCAACCCTTCGGCCTCTTCAAAGGCGCTGTCCTTCGCCACATGACGTCCCAGCCGTTTCTGCATCTGCTGTTCCTTATGGGCCGCACGGGCCTGCAGGGCGCCCTGCTTCAGATCCAGAATGCGACGGTGGGCGCGTTCAACCGAGTGTTTCAGCTGCATCACCCGGGCCTCCAGCCGCTCCAGCGTCTGTTGGCGCTGCTGGCGTTCGTTTTCCATGCGGGCAATGGCGTCCGCCGCCTGCATCGCCAGATCCTCACGCCCGCCCTCCAATGCGGCGGTGGCGCGGCTGGTCAGATCCGCGATCTGCCCGTCAATCCGCTCCAGCTGGCTGGCTTCGCCGCGCTGTTTCTGCATCAGGCTGGCCAGGGTGAACTTGGCATTTTTTAAACCCGCCTCAGCTTCGCGGATTTTCTGATCGATCAATTCAATCGCGTAGGTGTCGCGCAGACGCTCTTCTGCACGGGCATTTGCGCCGGTCACCAGGGTCTTCAAAGTCGAGAACATTGTCTTTCCTCCAATTCACTTGCGATGCTGTCGTGAACATCGTTCATGAATTAGAGATAGGATATTCCTGAACATCGTTCAAGGCATTTTTTGAACGATGTTCAATTTTTTCCAATTTGGCCCAATACCTGCGAGATCATTTCTGCGATCTGATCGCGTGGCACCCCGGAAATCCGCTGCTGCAATCCCAACAAAACCATACCGTGCACCGAGGAAAATAAGGCCCGCGTCATCAATGACAGCTCATCGCGGTCCTTTTCCGGGAACAGCTCGGCCAAGGGCGCCGCGATCAATGCAAACAACTCGCCCAAGGCCTGCATATACCACTGTGGCACCGCATTTTCGGTCGACATGTCCACATCAAACAGCGCCCGCCACAGGTGAGTATTGTCGGCAGCATAGCCCAGATAGGCGTGGCTCATGCGAATCAACCGGGCATTTGGATCCAGATGCTCCGCCCCTTCGAGTGAGCCGCGCACCGTCGCCCCCAATTGCTGAAAGGTGCGGCCGTTCACCTCCAGCACCAGCGCCGTCATATCTTCAAACACATTGTAAATCGCCCCAAGGGCGCACCCCGCCTCTTTCGCCAACTGCCGCGCCTTCAGCGATCCCAGCCCTTCGGCAACAATCTGCGCCTCGGCCAGTTCTACCAGCTTCTCCCGCAGCGCCGCGCGCCGTGCCTCTACCTTGCCTGCCATCTATATTCCCTCATCGCCAGCCGCATTGAACGTCGTTCATGACTACCGCGAAGACCCGCCGAGGGGAAGGCCCAAGCTGGACAGCCCCACCCAAGCGCGGCTAACTGGGCCGATGAAAAAGTCACTTATATCCAAAAGCAAATTTCTGAGCCTCATTCTGCGCCACTCCCCAGAAGAAATCGGCCTAACCCTTGATGGCGCTGGCTGGGCGCCGGTGGATGCGATCCTTGCCAATAGCCGTCAGCCGATCACGCACGAAGAATTGCTAGAGATTGTTGAAACCAATCCAAAACAACGGTTTGCACTATCTGAAGACGGTCGGAGCATCCGCGCGCGGCAAGGCCACTCCCGCGATGTGGACTTGGGGCTCAAGCCAGTCACACCTCCCTCGATCCTTTATCACGGTACTGCCGCAGCCACACGCGTGCAAATTTTGGCTGAAGGCTTGCGACCGATGGGTCGCCATCACGTCCATCTTTCCGCCGATAAGGAGACAGCCCGGACTGTTGGCGCCCGTCATGGGAAACCAGTGATTTTGCAGGTCGCAGCCTCGGCGCTCCACCAACAGGGGCAGGCTTTCTACTTATCGGAAAACGGCGTTTGGCTGACTGGCCCTGTCGCACCAGAGGCACTTTCCGAATGACCCAACACGCCCCCCACACCCTGACCGTTGAACGCCGCCTTGGTGACTGGATGCGTGGGCGGCTACCGGGGCCGGTGGCAGAATTTGTGATGTTTGTGCTGAAACAGGGCTGGGCCTGCCTATTCGGGATTTGCCTGCTGGCCGCGATTCTTGGAAGCAAGGCGATCTGGCAGCCGGACTGGGCGCTACACCGCTATGACGCGTTGGTCATTGTGGCCGTGGGCCTCCAGGTGCTGTTCCTCAGCCTGAAACTGGAAAGCTGGGAAGAGGCCAAGGTCATCGCCCTTTTCCACCTCACCGGCACCGCGATGGAGCTGTTTAAGGTGCAGGCCGGCAGCTGGGCCTATCCCGAACCGGGGCTCCTGAAACTGATGGGGGTGCCGCTGTTTTCCGGCTTCATGTATGCCGCTGTTGGGTCTTATATGGCGCGGGTCATTCGGCTGTTTGACATGCAGTTTGCCCCCTACCCGCCGTTCTGGACCACTGTGGTGCTGGCCGCGGCGATCTATGTGAACTTCTTTGCCCACCATTTTGTGCCCGACATCCGCTACCTGCTGTTTGCCGCCACATTGGTGATGTTTCTGCGCACCCGGATCTGGTTTCGCATTGGCGACAACTGGTATTGGATGCCGCTGCCACTGGCGGCGTTTTTCTCCAGCTTCTTTCTATGGCTGGCCGAAAACATCGGCACGCTCACCGGCACGTGGCTCTACGCCGGACAGAACCCGTTGGAGAAGGTCAGCTTTGCCAAGATGGGATCATGGTATCTGCTGCTCTACGTCAGTTTCGTGACCGTCACCCTGGTGATCCGCCACGCGCTGCACCGTCAGCCAGTACAGCCTCAGCGGATCACAGAAAGCCGCGCCACACCAGAATCAGCAGCAACAACGCCAGCACCGCCAGCAGGTTGAAGGACAGGCTGCCCAAGAGCGACAGCACCGCGCCTTTGCGGCGGTCTTTGACATCCACGGTTTTCAGATGCTGACGCAGAGTGCGATAGGCGCGCTCCACCTCGGCTGCATCGACCTGCATCATCAGCTTGGGGTGGCCCACATGGGCCCCGGCGTCTACCAGCACCTGGGCCGCGCGGCGTACATAGCCCGGCACCCGGCGCCCCAGCCGCTGCAACCGTGCGGTCAGCGGCCCGCTGGACAGGCCAAACTTTTCGGCCAGTAGCTCATTCAGCTCACTCTCCATCCGGGTCAGCGCCTGTTGGTCGATCACTTTTGCGTCCTCTGCATCTAGTGTTGCGCCTTTGAGGCGCGAATGTCTCTGGCAAGCGCGCGCGTGCTCCACTATCTATCCCCCATGCTGAACCAGATTGTCCACGGTGAACCGACCGACCAGCCCGCTCTTTTGATTGTTCATGGCCTTTACGGCTCTGGCCGCAACTGGGGTGTGATTGCCAAACGCCTGTCTGACGAACGGCAGGTGATTGCTGTTGACCAGCGCAACCACGGGCACAGCCCGTGGCATGACAGCCACAGCTATGAGGATATGGCCGAAGATCTGGCCGAGGTGATCCGCGCCCATGGCGCGCCGATGGATGTGCTGGGCCACTCAATGGGCGGCAAAGCCGCGATGGTGCTGGCACTGAAACACCCCGATCTGGTCAACCGGCTGGTGATCGCGGACATTGCGCCGGTCAGCTACACCCATTCGCAGATCCAATATATTGAGGCGATGCGGGCGGTGGATCTGGCACAGGTCGAAAAACGTTCTGACGCGGAGGCGCAGCTGCGCAAGATCGTGGACGATCCGGTGCTGCCGACCTTCTTCACCCAGTCCCTGGATGTCACCGGAAAACGCTGGCGGCTCAACCTGGACGTGCTGGCGCGGGATATGGATCAGATCCTCAGCTTCCCCAAGATTGACGGTCAGTTCGGCGGCAAAACACTGTTTTTGGCCGGGGCGCTGTCGGACTATGTACGCCGGGAAGATCGGGATTTGACCAAAAGCTATTTCCCCAACAGCCACTTTGCCAAACTGCCGGGCGCCGGTCACTGGCTGCATGCGGAAAAGCCGCGTGAGTTCGAAGCCGCTGTGCGCAGCTATCTGGCCAACACCTGATTTTACGCTGTAGCGGCCGTGGTCCTCAGCGGCGGCGACAGCACCTGGGGGACCCCTTCCCGCGAGCACCATCGCCGCCTCCCGCCGAGGCGGGATGCCGAAAACCTATTGATCAATCGTTATAAAGTTTGCGCGCAACCACATAGGTCAGCGGCAGCGACAGGACAAATCCGATCAGCGCCGCTGTCAGCAGGCCGACAACCGTGTCATGGCCCATCACCAGCGCGACGATCAGACATGTGCCGGAAAGGGTTGCACCGATAAACAGGTGCAAAATGGCGGCAAGCCTGAGCATATCTTTCGCCCAATTCAGTTACTTCAAGTTCTTGATCATATTAACTACTTGGAATGCTTCGGGAAATGATTTGAATCAATACTTAAGTCTGTGGTTTTGACGGTGACGTAAGGTCAACAACACATATGCAACCGTAGATATACGGGAAATGGAATATCAAATTGCCTAAATTTTAATCACAGCAAACAGACCTAGTTTATGTATCTTTTCCCTATAAAACTTGAAACATTTGGCAAAAACAAGTTTTGATTGACAACTACTTTTTAGTAACATCTATTAGGTGTGCCGCATGCAGTTGCATGCTCGAACATAACGTCAAATCTCCGACATATACAGCGTCAACACGCCGACAATCATCGGTAGCAACACCGTCAAACCCCGCGGGTCATAACAGTCTGGGCTGCCGCTCAAGACTACGCCCACAGGCCCGCGCCAAAAAGAAACCCCGCACCTAGGTGCGGGGTCGGTTGTCCTATTGCCCTTCGCAGGCGCTCAGGGCCTTCGACACTTAATTCTGTCCCCCGGACAGATTTAACCCCGCACCTAGGTGCGGGGTCGTGTCTCAGCCATCCATCTTCAGGGCCGAGATGAAGGCCTCTTGCGGGATGTCCACCTTACCGAACTGGCGCATCTTCTTCTTACCCGCCTTCTGCTTCTCAAGCAGTTTCTTCTTCCGGGTCATGTCGCCGCCGTAACACTTGGCCGTCACGTCTTTGCGCAGCGCGGCCAGGGTTTCACGGGCGATCACCTTACCGCCGATGGCGGCCTGGATCGGGATCTTGAACATGTGGCGCGGGATCAGCTCTTTCAGCTTCTCACACATGGCGCGGCCCCGCAATTCGGCGCGATCCCGGTGTACCATCACGGAAAGCGCATCCACCGGCTCTTCGTTGACCAGGATGGACATCTTCACCAGCGTGTCTTCGCGGTAGCCGGTCATCTGATAGTCAAAGGACGCGTAGCCCTTGGTCACCGATTTTAGGCGATCGTAGAAGTCAAACACTACCTCGTTCAGCGGCAGGTCATAGACCACCATTGCGCGCGTGCCGGCATAGGTCAGATCTTCCTGCAGGCCACGACGGTCCTGACACAGTTTCAGCACATCGCCCAGATATTCATCCGGCACCATGATGGTGGCCTTGATACGCGGTTCCTCAAGGTGATCCACCTTGGACAGGTCAGGCATATCGGCCGGGTTGTGCAGCTCAATCATCTCACCGGGCTCGTTATCCTTGCCCTTCATGTAGACGTGATAGATCACCGACGGCGCGGTTGTGATCAGCTCAATGTTATATTCGCGTTCGATCCGGTCGCGGATCACCTCAAGGTGCAACAGCCCCAGGAAGCCACAGCGGAAGCCAAAGCCCAGCGCGGCAGAGGTTTCCATTTCATAGGAGAAGGAGGCATCATTTAGCGCCAGCTTCTCAATCGCGCCGCGCAGATCTTCAAACTCGGCCGAGTCGACCGGGAACAGGCCACAGAACACCACCGGCTGGCTGGGTTTAAAGCCTTCCAGCGGCTCCTCGGCGCCTTTCTTTTCGGTGGTGATGGTATCGCCCACCTTGGTATCCCGCACCTGCTTGATCGAAGCGGTGATAAAGCCGATCTCACCCGGGCCCAACTCCTCGACCTGAGTCATCTCGGGGCGGAACACGCCGACCCGATCCACAGGGTAGTTGGCACCGGTCTGCATCATGGTGATGCGTTGCCCTTTGCGCAGGGTGCCGTCCATGATCCGCACCAGAACCACAACGCCCAGGTAAGCGTCATACCAGCTGTCCACCAGCATGGCCTTCAGCGGCGCATCACGATCACCGCTCGGCGCCGGCAGGCGCTGCACGATCGCTTCCAGCGTGTCCTCAATACCGATGCCCGATTTCGCCGAGACCTGAATGGCGTCCGTGGCATCAATACCGATCACATCTTCAATCTGCTCCGCCACCCGGTCACAGTCCGAGGCGGGCAGGTCGATCTTGTTCAGCACCGGCACGATCTCATGATCGGCCTCAATCGCCTGATACACGTTGGCCAGGGTCTGCGCCTCAACCCCTTGGGTCGAATCCACCACCAGCAGCGAACCTTCAACAGCCCGCATTGAACGCGACACCTCATAGGCAAAGTCCACGTGGCCGGGGGTGTCGATCAGGTTCAGCACATAGGTCTCACCATCCTTCGCCTGATAGTCGATGCGCACGGTGTTGGCCTTGATGGTAATGCCGCGTTCCCGCTCGATATCCATCGAGTCCAGGAGCTGCTCCTTCATGTCCCGATCGGCCACGGTATTGGTCGATTGGATCAGGCGGTCAGCCAGCGTGGATTTACCGTGGTCGATATGCGCCACGATCGAGAAGTTGCGGATGTTTTTCAGGTCGGTCATGAGCGGGATATGCGTTGGAATCGGGCGCTGGTCAATATGGCGCATGCGCCCCGCGCCCTGCAAAAGCACTATGAACGCGGGGTTTGGCTGATTTTCGCGGCTGTGCGTCCTTTGCGCCGCGAACTGCGCCCCTCATAAACGGCAATGCGCCCCGGATTTCAGGGGCGCAGATCACGCGCTTTTAGGGCTGGTCCAGGGCTGGCCTGGATGCAGATCAGTCGAAATCAAAGATCTCGGACAGGAAGCTCTTCTGCTTGCGCTTCTTGTAATACTTGCTGTCCCCATAGCCGCGGCTGTCGCGGCGTTCGTCATAGCCCCGGCTGTCATAACCGCTGTCACGGCGCTCTTCGCGATACTCCTGACGCGGCGCGGGCTGCGGCGCCTCGGGCACGGCGGAGCGTTCGATGATCTTGTCCAACTCACCCCGGTCCAGCCAAACGCCGCGGCACTGCGGGCAGTAGTCAATTTCGACCCCGGCGCGTTCGGTCATCACCAGTTGGGCGCCGTCAATCGGACATTGCATCATCATCACTCCTTTATGGTTGCCCCATAGAAATGGGGCTTGCCCCGGCTGGAACAAGCCCCATCAGCGGTCATTTCGACGCAATCAGCGGCGATCAGCGCAGCACATGCACCGCACATTTGGCATGACGCACCACCTGCGTCGCAGTGGAGCCCAGCAGCAGGTTCTGCATGCCCGGACGGTGCGAGGCGATGACGATACAGTCGATGTCATTTTCGGCCGCGTAATCCACAATGGTGCGGCCCGAATGACCATCCACCACCTGAACCTCAACGCCATCGATGCCCTCAACCATTTTGCCCAGCTCTTCGGCAACAGTTTTCTGCATATCATCGTGGAAGCCCGCCGGCACATAGGTCAGCGCATAGCCCGGCACCGCCTCCATCACATGCAGCACGGTCATCGCGCCGCCCTCGGCCCGGATCGCTTGGGCTATTTCCAAGGCACCGGCCGAGTCGCGGTTTTCTTCAAATGAGACGGGGACAAGAATGTTCTTATACATAGGGATCTCCTTTCGCTTGCCGTGACAGTGCCACAGGCGAAAGGAGGCCACCTTGATACAGGTCAGATCCGGGCCAAGTCCGGCTCAGTTGCGGATTACAGGACTGTGACGCGGGTTCCCGTGGGCACCCGCTCATACAGATCCTTCACATGGTCATTGATCATGCGGATGCAGCCGTTGGACACCGAACGCCCGATTGAGCGCGGCTGGGTCGTGCCATGGATGCGGAAATAAGTGTCGCGGCCATTTTTATAGAGGTAGAGCGCCCGTGCCCCCAAGGGGTTCGAAGGCCCACCGGGCTGGATGTAGTCATTGTCAACAAACTTGGAATAGGTGCGCGGCTCCCGCGCGATCATCTCGGCCGTAGGGCGCCAGTTTGGCCATTTCGCCTTGCGCTGGATCACCGCGTCGCCTTTGAACTCCAGCCCTGCTTTGCCGACGCCAACACCGTAGCGCCGTGCCTGATTGGGACCGGTGACCAGATAGAGGTAATGCGCCTGGGGCAGGATCAGGATCTGCCCCGGCTCCACCCCGCTTTTGATCCGTACCTCCTGCGGCAGGTATTTCGTATCAACCTCAAAGGCCCGCGCGATGGAGGGCATCGCAAGCGTGGTCGAGGCGGCGGCAGCGGAGGTGAGGAAATGGCGGCGTAGCATCAGGGGGGCACTCATATGTTTTGCAAAGGAATGGGTGCAGAATGCCCTGAGCCGGGCGGCAAGATCAATATTTTCAAAGGCCCCGGGCGATCACGTTTTTGCCACCGGGCCGCCCGGAGCGCTCAGATCGCCGCCCAATCGGTGAACCGATAAGGCGCCCTGCCCTTCGCCTCAGACGGGCGCGGCAGGTCATGTTTGCGGGTGGGTTGGGGTTCAGGTTTCGGCATCTGTGTGTCCTCCTATGTCTAAGGACGTGGGGAGGCAGAGGGCCTGTGTCCAGCGATGTTTCAGCCAGATGGCGGCGCTGTGAGGGGATGTGTATTTAGAGGCAGATACCTCTGAACTTCGCCCCTAGCGACCGAACCGAGGGGCGAAGCGAAGCGCCCGCCCCGTGGGGGCGGTTCGGGCGCTGCCAAATCAGAGATTTGGCATAGGTGCTTCGCTCAAGGTTTGGAGACCTTAACAAAAAAGCGGCCCCGAAGGGCCGCTTTGCCACCCCTTAACGGGTGAATTTCTTGTGCTTGATCCGCTTCGGCTCCAGCGCGTCGGGGCCCAGGCGGCGTTTCTTGTCTTCTTCGTAATCCTCGAAGTTGCCCTCGAACCATTCCACATGGGCGTCGCCTTCGAAGGCGAGGATGTGGGTACAGATCCGGTCAAGGAAGAAACGGTCGTGCGAAATCACCACCGCGCAGCCGGCGAAATCAACCAGCGCATCTTCCAGGGCGCGCAGGGTCTCAACATCCAGGTCGTTGGTCGGTTCGTCAAGCAGCAGCACGTTGCCGCCCTCTTTCAGCAGACGCGCCATGTGGACACGGTTGCGCTCACCACCGGACAGGAGGTTCAGGGTTTTTTGCTGATCGCCACCTTTGAAGTTGAAGGACGAGCAATAGGCGCGCGAGTTGACCTGCGCATCGCCCAGTTCAATCAGCTCCGCCCCGCCGGAAATCGCTTCCCAGACGGTTTCATTGTCTTTCAGATCGTCGCGCGACTGATCCACATAGGACAGCTGGACGGTCTCACCATATTCCACGGTGCCCTCATCAGGCTGTTCCTGACCGGTCAGCATTCGGAACAGGGTGGTTTTACCGGCGCCGTTGGGGCCGATCACACCAACAATGCCACCGGGCGGCAGCGAGAAGGACAGATCCTCAACGAGGAGCTTATCGCCCATCGCCTTTTTCAGGCCGTTCACTTCAATCACCTTGCCACCAAGACGCTGACCGTTCGGGATCACGATCTGGGCACGGGTGATTTTTTCGCGCTCGGACTGGTTGGCCAGATCGTTATAGGCGGCGATACGGGCCTTGGATTTCGCCTGACGCGCCTTGGCGCCCTGACGCATCCACTCCAGCTCACGCTCCAGCGTTTTCTGGCGGGCTTTGTCTTCTTTGGCTTCGTGCTGCAAGCGTTTTGCCTTCTGCTCCAGCCAGGCCGAGTAGTTGCCTTCGTAAGGAATGCCACGGCCGCGGTCGAGTTCCAGGATCCAGCCGGTGATGTCATCCAGGAAGTAACGGTCGTGGGTGACGATCAGGATGGTGCCCTTGTAGTCGATCAGGTGCTGCTGCAGCCAGGCGATGGTTTCCGCATCCAGGTGGTTGGTCGGTTCGTCAAGCAGCAGCATGTCTGGTGCTTCCAGCAGCAGCTTACACAGCGCCACACGACGTTTCTCACCGCCCGACAGGCTGGTCACATCGGCATCATCGGGGGGGCAGCGCAGCGCCTCCAGCGAAATGTCGACCTGGCTGTCCAGATCCCACAGGTTCTGGCTGTCGATCTCATCCTGCAGCTGCGCCATCTCATCCGCGGTTTCATCGCTGTAGTTCATCGCCAGCTCATTGTAGCGATCCAGGATGGCCTTTTTCTCGGCCACACCCAGCATCACATTGCCGCGCACATCCAGGCTCGGGTCCAGCTCCGGCTCCTGCGGCAGGTAGCCAACCTTGGCCCCTTCGGCGTGCCAGGCTTCACCGGTGAAGTCCTTGTCCATACCGGCCATGATTTTCATCAGCGTCGATTTACCGGCGCCGTTCACGCCCACAACGCCGATCTTCACCCCGGGGAGGAAGTTCAGGTGGATGTTTTCAAAGCATTTCTTACCGCCCGGATAGGTCTTGGAGACGCCGGACATGTGGTAGACATATTGATAGGATGCCATGGGGAGCTCTCTTACAGGAAAACTTAGGTTGGCAGAGGTGATAGCGGATGGGGCTTGGGGGGGCAATGCGGTTGGTGACGCTATCATGCTTAGATGGATAGGACTCCAAAGTAGCGCTCATGAAGGCTCACAAACCAACGCCGGCGTAGAAACTCATTTCCTTTCCCCAATCCACAACTGTTGTAACAGGACACAATGTACTCGGGTAATTCGATGTCAGGCTTTTCCATCAGGAGCGGCAACCAATAAACAAAATGCCAATCGCCATGAACGTCACCGCTGGCTGCGTCTCGGCTACTGGCGCCGAAATAGGTATGAAACTCATCAGCAGTCGAAGCAAAGGATAGCACCTTTCCTAAGAGTTCAGGTCTGGTGCATTTCAAGATAGCAATCGTTGCCAGCGAAATATGTACACTTGGACGGCATTGCCCCGAATGGTCGCGATCAACGGCCGGACAAACAGCGAGTATGCGCACTAGACTCTCGATGTTGCGAAGTGTTGGTTGGATAGGCAACGGAATTTTTCTAAGCAAAGCTTGTACATACGGTACCAGCTCATGCGTTACCCTGGTCTGTTCCAGCAAGCTGTCAAAGTACCTCAGCGAGTATGGGCCATCTTCCGAATATCTTTCCCTTTTTGGCAAACTGAACGTAATAGAAATAAATTTCTGCAAGTATAATCTGGCATCATACTCCGCCCCATACCGGGCCCGTACACTGCCTGCCAAAGCCTCCATGTTGCAGCCCAGCACAAAATGCACACCGTCAACGTTGAAGAAATGTTTAACGATCTCCAGCAGCGACAGCGCGTAGTCAGGGCGGCAGCGGTCCAGTTCATCCACCACAACGATCAACCTGCGGGTAGGCTTGGCGCCGTCATCCGGTTCGATCAGCTTAACCAGCGCCTCACGGAACGCTTTCATTGCTGCGCGTTTGCCATCTTCTTTCTTCCAGAAGCTATCAATCGCGTCTTGCGCTCCCTGCTCTAGCGACCCTGCCGCTGCATCCACCAGATCATCCGCCCGTGTCACGACACCCGCCGTTGCAACACTGACCCCCATACGCAGCAGCCCACGCCCGAGAGCGGGGGCCGCACGTTTCAGACCCTGCAGGGCGGACTGCGACGCAGTTTCATCACCCGCCAACCGCTCCCCGATCACCCCGGTCAAAGCAATCAGCGGGTCGTCAAGGAAATCATGTTCGAACGCATCAAAATAGACGACCTCGGTGTTATGCTCACCCTTCAGATGTTCGCCGACCCAGCATTTCAGAAAATGCGATTTCCCAGATCCCCAAGCGCCATCGACGGCAATTACCATCGGCTCACTCATCCGCTCCACCAGTTCTGAAAGCTGCCTGCCTTGGCTGACGCGATCCAACTTGTCGTGCTTGGCGAACCCATCGTTGTAAATATCAATCTTTGGCTCAGGAACAGTGAGGCGCATGGCAATTCTCTTTAGGCGAAACAGGATGCCAAAAAGCTCTCATAGAATGAAATTGATCGCAACACTTCGCCTCTCCACAACGTGACCCTAGGTTCCGCGCGGCTGCGCTACCCTTGGGGCAGGAGGGTTCCCTGATGCATCTGCTGTCTCGACTGTTCGTCCTTATCATTGCTGGCGTTATCACCGCCATGAGTGCGGCCCCTGTGGTGGCTGATGGCCTGTCGCGGCGGCTGAGTTGTGAGGATTGGAGCAATGACATCCAGCCGGCCGAGTGGGGCTGGGCGGTGAAAGACTGCATCAAACAGGGACGTTCTGGCGATGCGGTGCGGGCCTTTTATGCCTATAACACCACGATCCTGTTTGATCAGCAGCGGGTGCGCGATGAAAGCGCCCATGTGGTCAAGGATGAGCTGAACCTCTGGATTTTCTCAGCCACCAGCCGCGATCAGTTCAATGCGATGAAACCCTTCATCAATGAGATGCGGGCCAAAGAGGGCGCATTTTTTGAGGCAACCTGCGCCGCGTTGACCGACCTGGGACCGCCGGACTACCGGCCGCAATACATGATCAAACGCGGCATGATCCCCCGCAAGTCCGAAGATGACTGGCAGGTGGAGGGGTTCGAGGCCGCTCAGGCCTGGCAGCAGGCGCTGGAAATCAACGGCTGCTGAAAGCCCCCTCAGATCGCTTTTTCAAAAAAGTAGTCGGGATAGGGATCATCGTTGAACCGCTCAATCTCACTCCAGCCGGAGCGTTGGTAAAGCGCCACCGCCTCGGGCAGGGCCGAATTGGTGTCCAGCCGCAGCAGGGTGATGCCAAGGTCTTTGGCGGCGCGCTCCGCCTCCGCCATCAGGGTGCGGGACAGGCCCAGACCGCGGGCGGCCGGGGAAATCCACAGGCGTTTGATCTCGGCATAGCCTTTGTCAGTGCCTTTGACGCCCACGCAGCCCAGTGGCATGCCATCGGAATAGGCCACAAAGAACACGCCACGTGGCGCCATCATATCGGTGGCATCAGGATCGGCGCTGAGGTTGACGTCAAAGCCGGTATCGAACCGCTCCCCCAGCTCTTTGTAGTAGGCCTCAAGACAGTCTACCGCATCGGGGCTGCGGGGGTCACATTCGACCAGTTCAATCCGATCCCGGCCAAGGGCCGAGGCAACCAGATCCATCGCCTCCAGCAGAGCTTCGGGACGGGGGTGGCGTGACAGGATCTTATCGGCCTGCGCATCCGACAGCGCATTATAAGCATCACGTTCGGCCCTGCCGGCCTGGGTCAGCAGGGCAATTCTGCGGCGGCCATCGTTGGGATCGCGCTGCAATTCCAGCAGCCCCTCATCCTGAAGCGATTTCAAAAACCGGCTGAGCAGCGGCTTGTCGAGGTCCAGATAGCTGCGGATCGATTCCAGATCGCGACCTTCAGGGCCAATAGCATGCAGCACCCGCGCCGGGCCCAGAGGCCGCCCACGGCCCAGAAAGGAATTGTCCAACGCGCCGGTTTCACGGGTGACAGCACGGTTGAAACGGCGGATACGGGCGATGGGATCTTGCGGCATTGCGGGGGCTTTCCTGGCGGCGGTGTCTTACTTGATGCAATAGTTGACTTAAGACAACTATATTCGAATTGCAAGCCTCGCCACCCTGCCCTGCATGCAGCCCCCAAAAGACGCTTAACGGTTGACAGCGCGCCCCCGCTCCGAGATGGAAAGACATGCGCAACACCCTGCCATACGCCCGCGCCGGTCAGACCATCGGCCTGCTTGGGGGATCCTTTGATCCCGCCCATGCCGGCCACGCCCATATCACCCGCGAGGCGCTGAAGCGGTTTGGGTTGGATCGGGTCTGGTGGCTGGTCAGCCCCGGCAACCCGTTGAAATCACGAGGCCCCGCGGCCATGGCGCAGCGGCTGCAACGGGCCAGGCAGGTGATCAACCACCCGCGCGTGACCGTGACCGATCTGGAATGCCACATCGGCACCCGCTACACCGCCGAAACCCTCAGCCACCTGCAGCGCCTCTATCCGGGAGTGCGCTTTGTCTGGCTGATGGGGGCGGACAATCTGGTGCAGTTTCACCGCTGGCAGAACTGGCAGCAGATCATGGCGGATGTGCCCGTCGGGGTGCTGGCCCGCCCCGGTGACCGGCTGGCGGCGCGCTGTTCCAAGGCAGCGCGGATGCATCGGCAACAAAAGCTCTCCCCGCGCCACAGCCAGGCGCTGCCACAGGGCAGACCGCCGCGCTGGTGCTTTGTGAACATGCCGATGGTGGCGCAGTCCTCCACCCAGATCCGCGCCGGTGGCGGCTGGGGCTAGGCCCTTTTCCAACCACGTTCCGGCCGGAAGAGGCTGCAATGTCGCGGGAAATTCATCAAAACATCCCATCTGCATGCTTGAGACCCGCCCCAGACCCGAGGTAAACTGCGCCTTATGGTTCACTCACTTTCCAGACGTTTTTTTATAAGCGCCCTGGCTGCATTTTCGGCCAGCCCCACCGTTGCCAGACCCGTCGATCGCTCGCTGCGACCTGTGGCGCGTCCCGGCACGCCCACCCTGCCCAAGGCAGAAACGATCGAATCCCTGGTCGCCCGCGCCAAACTCAGCGGCGGGCTGAGCTGCGCGGTCGCCGATCCCAACAGCGGTCAGATCCTGGAGGGGCGCGCGGCCAATGCCGTTTTGCCGCCCGCCAGCGTGGCCAAAGCGGTCACCGCGCTTTATGCGCTGGACCGGCTGGGCCCCAATCACCGGTTCCGCACCCGTCTGATTGCCACCAAACCGGTGCAAAACGGCGTGCTGCAGGGCGACCTGATCCTTGCCGGTGGCGGCGACCCGACACTGGACACCGAAGCCCTGGCGCAGCTGGCCAAAACGCTGAAGGCCAGCGGCCTGCGTGAGGTGCGCGGGCGGTTCCTGCTCTATGCGGGCGCCCTGCCCTATCTGCGCCAGATCGATGACAGCCAGCCCGATCACGTCGGCTATAACCCGGCAATTTCCGGCCTGTCGCTGAACTACAACCGGGTGCATTTCGAATGGAAACGCGCCGGGGCCGGCTGGGGGGTCACCATGGACGCCCGCTCGGCCAATTACCGACCTGAAGTGCAGATCTCCCGCATGGCGGTGATCAAACGGCAGGTGCCGGTCTACACCTATCAGCAAAAAGGCAGCACCGATCACTGGACGGTTGCCAGCGGCGCCTTGGGCAAAGGCGGGGCACGTTGGCTGCCGGTGCGCCGTCCCGACCTTTACGCAGGTGAGGTGTTCCGCACCCTGGCCCGCGCCCATGGCATTGTCTTGCCTAAGGAAAAAGCGGTGAAATCCCTGCCCGGCGGCACAACGCTGGCCACCCACCAAAGCCCGATCCTACGCGAAATTCTGCGCGGCATGCTGAAATATTCCACCAACCTCAGCGCCGAGATGGTCGGCCTTGCCGCCACTCAGGCGGGCGGGAAATCCCCCAGCTCGCTGCGCACCTCGGGTCAGGCCATGACCCGCTGGGCGAAACAGCGGCTGGGCATGCAGCAGGCCAAGTTTCTGGATCATTCGGGCCTTGGCGACGGCTCGCGCCTCTCGGCGCAGGATATGGTGGCCGCCCTGACCACCGCGCAGGCGCGCACCCAACTGGGGCCGCTCCTGAAGCAGATCACCCTGCGCGATGCCAAGGGCAAGCCAAACACCCGACACCCGCTGAAGGTGGTGGCGAAGACCGGCACGCTGAACTTTGCCTCATCGCTGGCAGGCTATGTCACCGCACCAGACGGGCGGCAAATGGCCTTTGCCATCTTCACCGCCGACGACAAACGCCGCCGCGTGCTGAAGAAGGATGAACGCGAACGCCCCGAAGGCGGCCGCGCCTGGAACCGCCGCTCCAAAGCCCTGCAGCAAACCCTGCTGGAACGCTGGGGCGGGGTCTATGGGGGGTGAGGGGCTGGTGAGGCGGGTGTCGGCTTTGAGCCCGTATCACCGGATGCTGTGACATTGATCGATGTCCGCTTCAGAGGCACATGGATAGAAAATTCTTGAGATATTGATTGTGATCTATTCCGTAGCGCTTCTGATTTGTTTGATACTTGCGCCGCTTCTGGCTCATTTCCGGGGCAGGAAACCCGCCGGACTATTCTTCGCTGTGGCAGCGGTCTACGCGGTTTTCGGTGCTGTCAGTTTTGTGCAAACCCAAATTGTTCTAAGGCAAGTCCGTGAGGCTGAACCTGCGTATCACGACACCTATTACGTGGTTAGCCATGGCCACTTCTTGGTGACCATTGGCATCGCAATGGCGGTCATAGGCGCAATAACATGGGTGCAAACGCGCTTTGGGGCGATGCGATATCCGGGCCTGACGAAATTGCTATTTTGGATTCTGCATATCGCACTGATCGGCACGTCATTTCAAGGAGTGCTCGCTTCTATCCTGCCGAAGCCGCGCAAATACATCGACTATTCGAAGTTCATGGAAACCTACGCTCTGCTAAGCTCCTGGTCAGGTTTTCTGTCACAAGTAGCACTACTCGGACTGTTGTGTCTGCTCTTGTGGTCGATCATGGCGAAATGGCTTTTGAGGTAATTCTCGGCCTACGAAAACGCCGCCGTGTGTTGAAGAAAAACGAACGCGAACGCCCCGAAGGCGGCCGCGCCTGGAACCGCCGCTCCAAAGCCCTGCAGCAAACCCTGCTGGAACGCTGGGGCGGGGTCTATGGGGGATGAGGGGCTGGTTATGAGGAGAGGGGCTACTTCTAGGGCTTTTGGCTAAGCACAATAAATCGAAATGTGTATTTTCGAATGGCGCCAAAAATTCACATATACAGCTTTTTTGCAAAGCTAAGCCGATCAGTTTATGCAGGGAGAAAAATTATTGCTGCTAATCGTCTTTTTTCGCCCAAAATTCACGATCCCTAAACGTAAATGACAACAAAAACTTACAAAACTGCTGGCTGGCAACGATTTGAACTCAATCGGCGGAAAATGCTCGCGAATTACGATCTGGCCAAGTTTGAAAATGCTAAAAGGCCTCTGCAAACCGAACACGGAAATGTGGCGGAAGCAACTCTTCGAAGTTGGCTAAACGATTTCCTGCCAGATCGGTACGGAGTGACTTCAGGTTTCATTTTGCCCCCTGTTTTGGAAGTAAATCATCCGGTGGAATATCACTACGATTTGATAATTTATGACAGGCTAAATGCGCCAGTCTTAGCATCAGATCTGGACAACGATAAATCAAGGTCCGGCACTTCCAAGATGATACCAGCACAGTGTGTAAAAGCTGTGTTCGAAGTGAAAGCAAGAGCGACTCAAGCCTCGTCAACTACCGCCGCCAAAAAATTGCAAGAATTGTCTGCCATTAGGAGATTTTTTGGGAGAAATTTCTTCTCTGGCGTGGTATTCTTTGAGTTGGAAACTCCACCGAAACGAAGCTTGAAAATTCTTGATGAGCTCATTCCAGATAGCGCTCAGTCTCGTATGTTAGACACGGGTTGCATCCTCAGGTGTACACCTCATGAAGAAGCATCTGGGAAACTAGAGAGTTTCCACGGCGTTATAAATGGACCAACCTCGCAGCCTCCCCTTTTTCGAAACTTTCTAGATGTGAGGATGGTATTAGAGGGTGGGATTCCAAGCTCAACGAACGATACAAGTTTTGGGATCTTCAATGTTCGCACTACGTCCAACAATCATCAGCAGCACTTTTACCTTCGGCACATTTCGCGAACAGCCAAAGGTGAGCCTGGGAACTACAGAGGGGTTACGGTTGAGTGGTCGAGAAACGGGTTCACAATTTTCATCCTCGACCTCCTCTCGCGATTGGGAACTGGCAGACGTTTTTCACCAGATGTGGTCGGCGGACTACCTTTTGGGTTGGAGTTTGACCAACCTAACTAACAAAGGTGACCCTCTCTTCGCTCTCAGCTAAGGGGACTTCACCACCCATTGAAGCCCCAGATGCCGAGGACCGCTCTTTCACATTGCAGAATTGAGGTTTTACCCACCGGCACCACTCCCACCACCCAAAACAAAACCCCGCTCAGCGTGAGCGGGATTTCTTGAACTCAAAAACGCGCAGGCGCCCCCCGGTCACCCGGCGATGTGGCGGGCGCGGGCGCCGCGTTCGATGGCGGCGGCGTGCAGGCGGTCGATGTTCAACTCATGGCGGATTTCTTCCAGCAGGCGCAGCTCGGACTCGGGGATGTTGCCATCCGCCGCGGCCACGTCACAGGCCAGCGCGTAGGCGGTTTCAAACAGGTGTTCCGGCAGGTTGTCGCGGATCAGGCCAAAGAGGGCATCCAGACCTTCCTCTTCCGAGAACAGCTCAAACACGATGCGCGATACATCCCCGATCCGGTCGATGTCATAGGACCCGAAAATCGGCAGGTGGTTCACGGCGTTTTGGATCTTCACCAGCTCAGCGGTACGCATATTTGCATCCGCCGCCGAGATTGCGACCATGATCGCAACCAGACAGTCCTGCGGGCTGAGCGGATGAGGGGGTTGTTCGCGGGTCATATGCGGGCCTTTCTGGGGCTGTCAGGGGGCTAGCGAGGCGCTAAAGGATCTCTTCGCAATTGCAGAATATTGACTGATGCGCTCTGCCGCAATAGGAAGCGGCGGTCTGCCGCGCATGGGGCGCGGGCGGACCGTTTATCTATGGAGACAGCAGATGTCTGAACTGCGTGACGCCGCAATGAAATCCAAAGCCTGGCCCTTTGAGGAAGCCCGGAAGCTGGTAAAGCGTTATGCAAAGGGCAAACCTGAGAAGGGTTATGTGCTGTTTGAGACCGGCTATGGCCCCTCGGGCCTGCCGCATATCGGCACCTTTGGCGAGGTCGCCCGGACCACCATGATCAAACGCGCCTTTGAGGTGATCAGCGACATCCCGACCAAGCTGATCTGTTTCTCCGACGATCTGGACGGCATGCGCAAGGTGCCGGGCAATGTCCCGAACGCCGAGAGCCTGCATGAGCATCTGCAAAAGCCGCTGACCTCGGTGCCGGATCCCTTTGGTGAATATGAGAGCTTTGGCCATCACAACAACGCCATGCTGCGCCGGTTCCTGGATACCTTTGGCTTTGAGTATGACTTCTACTCGGCCAAGGAGTTCTACGAATCCGGTCAGTTCGATGAGGTGCTGAAGCGCGCCGTTGAGAAATATGATGACGTCATGGCCATCATGCTGAAATCCCTGCGCGAAGAGCGTCGTCAGACCTATTCGATCTTCCTGCCGATCCACCCGGAAACCGGCCGTGTTCTCTACGTGCCGATGAAAAAGGTCTGTGCCGAGACCTACACCATCACCTTTGATGATGAGGATGGCAAAGAATGGACCGTGCCGGTCACCGGCGGCAATGTGAAGCTGCAGTGGAAGCCCGACTTTGGCGCCCGCTGGGCCGCGCTGGGTGTAGACTTTGAGATGTACGGCAAAGACCACTCGACCAACACGCCGATCTATGACGGCATCTGCCGTGTGCTGGGCCAGCGCGCGCCGGAACACTTCACCTATGAGCTGTTCCTGGATGCCAATGGGCAGAAGATCTCAAAAACCTCGGGCAACGGCATCTCGATCGATGAGTGGCTGACCTACGCCCCGACCGAGAGCCTGGCCTATTTCATGTATCAAAAGCCCAAAACCGCCAAGCGGATGCATTTTGACGTGATCCCCAAGGCGATGGACGAATATCACCAGCAGCTGCGCGCCTATCCCGGCCAGGATGTGAAGGCGCAGCTGAACAACCCGGTCTGGCATATCCATTCCGGTGACGTGCCTGCCTCGGACATGGTGGTGCCCTTCTCTATGCTTCTGAACCTCGCCTCGGTGGCCGGTGCGGATGACAAGGCGCAGCTTTGGGGCTTCATCCAGCGTTATGCGCCTGAGGCCTCCCCCGAAGCCAACCCGCAGATGGATGCGGCGGCGGGCTATGCGGTGCGTTACTACAACGACTTCGTGAAGCCTGAGAAGGTGTTCCGCACCCCGACCGATCAGGAACGCGCTGCATTGGAAGATCTGAAAGCGGCCTTTGCCTCGGCAGATGTTGCGCTGGAACAGATCGCCAAGAAAAACGCCATGATGGGCAACGACGATCCGCTGCCTGAGGCCGATTTCACCGATGGGGATTTCCTGCAGTCGGTGGTCTTTGCAGTGGGCAAGAACCACGGTTTTGAAAACCTGCGGGACTGGTTCAAGGCGCTTTATGAAGTGCTGCTGGGTCAATCCCAAGGTCCGCGCTTTGGCTCCTTCGCAGCGCTCTACGGTGCGGCGGAAACTGTGGCGCTGATCGAACAGGGGCTGAACGGCGAGCTGTCGTAAGGCACCCCTAAAATTTGACGGAAACTTTGGCGGGCCTACCTGAGTGTCAGGAGGCCCGCCATGCGTTTGATCCCGACCCTAGCCCTTGCCCTGATGCTGCCTTTGCTGCTGTCCCTGCCCCGCGCCGCCCTTGCGGAGCGTTCGGCGGTGGAACAGGTGATCCGAAACCAGATCGCCGCGTTTCAGGCCGATGATTTCGCCACGGCTTTCAGTTTTGCCAGCCCCAACATCCGCCGGCTGTTTGGCAGCTCGCAGAACTTCGGCACGATGGTGCAGCGGGGCTATCCGATGGTCTGGCGCCCCACGGCCTTGGCCTTTCTGGACCATCAGGAACAGGAGGGCGGTGCGGTGCAACGCATTGAGGTGCAGGACAAATCCGGCAAACGCCACCAGCTGGACTATCTGATGGTGGAAACCGATCAGGGCTGGCGTATCGATGGCGTCTTCCTGCGTCCGGCGATGGACACGGGCGTCTGACGCCCCCACTGGTCCGCCACCCACCGTCACGGTGGTCCAAGCGTGCATTAACCTTGTGCCCCTATCCCTAGCCTTCAACAGGCCCGCAGTGCGGGACGTTTCTGGGAAAGGGCACAGCGATGAACAAGGCAATCACCGACGGTCTCACCTTTATGCCCCCGGCCTTTGCGGCGGGGCTGGCACAATGGTCCAGCGGCGACGGCACGGCGGGATCGGCCAGCTATGACGGTGCCGCCAACGCGGCCTTGGTGCCGGCGGATGCAGATTTTGGCGGCTGCCTTGAGATGGTCAAAACCAACAGCACACAGCGGCTGCGCTACATGGGACAGACGCCCTTGCTGCCCGGGTGCTACCTGCGCATCACCGCGCGGGTCAAAGCGATCAGTGGCAACCTGCCCTCGGTGCGGATCGCGGGGTGGGCGGGCAATGCCAGTGACAGCAACGTCGGCGGTCTGGTAGAGGCCGGCCCCACAACCAACCTCAGCCTTTATGGTGAGGTGGTCACGGTCAGCGCCATCGTCGGCACCGGCGCGCGCACAGGCGTGGATATGGTCTGGGGCGATGGCGCGATCTACGGCCATTTCGGGCTGGACCTGACCGGCGGCAATGGCGGCGTGGTGCGCATTGATGATCTGGTGATTGAGGATATCACCGCCGCCTTCCACCGGGACATGATGAACTGGGTCGATGTGCGCGACTATGGCGCGTTGGGCGATGGCACAAGTGATGACAGCGCCGCCTTTCTGGCCGCGGATGCGGCGGCCAATGGCCGTCGGGTGCTGATCTCAGCCGGGACGTATCGGCTGGCCTCCTCGGTAACGCTGGAAAACCCGGTGGAGTTTGAAGGCACGCTGAGCATGCCCGATGACGCCATCCTGTCGCTGACCAAAAGCTTTGATCTGCCGACCTATATCAACGCCTTCGGGGATGAGGTCCTGGCCTTCAAGAAGGCGTTTCAGTCGCTCTTGAACAATGCCGATCACGAAGGGCTGGATCTGGGCGGGCGCCGCATCAACATCTCGGCTCCGATTGACATGGCAGCGGCGGTGCCGAACCGCACCGAATATGCCCAACGCCGCCATATCCGCAACGGCATGTTCTACGTGGAAAACTCCAGCGATTGGGACACGGAACAGGTGACCTCGGCCGCGAGCTACGCGACATCCAACCACTGGCAGCTGACCGATGTCGACAATATCGCCAATATCCCCGTCGGGGCGCTGATCACCGGTGCCGGTGTCGGCCGTGAGGTCTATGTGCGCGAAAAGAATGAAGCAACGCGCGTCATCACCCTGTCTGCGCCGCTCTATGATGCGGTGGGGCGGCAGAATTACACCTTCACCCGGTTCAAATATGTGATGGATTTCAGCGGCTTCCAGAAGCTCTCGAAATTCTCCATGTCGGATATTGAGTTTCTGTGCAACGGCCGCGCCAGTGCGGTGCTGATGGCCCCGGCCGGGCTGATCTTTCATGTGAAGGACTGTTTCTTCACCACCCCCAAGGACCGCGCCATCACCTCACCCGGGGATGGCTGTCAGGGGATGCTGATTGACCGCTGCCAGTTCCTGTCAAATGAGGGCAACCTGCGGGTTCAGGACCGCAGCACCGTTGCGGTGAACGCCAATGCCAATGACGTGAAGATCCGCGACAACCGGATCACTCAGTTCCGCCACTTTGCCGTTCTGGGGGGCACCTCCTCCATCATCACCGGCAACCATTGGTTTCTGGGTGACAATGAACCCGATGGCGTGCGGGTGGCCGGGCTGGTGCTGACGGCGACACAGAACCGCGCCACGATCAATGGCAACTACGTCGACAACTGTTCCATTGAGTGGAGCAATGAACATGATCCGGAACCCGATTTTGCCTCTGAGTTTTCCTTCTCAGCGCTCAACATCACTGACAATATCTTTCAGTCGATCGGCTCCGCCCCCTGGTCACGCTTCATTGTGATCAAGCCGCATGGTCCGGGGCATTTCATCAACGGGCTGACCATCGCCGGCAATATGTTCCGCGCCATCCATGGCAATCTGGACCGGGTGGATCTGGTCGACACAACCTTTGCCGATCTGGACTACAGCCGCATCCGCAACGTGCTGGTGCAGGGCAACAGTTTCCAGTCGATCACCCAAGGGATCGAAAATCCGGCGCGGATCAGCCATGACCAAAACGCGCTGGATAATGTCTGGACGGTGGATTGTTCCGGGCCGCTGCCTTTTGGCGGTTATGCCCAGAACGTGGATTCCGTGGTGGCCCGCGGCAAGATTGCCAATGCCGCCAATGTGGCCAATTACGATTTCCCCTATGTCTCGACCGAGCAGGGCACAAACCGTGATCGGATCACGCTGCGGTTTTCAGAAAACACCGTGGGCAGCGTGACCGTTCTGGCGCGGATCGACAACAACTAGCGGCGCTGGGTCAGAGGCCCAGATCCTCAGGCGTCAGCTCATAAGCGCGGGCAAAGCCGCCGTTCATATAGGCTTTGTCCACCTCAAAGATGGCAAAACAAAAGTCGGGGAAATCGATGTAGAGTTTCGATTTTGGATGGCTGGCCAGATAGTGGGCTGCCAGAGCGTCGCGTTCGCTGTCACCGGGGTTCACAAAGCGCACCTTGGCCATCAGCGTCAGCCGCGGGTGGGTCAGCGGATCGCCCTTGTCACCGGGTTCCCCCACCAGAAGCGAACAGCGCGGATCCTCTTTCAGGGCGCGGGTGTGATGCGACAGGTTTGACACCAGCGTCACAGGTGCCCCTTCGGGGGTGGTGCCCATCGCGACGCGGGTCACCATCGGCAGGCCGGTGCCGGCCTCATTCACGGCAAGGGCGCCATAGCGCGCTTCATCGATCAACCCACGCGCCAGCGCGCGGGCCTCATCATCGGTGTTTTGAACTAAATCAGGCATGATCGCGATGTAGACCTGAGATCGCGAAATGACAAGCCGCGTGGTCTAAAACGCCCGCCAGAGGCCAAGTTTCACACCACTTTCCTGCGCCCCGGTCAGCGCTTTGGACAGGCCCAGCTCCAGCTGCCACCCGGGGCGGATTTCATAAGTGGTGGAGGGGACGATACGCAGGAACTCAGGCTCATCGGCGGCGCGACCGGCCTGCAGTTGCAGCATCCACCGGCGGCCACTGTTCAATGTCACGCCAAGGGTCAGGTCCGATTTCACGTCGACCTGCCGGTCACCGAGGTCAAATTCAACAAAGCTGTCCAAGGCCAACCAGCCGCCGCCCCAGCGCGTGTCAAATCCGCGGCCATAGGCTAGGCCCGGGCGCAGCACCTGCTGACCCGCGATCCGCCCCAACCCCAGTTCAAACGCCAACCGGTCCTGCCCCTGCGCCTTGATCGGCAGGCGGGCAAAAGCGATGGTTTTGCCCTGTCCGGTCACCCCGCGCCCCAGATCAAAGCCAACGGTCAGATTGGGCCGCAGCCCGTATTCCAGATAAAGGCCGGTGTAATAGCTTTCCTCATCAAAGGGTTCGGATGCGTAAAACGACAGGGATGAAAACCCTGTGCCTTGCTCAAGCAGCCACGCCCCCGCCAAGGCGGCGGCAGGGCAGTGGATCAGCAAGAAGAGGCATATGAGGCAGCGCATGGGACATCCACGAAAGAAGCCCGGCAAGCTTGACCGAAAGCGGTAAACAGGGGGTTAACCCTGATTAACACGGCATGAATGCGGGCCCATTGCGCGCACCATCCCTCAGCGCTCAGATCAAAATAAGCGTGGATGAACGTTGCGGATTCAGGGGTCCAGCGCCTAGGCTGATCCTATTAGGAGGAGGTTCTCATGCCTAAGATCTCGCAATCCAGCGATTTTCAGACGGTCATCACGACCTTTGAAATGACGCCAGGCACCTGCCACGATCTGCTCGAAGCACTTCAGGATGCCTATGAACACTTCATCTCAAAACAGCCCGGTTTCATCGCAGCAGGCCTGCATGTGAATGATGCCCAGACCCGGATCGCCAATTATTCGCAATGGCAACGGCGCGAAGACTTCCAGGCGATGCTGCGCACCGATGAGATGCGCAAACGCAACCGGGTCATTGCCGGGCTGTGCAAAAGTTTTGAACCGGTGATGTATGACGTGGCGCATTCCTACGGCTGACCCCGTCGGTCAGAGCGCGCCCTGCACCCATTGCACAATCGCCGGCGTTGGCATCGCCCCGGCTTTGCGGGCTTTTTCCTTGCCGCCTTGGAAGGCCGCCAGCATCGGGATGCCGCGGATGCCGTAGCGCTGCGAGGCTTTGGGATGGGCTTCGGTGTTCAGCTTGACCAGCCGGGCGCGGCCCGACAGCGGCTGCACGGCCTGTGCAAACTGCGGCGCCATCTGACGGCAGGGGCCGCACCAGGGTGCCCAGAAATCCACCACCAGCGGCACCTCATCATTGCGCGCCGCCTTTTGCAGCGTGGCCAGATCTACCTCCACGGGTTTCTGCGCAAACAGCTTAGTGCCGCAGGTGCCGCATTTCGGCCCGGCGCTCAGCCGGTCCACCGGCACCCGGTTTACCTGTCCGCAGTCCAGACAGGTCAGTTTCTTGCCAGCCATCGCAGCCTCCGTTTTCATCTGCGTGCCGCGATATAGGATGTCACAGCAAAACCACAAGAGCTGGCAAATCCATCAACAGGCTTGCCCGATACCGTAATTCTACCCATAGTCAGCGTGTTCGTTAATTTCTTTCGTTGGTCGCAGCACGGTTTACGGCCCTAAGCCCAAGGTCAGCGATAGAGACACCAAGCTGTTTCAGTAAGCGGAGCAGCCACTATTTTAGGAGACTACGGAATGGCCAACGGCACCGTAAAATGGTTCAACACCACCAAAGGCTATGGCTTCATCGCGCCCGAAAACGGCGGCAAAGATGTGTTTGTGCATATCTCGGCTGTGGAACGTTCGGGCCTGACCGGCCTGGCTGACAACCAGAAGGTGACCTTCGATCTGGAAGCAGGTCGCGACGGTCGCGAACTGGCGGTGAACCTGTCACTGGTCTAAACCGCCGACAGTTTTTTGTACATTTATGACATCGACGGGCCCTCTGGGCCCGTTATTTTTTTGAATGGTAACTTGCCTTGTGGGGGGAACCGGCCCATATCTGAGGGGCTACGTTACACGCTTTCGACCTCTGCTCCTATTATACGGCTCAGTTTTTCGATCTTGCTGATGACCTGCCAGGCTGCCGCACCTCCGCGGGCAGCACATATTAGGAGACTACGGAATGGCCAACGGCACCGTAAAATGGTTCAACACCACCAAAGGCTACGGCTTTATCGCACCCGAAAACGGCGGCAAAGATGTGTTTGTACATATCTCGGCTGTTGAGCGTTCGGGCCTGACCGGTCTGGCCGACAACCAGAAGGTGACCTTCGACCTGGAAGCAGGCCGTGACGGTCGCGAATCGGCCGTGAACATCGCGCTGGCCTAAGCCCGCGACACAGCTGATAAAGCGTTAAGCAGATCGAAACGGGCCGTAGCGGCCCGTTTTTTGTTGCCAATTTGTTACTTTGCCGCTCTGCTTACTGTGCCCCTGCCAGCAGCTGCAGCACCTGCGGCCCCAGCCCGGCAACGATCAGCGCCACACCTTCGGCGTTCGGGTGAATGCCGTCGGACTGCATGTATTGCCCCAGTGCTGCGGGGTCATCACTGGGCAGCCCGTCAAAGAACGACGGCACGTATAGTGCGCCATATTGCGCCGACAGATCCGGCCAAATGCCGTTGAAGGCTGCTTCAAACTCAGGGCCATAGTTTTTCGGCGCCGCCATGCCGACCAGCAGCACATCCATGTCCCTGGCTGTCACCACTTGCAAAATGCCATCGATATTGGCCCGCGTGACCTCCGGCGCGGTGCCGCGCAGCAGGTCATTGCCGCCAAGGGCGAGGATCATCGCATCAAACGGTTCGGCCAGGGTCCAGTCAATGCGCGCTAGGCCGCCGGCAGTGGTGTCGCCCGAGACCCCGGCGTTGGTCACACTGACGTCTTGGCCCTGATCACGCAGCCAGGCCTCCAGCTGGGGGACAAAGCCATCGCCCTGCGCCAGCCCGTAGCCTTGGGTCAAACTGTCGCCAAAGGCCAACAGCCTCAGCGGTTCTGCGCCGACGGGGGCTGCCAGCAGAAAAAGCGGCAGCAGCAGGGTCTTGCCCCTCAAAATCGCCGCCCCATATGACAGAAACACACGAATAAACAGGCTGATAGACATGGTGACTCCGGTTCTTTCCCTTACAGATGTGACGCTTTCGCTGGATGGCAACGCCGGGCGCATCGAAATCCTCCACGGCATTTCACTGGATGTCCAGAGCGGCGAGAGCCTGGGGCTGATCGGTCCCTCGGGTTCCGGCAAATCTTCGCTGCTGATGCTGATGGGCGGGCTGGAACAGGCCACCACCGGCTCCGTCACCGCGCTGGGGCAGGAGCTGACCACGATGAATGAGGATCAGCTGGCCCGGTTCCGCCGCGATAGTATGGGGATTGTGTTTCAGTCCTTCCATCTGATCCCCACCATGACCGCCCTGGAAAACGTCGCCACCCCGCTGGAGCTGGCAGGCCACCGCGATGCCTTTGACCGCGCTATGGAAGAGTTGCAGGCCGTCGGGCTGGAAGCGCGCGCCGATCACTACCCCTCGCAGATGTCTGGCGGCGAACAGCAGCGCGTGGCACTGGCCCGCGCCGCCGCCCCGCGCCCCAAGATCCTGCTGGCGGATGAGCCGACCGGCAATCTGGACGGCGCCAATGGCGCGGCGATCATTGATCTGTTGTTTGGGCTGCGTGACCGGCATGGTTCCACCCTGGTGCTGGTCACCCATTCCCGTGAACTGGCCGAACGCTGCGACCGCGTGGTGCGGCTGCGCGACGGCCGCGTTGATCAAGCAGCCACAGGGGCAGCGGCATGAGTCTGGCGCTTTCGGCCCGACTGGCCCGGCGGGAACTGCGCGGCGGGCTGCGCGGTTTCCGCATTTTTCTGGCCTGCCTTGTGCTGGGTGTGGCCGCCATTGCCGGGGTCGGATCGGTCAGATCCGGCATTGAGGCTGGCCTTGCCAATGAAGGGGCCGCACTCCTTGGTGGCGATGCGGAGATGGAGTTTACCTATCGGTTTGCCGATGACGCCGAGAGGCGCTGGATGGAGCAGACCGCGGTGGCCGTTTCTGAGGTGGCTGACTTCCGCTCGATGGCGGTGCGCGGGGATGTGCGGGCGCTGACGCAGGTGAAGGCGGTTGATGATGCCTATCCGCTGGTCGGTCAGGTGGCGCTGGACCCGGCCCTGCCGCTGGATCAGGCACTGGCGGGGCAGGATGGCCTGCCCGGTGCGGTACTGGATCCGCTGCTGATCGATCAGATGGAGCTGTCGCCCGGTGAGACCTTCCGCCTGGGCACGCAGGATTTTGTGCTGATGGCGGCCCTGACCAATGAACCCGACAGCGCCGGGGATGGTTTTGCCCTTGGCCCGCGCACCTTGGTGACGCGAGAGGCGCTGGAAAACTCGGGCTTGCTGGCGCCGGGCAGCCTATTTTCCTCAAAATACCGGTTGCTGCTGCCCGAGGGGCACCAGCTGGAGCCGCTGAAACAAGAGGCGCAGGATCTCTTTGCCAATTCGGGCCTGCGCTGGCGCGATGCCCGCAATGGTGCGCCGGGGATTGCCACCTTTGTCGAACGGCTGGGGGCCTTTCTGATCCTTGTTGGCCTCTCCGGTCTGGCGGTTGGCGGTGTTGGGGTTTCGGCTGCGGTGCGCGCCTATCTGGCGGGCAAGACCAGCGTCATTGCCACGCTGCGCAGCCTTGGTGCGGATCGCCGCACGGTGTTTCAGGTCTATTTCATCCAAATCGGTGTCCTGTCGCTGGTCGGGATCACTCTGGGCCTGCTGCTGGGCGGGCTGGTGCCGGTTCTGCTGGGCCCGGTGATTGCGGCGCAATTGCCTGTGCCGGCGGCCTTTGGCCTTTATCCGGCGCCACTGATTGAGGCGGCGATCTACGGCGCATTGACCGCGCTGATCTTCACCCTCTGGCCCTTGGCGCGCACCGGTGAAGTGCGTGCCGCCACCCTTTTCCGCGATGCGATGGCGGGTGCCAAACTGCTGCCGCCCCTGCCCTTCGTGGCGATCACCCTGCTGCTGGTGGCGGCGCTGGTGGCGGTGGCGGTGGCCTTTTCCGGCACGGTAACACTAACACTTTGGACCGCTGGCGGTGTGGTTCTGTCCCTCGTGATCCTGGCGATTGCAGCGCTGGCCCTCAGGGCGCTGGCCCGGCGGGTTGCGCCCTGGACCCGGGGCCACCCGGCCCTGCGATGGGCGGTGGCGGCGATCGGCAGCGCGCGCGATGAGGCCACGCCGGTGGTGCTGTCGCTGGGGCTGGGGCTGACCGTTCTGGCCGCTGTTGGACAGATTGACGGCAACCTCAGAAACGCCATCGCGCAGGATCTGCCGGGCAAGGCGCCGTCGTTCTTCTTTGTCGACATTCAGCGCGATCAGATTGACGGGTTTCTGGACCGTCTGACCACCGATGATGCGGTCAGCCGCACCGAACATGCGCCGATGCTGCGTGGGGTGATCACCCAGATCAACGACCGACCGGCGACTGAGGTGGCGGGCGATCACTGGGTTGTCACCGGCGATCGTGGTGTCACCTATGCCGACGCCCTGCCCGCAACCACCCGCATCACGGCGGGCGAATGGTGGGGAGAGGGCTATGACGGCGCGCCGCAGATCAGCTTTGCCGCGGAAGAGGCCGAAGAGATGGGCCTGCGCCTGGGTGACAGCATGACCATCAACATTCTGGGCCGTGACATCACCGGCACCATCACCTCCTTCCGGGAAGTGGATTTTTCCACCGCAGGGATGGGGTTTGTGCTGGCAATGAATGAGGCCGCGCTGCGCGGGGCACCCCATAGTTTCATCGCCACGGTCTACGCCGAAGAAGGGGCCGAGGCCGCGATCCTGCGCGATCAGACCAACAGCTATCCCAACATCACCGCAATCCGGGTGCGCGATGCCATCGACCGGGTGACCGTGTTGATGGAGGGCATCGCCAATGCCACCCGCTGGGGCGCGGCGGCGACGCTGCTGACTGGCTTCCTTGTGCTGGTCGGCGCGGCGGCGGCAGGTGCCCCTGCACGGGCCTATGAGGCGGCGGTGCTGAAAACGCTGGGTGCGTCGCGGCCCCGGATCCTGAGCAGTTTCGCGCTACGCTCGGCCCTGCTCGGCGGCGGAGCGGCGCTGGTGGCGCTGTTTGCCGGGATTGCCGGGGGTTGGGCGGTGATGCGCTTTGTGATGGAGAGTGAGTTCACGGTGATCTGGGGTTCCGCCCTTGGGATCGTGGCAGGCGGTGTGGTGGCGACGCTGCTGGCGGGCTTCGGCTTTGCCTGGGCGGCGTTGGGGACCAAACCGGTCCACACCCTGCGCGCGCGGGAATAAATCCAACCGCAGGCTTGCGTTGAGCACATCTGGGTGGCACCCCTTGGGCAACAGTGTCGAAGGGGGCCGCCATGTCACAGGACCACAAACAGCACCAATCGCTGAGCCAAGATCAACAAGAGCTGCTGATCGCCACGGTGCGTGAGGTGGCCCGCGCAGAAATCCTGCCGCGGTTTCGCAATCTGGCAGCAGGTGACATCCGGTCAAAAACCAAACCCGATGATCTGGTTACCGAGGCGGATCTGGCCGCGGAGGCCCGGATTGCAGCGGTGCTGCGCGAAGCCTTCCCTGAGGCGATGATCCTTGGCGAGGAAGCTGCCAGCGCCGATCCCACCCTGCGGGCCAAAGCGGCTGAGGCAGATCTGGCACTGATCATCGATCCGGTGGATGGCACCTGGAACTTTGCCAATGGGCTGGCGGTTTTCGGCGTCATTTTGGCGGCAACGGTGCGGGGCAAGCCGGTCTTTGGGCTGCTCTATGATGTGGTGATGGATGATTGGGTGGTGACCCATGATGCGGCGCCCAGCGTTCTGGCCCGTGACGGGGCAGCGCCGCAGCGGCTGCAGACCGCCAAGGGTGGAACGCTCGACACGCTGACCGGCTATATCCACCTGTATCTGATGGAAAAATCGGTGCAGGCGCAGATGGCGGCGGCGTTGCCCAGTTTTAACCGGACCTTCATGCTGCGCTGTTCCTGTCACGAATACCGGCTGCTGGCACAGGGCGCGGTGGATTTCTGCCTGTCGGGCATGTTGACCCCCTGGGACCATGCCGCTGGCGTCTTGGCGGTGCAAAACGCCGGCGGTGTGGCGCGGTTCATCGATGGACGCGATTATGACACGGCGATCACCAAGGGCTACCTTCTGACGGCGGCCAACGAACAGGTCTGGCAGGAGGTTGCGGCGCATCTGGCCTTTCTGAAGTGATCCGTGGGCGCAGCCGCATCACAGCCTGAGACGCCTATTTCTGAAGCTGCAGAACCTTCTGATCCAAGGGCCGTTTGGCGTTTTTCTGCAACCGGGCAACCAGCCGTTTTTGCTGTTTGCCTTTCGGGATCGGACGGGCGGGATCGGGCAGGCCGCGACGGATGGCCAGATCGGGAAACAGCTGAAACAGCTCCTCCCGGGCGGCGGGTGTCATGGCGCGCAGGGCCTCAGGCCCGGTGAACAGCGTTTCGCTGGGGCTGCCTTCGGCGATGATCACCTGATGCTGATCCATCACCACATGCACATAGGTGATGCAATCCACCCATTCATCCACGTAGATCCCCGGCAGTTCCGTAAGGCGGATCGCGGCCACCAGCACCTCCGCCGCGCCGAACATCCGTTTTGCCACCGGTGAGGCGACCAGCATCCGATGCTGCGGCGAAACCCAGAGATCGCGTTTCGGCAGCCCCTGCCCCAATGCGCCGGCGGTGATCTTCACCGGACGCAGGTTGGGATAGGCCGCCAGATCCTTAGCCGTCAAATGGCGTTGCAGAACCAGCCGCACCCGCGCCGCCCCTTCGGACCAGAGCGGCAGCAGCTGACCTTTCTGCAGGTGTTGCACCTCCTCCTCACCGGCCTGGGTGCGGATCAGAGTGCCATGGGTGAAACAGGGGATCAGACCATCCTCAAACGCGACGAGACCCAGCGTTTCATCGATGTGGTTCAGCTCATCATCCTGGGAGGCTTCTTCCTCCAGGAACATGTCGACGCTGGAATTGTTCTGGCTGTCGATGACCACCGTGGCGGGGTTTGGTCCGTTGATGGTCTGTGTTTCGCCCAGCACCACAGCATCGGTGAAGGTGGCGCCAAGGCCGAAGGTATCAACGTTGTTGTCAAACCCACCAAAGGTGTTGGCTGTCCCGGCAGAGCCATCACCGCCCGCCTGAATGGCGATCCAGCCGATGGTTTCGGTGCCGTGATCATCTGCCTGCGCCTCTTCCTCCTGCAGGGAGAGGTCAAAGCCTGAGGAGGTGATGTTCAGCGGATCACTGTCCACGGTGGTGGTGTCATTGTTGGACATGACCGAGGTCAGAACCACCGGCGGATCGGTGAAGCTGCCACTGAAACTGGCCGAACTGCCCGAGGCATCGGTGGCGGTGGTTCCGGCCTCAATCACCCGGCCATCGGGCAGGGTATGCACCCCGGCCTCAATCGCCAGCCAGTTGATGGTTTCCACCGCCGGGTGCGGGCCGTCGTGGTATTCCCATTCCTCAATGATGAAGCTGAAGGAGGTGGTGTTGCCATCGCCATCCAGCACCTGATCGGTCAGGCGGATGGTGAACTGATCGCCACCGTTGTTGGTGGCGGTGAAGGCAAAGACCGGATTGGTCAATGGCTCCTCAAGGGTGACGGTGATCGGCGCATTCTCCGTTGGAGAATTCGTCGTAATCGAGCCTGCCTCACCGATAGCCATAACCAAATGCCCCAAGTTGCGCCTGAACAGGCGTACGTCCTCAAGGCTTAAGATAATCCTGCTTGCAGGCGGCAATATGGTTCAAATTGGGCTTAAATTTGAACCGGTTGCGCATGGACACCCTGCGTAATTCAGGGGTGTATTTCGCTGCGCGGCGGGCGCAGTAGCCAAAGAAAAAGCGCCCCGGGTAGGGGCGCTTTCCGTTTTGATAACAGCGGCTTATTCCGCCGCTTCGGCGTAGTCGTCCATCGGCGGGCAGGTGCAGACCAGATGGCGGTCGCCATGGGCGTTGTCGACGCGGTTGACCGGCGGCCAATATTTGTCCACGCGGAAGGCACCAGCCGGGTAGCAGCCCTGTTCACGGCTGTAGGGGCGGTTCCATTCACCCACCAGATCCTCAACAGTGTGAGGCGCACGTTTCAGCGGGTTGTTTTCCGCATCAATGTCCCCTTTTTCCACCGCATCAATCTCAGCCCGGATCGACAGCATGGCGTCGCAGAAACGGTCAATCTCGGCTTTGGTTTCCGATTCCGTCGGCTCCACCATCAGGGTGCCGGCCACCGGCCAGCTCATGGTGGGGGCGTGGAAACCGTTGTCGATCAGACGTTTGGCGATGTCGTCCACGGTGATATTGGCGCTGTCGGCAAAGGGACGGGTGTCCACGATACATTCATGCGCCACGCGGCCTGTTGGCCCTTTGTAGAGCACCTCAAACGCGCCTTCGAGGCGTTTTGCGATGTAGTTCGCCGACAGGATCGCCACACGGGTGGCCTGCGTCAGACCGCTGTCGCCCATCATCAAGCAGTAAGCCCAGGAGATCGCCAGGATCGAGGCCGAGCCATAAGGCGCTGCCGAAACAGGACCTTCGGTGCCACCGGTTTCCGGGTGGCCGGGCAGATGCGGCACCAGGTGTGCCTTTACGCCGATCGGACCCATGCCGGGGCCGCCACCACCATGCGGAATGGCGAAGGTTTTGTGCAGGTTCAGGTGGCTCACGTCACCGCCCAGATCGCCCGGACGGCTGAGGCCGACCATCGCGTTCATGTTGGCGCCGTCGATATAGACCTGACCGCCGTGATCATGGGTGATCTGGCAGACCTCTTTCACGGTTTCCTCAAACACACCGTGGGTCGAAGGGTAGGTGATCATGCAGCCTGCAAGGTTTTCACCGTGCTGTTCCGCCTTGGCGCGGAAATCGTCCAGATCAATGTCGCCGTTTTCCAGCGATTTCACCGGAACCACTTTCCAGCCCACCATCTGGGCTGATGCCGGGTTGGTGCCGTGGGCCGACATCGGGATCAGGCAGACGTTACGGTGGCCCTGATCATTGGCGCGGTGGTAGGCGGCGATGGTCAAGAGACCGGCATATTCGCCCTGCGCGCCCGAGTTCGGCTGCATCGAGAAGTCATCGTAGCCGCAGATCTCACACAGCTTGTCCGACAGATCCGACATCATCTCAGCGTAGCCCGCCGCCTGATCCAGCGGCACAAACGGGTGCAGATCCGACAGTTCCGGCCAGCTGATCGGCATCATCTCTGCTGCCGCGTTCAGCTTCATGGTGCAGGAGCCCAGCGGGATCATCGCACGGTCCAGTGCCAGATCGCGGTCCGCCAGACGACGCATGTAGCGCATCATCTCGGTCTCGGCCCGGTTCATGTGGAAGATCGGGTGGGTCAGGATATCCGAGTTGCGCAGCGCGTTGTCGGGCAGACGCCATTCACCGGGCTGGTCATCCTTACGGGCGATGCCAAAGGCACGCCAGACCGCTTCGATGGTGGCGGGCACAACGGCTTCGTCAATGGTGATGCCAACCTTGGTGTCGCCGACAGGGCGCAGGTTGATGCCTTCGTCCACGGCCGATTTCAGCACAGCCTTCTGCAGCGGGCCAACTTCGACGGTCACGGTGTCAAAGAAGTCCTTCGGCTCAACCGCAAAACCGGCTTCTTCCAGACCTTTGACCAGGCGCACCGTCTTGCGGTGGATCTTCTGCGCGATGGCTTTCAGACCGGCCGGACCGTGGAACACGGCATACATCGAGGCCATCACCGCCAGCAGGGCCTGCGCGGTACAGACGTTCGACGTCGCCTTTTCGCGGCGGATGTGCTGTTCGCGGGTCTGCAGCGCCAGACGGTAGGCGCGGTTGCCGCGGGCATCGATCGAGACACCGACCAGACGGCCGGGCATCGAACGTTTGAACTTGTCGTTACAGGCCATGTAGGCGGCGTGCGGGCCACCGTAGCCCAGCGGCACACCAAAGCGCTGGGTCGAACCCACAGCAATGTCGGCGCCCATTGCGCCCGGCTCTTTCAGCAGAACCAGCGCCATCGGGTCAGCAATCACGATGCCGATGGCCTTGTTTTCATGCAGTGCGGCCATTTCGGCGGTGAAGTCCCGCACGTGGCCATAGGTGCCGGGGTACTGGAAGATCGCGCCAAAGACAGCGGTGACGTCCAGATCTTCGGGGGCGCCAACGATCACCTCAATGCCCAGTGGTGCAGCGCGGGTCTGCATCACGGCGATGTTCTGCGGGTGGCAGTTTTCATCGACAAAGAAGGCTTTGGATTTCGACTTCGACACACGTTCGGCCATGGTCATGGCTTCGGCGGCGGCGGTGGATTCATCGAGCAGCGAGGCATTGGCGATCTCCAGACCGGTGAGGTCGGAAATCATCGTCTGGTAGTTCAACAGCGCCTCAAGGCGGCCCTGCGAAATCTCAGGCTGATACGGGGTGTAGGCGGTGTACCAGGCCGGGTTTTCCAGGATGTTGCGCTGGATGGCGGGCGGGGTCACAGTGCCGTGGTAGCCCATGCCGATCAGGCTGGTCAGAACCTTGTTCTTGCCGGCGACCTCTTTCATCCGGGCCAGCATCTGACGTTCGGACAGGGCCTTGCCGAAGCCCAGCGGCTCTTCCTGGCGGATCAGGGCCGGAACGGTGTCATCAATCAGGGCCTCAAGGCTGTCGGCACCGACGGTTTGCAGCATCTCAGCCATTTCTTCGGGCGAAGGCCCGATGTGACGGCGGTTGGCAAAATCGTAGGGCAAATAGTCGGTTGGCTGGAACGGCATCCCAAGCTCCTTATCGCGCGATATGTGGTCGTTGTGGCGGCAGCGTCGCTGCCGGGAGGCACCGCGCCCCTCCCCGTCTGGGGCGCGGTACAAGGGGCGCCATGCAGCGCCCGAGGTGTCAGCCCGTCAGCAGCGCTGCGCGGGCTTAACGTTTGGTTTACTCAACCAGCGCCTTGTAGGCGGCTTCGTCCATGTAGTCGTTGATGACCGAGGCATCTTCGACCTTCACCTTGAAGAACCAGGCTTCGCCGGTGGGGTCTTCGTTCACTTTGCCCGGCTCATCTTCCAAGGCTTCGTTCACTTCGACGATTTCGCCGTCAACCGGGGCCACAATGTCCGAGGCTGCTTTTACGGATTCGATCACAACGATCTCATCGCCTTTTTCCACTTCGGTGCCGACTTCGGGCAGCTCAACGAACACAACATCGCCCAGCGAGGTCGAGGCGTGTTCGGTGATGCCTACGGTGATGATGTTGCCGTCGGCCTTCAGCCACTCGTGATCTTCGGTATATTTCATGTCTGGATCCTTCCCTGCATCGATCTGGATTATCGTTTGAATTGCGCTGCAACGAAGGGCAGCGCGACAACTTCCACGGCCATACGTTTACCACGTACGTCGCCATAAAGAACTGTTCCGGTGTCGGCGTTTTCGGTTGCGACATAACCCATCGCAACGGGGCCCTCGACCGAGGGACCAAAGCCGCCCGAGGTCACTTTGCCGATCGGCTCACCGCCGTTGTCGGTGGCGTAAAGTTCAACACCTTCGCGCATCGGGGCGCGGGTCTGGGGTTTCAGGCCAACACGGGCGCGCGGGGCGCCGTTTTCCAGTTCCGCCAGAATACGCTCGGCGCCGGGGAAGCCGCCTTCGCGGTCGCCACCGGTGCGGCGGATTTTCTGGATGCCCCAAGTCAGCGCGGCCTCAACCGGGCTGGTGGTTTCGTCAATGTCGTGGCCGTAAAGGCACATGCCGCCCTCAAGGCGCAGGCTGTCACGGGCGCCCAGGCCGATGGGCAGAACCCGTTCGTCCGCTAGGAGCGCGCGCGCCAGACCTTCGGCGGCGTCATTCGGGACCGAGATTTCATAGCCGTCTTCGCCGGTGTAGCCCGAACGCGAAATCCAGCATTCCGCACCGTTCAGATCATAGATGCCGACATCCATGAATTTCATATCCGCCACAGCCGGGTTCAGCGCGGCCAGCGCCGCCTCAGCCGCCGGGCCTTGCAGGGCCAAGAGGGCGCGATCTTCGATCACCTCAACCGCAACGCTGTCGGGCAGGCCGTTCTGCATCAGGGCGATGTCCTGATCTTTGCAGGCGGCGTTCACCACAACGAAGATATGATCGCCACGGTTGGCAAACATCAGATCGTCCAGAATGCCGCCCTGATCGTTGGTGAAGAACCCGTAGCGCTGACGATTCTCTTTCAGGCCTGCCACATTCACCGGGATCAGCGCCTCAAGCGCCAGGGCCGCCTCTTCGTAGGAAGAGCCGCGCAGGATCACCTGCCCCATGTGCGAGACGTCAAACAGACCAGCCTGGCTGCGGGTGTGCAGGTGTTCCTTCATCACACCGGCGGGGTATTGCACCGGCATCTCATAGCCCGCGAACGGCACCATCTTGCCGCCCAGTTCACGATGCAATGCATCCAGGGTGAGGGATTTCAGTTCGGACATGTCGCCTCCCAGCTGTCGCTCAACCGGGTCGGAATTTGGAGTTCCCCGTCCGGCATCATTCAGACGCAGCGAAGCCGCGCCACTGATGCCCCCTCTGTCACGGTGCCTGAGATCGTTATCCCTTCGGCGGACGCGTTTTCGCGCCTCTCTCCAGAGTAGTCAGCCCTGATCGGTCCCTTTGGCCTGAGAGTTTCCGGGGCGGTTGCTCCTTCGGCACTGGCACGCGGCCAGTTCTCCCGATCAGTTGACAGGGTGATTATCCTAGTCGGATTTTCAGAGCAAGGGTCTCAATGCGACAGATTGCCGATCAGGCGCGACAAGTTGCGGGGCTGAGGATCTCCAGCAGGCGGTCATTGCCGCACACCAGCGATTCGAGGGAGACCTCATCAAGATGGGCAAAAAACGCCTCGGCGGCATCTGCCAGGGCCAGCCGCAGGCGGCAGGCCTCGACCAGCGGACAGGTGTTGTCGACATCGGCAAAACACTCCGCCAGCGGCACCGAGGCCTCCAGCGAACGAAACACATCGCCGATGCGAATCTCCGCGGCCTTGCGGCCCAGCATCAGCCCGCCGTTGCGACCGCGTTGCGTGCGCAGGAAGCCCAGCTGACCCAATTGATTGATGACCTGCGCCAAATGGTTTTCCGAGGCATTGCACCTGTCGGCGATTTCCGATTTTGTCACCAAGCGACCGTCATTGGCGGCGCAAAACATCAGAATACGGATCGCAATGTTGGTTCGTTTGGTAATACGCATGGGTTTAGACCTCGCAGCAGCTGAGGCCTGCACCATGCACCTCACAGGCCTGTGAGGGATTGATATGGATCAAGATTGGGGTGATTTCCTGCATGGCAAATGCATTTTTCTTTGGCTACGGCTCCCTCGTGAACCGCAAAACCCACGTCTATGAGGATGCCCATCGCGCCAAAGTGCAGGGCTGGCGGCGGGCCTGGCGCCATACTGCACTGCGTCCGATTGCCTTTTTGACCGGGGTACCCGCGCCCGACAGCGCCATTGAAGGGCTGATTGCTGGGGTGCCGGGCAATGACTGGGCGGCGCTGGACGAACGCGAATTTGCCTATGACCGGGTGGCGTTGACTGAGGCGCTGGATCACCCGCTGCCGGCACGTCCCGAAGTGGCGATTTATGCGATCCCTGAGGGCAAACATGGCGCCCCGGATCGCCGCCATCCGGTTCTGCTGAGCTACCTTGATGTGGTGGTGCAGGGCTATCTGCAGGAATTTGGCGCAGACGGCGTTGCTGACTTCTTTGCCACCACAGACGGCTGGGACGCGCCGATCCTGGATGACCGCGCCGCGCCTTACTACCCCCGCCATCAGGTGCTGAATGCAAAAGAGCGCAGTCTGGTGGATCAGATGCTGGTGCTGGTCGGGGCCACACCAATGCATCTGGAGGGCACCGAACTGGCGGAATTTGAAGCCGCCCTGCAGTTTGGTGGCCGCAGCTGAGGATCTGCGTCTCATTTAAGCGCTAAAACCACGCATTCCCCGCCCCATCTTAGGGCCGGGGCTGCGATAAAAACCCGCCAAGACGTGAACAATTCGGCCAATTTCCCGCTTTTGTTCCGCAAATTCCGCCCGAATACCCCCTAAAGAGAGCGCCTCCCCTCCGTTTTGACGGGGTTAAATGGGGCCGTTTCCGGCCGTTCTTCATACTGGGAAAAACGATCCAACGCTGCCGCTTAGGGTCACATGTATTTTTGTAACGTTTCACGAGGGCTTTTTACCAATGACGCAGATCGGACAACTAGAGAAAGCTCTCGAAGGGGGAAACATGAAGAAACTAAGAACCGTCTCGCAGATTATTCGCAAACGTCGCCTTTTCTGTGTGTCGCCCGACGACATGGCCCGTCAGGCCTGTAAAATCATGACAAACCGCAAACTGGGCGCGCTGCCGGTCATTGATGACAACGGCACCCTGGTTGGCGTGATCTCCGAGCGTGACATCGTGCGCCGCTGCATTGGTGGCAAACGCAAAACCGTTCGCACCGCGATCCGTGAGGTAATGACCCCGGATCCCATCGTTGCCAAATCCGATGACACCATCGTGGTGGCCATCGCGGTGATGATGCAGAACCAGATCCGCAACCTGCCGGTTGTTGAAAACGGTGTGGTCATTGGCATGATCTGCATGCGCGAAGTGGTGACCGAGCTGTCGACCCTGGCCGTGCAGAACTTCGGCCTGGCCGGCATCGTTCAAGACACTGAACTGCAGGTCGCTGAGCGCGTCTGATCCGATTTAGCGCTACGGGGCACTCCCCCCAAACTTCGCCCAGTGGCCGCAAAGAAAAACCCCCGCGATGCAGATCGCGGGGGTTTTGCGTTTCTTAGGCCAGCGGGTCTTAGGCCAGTGGGCGCGTTAGCCGCGCGCCTTGACCACCTGCAGCAGCGGCATCACATCGCCCATGTCGGGCCCATGGCCCTGACCGGTCAGCGCCTTGCGCAGCGGCATGAACAGACCTTTGCCTTTGCGGCCAGTGGCCTCTTTCACGGCCATGGTCCAGCTTTTCCAGGTGTCCCCGTCAAACGGGCCTTCGGGCAGCAGTTTCATTGCCTCGGCAATGAATTCCTTGTCCTCATCCGCGATCTCAGGCTCTGCACCTTCGCTGAACAGGGTCCACCAGCCTTTGAGGTCACCGCGCACGGTGATGTTGTCACGGGTCACGGTCCAGAACTGTTCCGCCAGATCCGCCGGCACACCGATTTCGGCAATCTCATCCTTCACCGCGTCAAACGGCAGGGTCTGCAGATAATGCCCGGTCAGCGGGAACAGATCCTGCACATCAAACTTGGTCGGCGCGGAGCCGAATTTGTTGATGTCAAAGCCTTCTGCCAGTTCCGCCATCGAGGACCGCAGTTCGACCGGATCAGAGGAGCCCAGACGCGCCATTTGGCTGAGCAGCGCCAGCGGCTCCACCCCCTGTTCGCGCAGATCCTTGATCGCCAAAGTGCCCAGACGTTTTGACAGCGCCTCACCCTGCGGGCCGGTCAGCAGCGAATGGTGGGCAAAGGCCGGAACCGTGCCGCCCAGCGCCTGGATCATCTGGATTTGGGTCGCGGTGTTGGTCACATGGTCGGAGCCACGCACAACATTGGTCACACCCATTTCAGTGTCATCCACGATCGAGGCAATGGTGTAGAGCACCTGACCATCAGCCCGGATCAGCACCGGATCAGACACCGAGGCCGCATCAATCGAGATGTCGCCCAGAACACCATCGGTCCATTCAATCCGCTGATGGTCCAGCTTGAAGCGCCACACGCCATTGCCACGCTCCGCGCGCAGGGCGTCTTTCTCATCGTCCGACAGGGCCAGCGCGGCGCGGTCATAAACCGGCGGCTTGCCCATGTTCAGCTGTTTCTTGCGCTTCAGGTCCAGCTCAGTCGGGGTTTCAAACGCCTCATAGAAGCGGCCCATCTCACGCAGCTTGTCAGCCGCTTCGGCATAGCGGTCCAGACGCAGCGACTGGCGCTCCATCACGTCCCACTCCAGCCCCAGCCATTCCAGATCGCGTTGGATCTGGTCGACATACTCTTCCTTCGACCGCTCCGGGTCGGTGTCATCGATGCGCAGAATGAACTTGCCGCCCGCCTTTTTGGCGATCAGATAGTTCATCAGCGCGGTGCGCAGGTTGCCAACATGGATGTAGCCTGTTGGCGAAGGGGCAAAACGGGTAACGGTCATCGTGATCTCCTGTTGCTGGGCCACATGTCACAGGTTGTGCGATTTGTCCAGTTGGGGCTGCGTTTCCAAGGGGTGCGCACTGGTTATCACGAAAGCGTGAAAGCACGGGACTGTTGCGCCGCGCCGCCTACCCTCCTGAGCCATTGATCTTGACCCGCTGATCTGTGGAGGAACCCCAAATGCCCCTGACGTCCCCGTATATTTCGCGCCGCCATCTGTTGCTGGCCGGCGCCGCCCTGCCCGTTGCAGGCGCGCTGTCCCCCTCGCCTGCGTTTGCCGCAGCTGAAATGCTGGGCGCCGCGACGCCCAAATTCAACCGTTTCAAGCTGGGCGAGATGGAGGTCACAACCCTCCTGGCCGGCACCCGCACCGTGGAAGAGCCGCAAAAGATCTTTGGCATGAACGTCAGTGCCGCGGACTTTGCCCAAGCCTCGGACATGGCGAACATCCCCACCGATAAGGCGCAGTTTTTCTTCACCCCCACCATCGTCAACACCGGCAGTGAGCTGGTGCTGTTTGACACCGGCCTCAATGGTGCGGGCATCGCTGCCGCTGTCACCGCCGCTGGCTATACGCCGGATCAGGTGGATGTGGTGGTGATCACCCATATGCATGGCGATCATATCGGTGGCCTGCTGACCGATGGCGTCGCCACCTTCCCCAATGCCCGCTATGTGACCGGATCGACCGAATTTGACCACTGGGCCGGGGCTGAAAACGAACGCTTCGAAGGCAACGTGCGCCCGCTGGCCGAACAGATGGCGATGATCGGCGATGGCGACAGCCCGGCCTCGGGCATCACCGCGATGGCAGCCTTTGGCCATACACCGGGCCATATGACCTATATGCTGGAGTCTGGTGGCAAACAGCTGCTGATCGCGGCGGATTTTGCCAACCACTATGTCTGGTCGCTGGGCTACCCCGATTGGGAGGTGCGTTTTGACATGGACAAAGCCGCTGCCGCCCAGACCCGCCGCAAGGTGTTGTCGATGCTGGCCGCAGACCGCGTGCCCTTTATCGGCTACCACATGCCCTTCCCCGGCATGGGCTATGTCGAACCCCGCGGCGACGGTTTCCACTACACCGCAGCCAGCTATCAGCACATGCTCTGACAGTGGCTCACGCAGGCTGGACCGGCCAGATCCGGTCCAGATCCTGCAGCCCAGTCCGGATCAACTCCGCCAGAACCTCCAGATCAATATCCGCCAGCTTGTTCACATAGAGGCAGGACTTGCCCAGCTTGTGTTTGCCCAACCGGTTTAGGATTTCTGAGTAATCCTGATAGCCCGGCATGATATAGATCGACAGGTTCGCCTTGCGCGGGCTGAACCCGGTGGCCAGGAAATCACCCTCACGCCCCGACTGATACCGGTAATGATAGCGGCCATAGCCAATGATCGACGCCCCCCACATGACGGGCGGGAATCCGGTGACGCGCGGGAACAGGTCCAGCAGAACCAAGCCATCTTCACGCCGTTTCACAGGTTCCACAGTCGCAAGGAAATCACGCGGGTTCAGATCATGGGGTTGGGTTTTATTGGCCATGTCCCATGCTGACGCAGAGATATGCTGGGATCAAGCCACATGCGCCGCGCGGGCGGATAGGCTGCGCAGTGAGTATTTTTGAAACAGTGAAAGCCTGTTTCAGCGTTCCCCAAATACTCCCGCCGGAGGCAACCCGAGGGCCATCAGGCCCGAGATATCCAGCGCGCCCCGATCAGGGGCGCACAATTTGGGTACGGGTTGGATCAGGCGCCGCTGGGGTCGCGCCAGCGGTTGACGATCGGGTAGCGGCGGTCCAGCCAGAAGGCTTTGCGCGAGAGCCGGGTGCCCGGCGCAGATTGGAAGCGTTTGTATTCGCTGATCAACAGCAGATGTTCCACCCGTTTTACGGTGTCGCGTTCATAGCCCGCGGCCACGCAATCGGCGACTGAGGCTTCCTCATCCACCAGCATGGTCAGGATCCCATCGAGGATCTCATAGGGCGGCAGGCTGTCTTCGTCTTTTTGATCGGGGCGCAGCTCGGCGCTTGGGGGTTTGTCGATGATCGACACCGGGATCACCGTGCCCTCAGGCCCCGCCATCCAGTTGCGGTGATTGGCATTGCGCCAGCGGCAGACGTCAAAGACGCGGGTTTTGTACATATCCTTGATCGGATTGTAGCCGCCGTTCATATCGCCGTAGATCGTGGCATAGCCGACCGCGACCTCGGATTTGTTGCCGGTGGTCAGCAGCATTTCACCAAACTTGTTGCTGAGCGCCATCAGCAGCAGGCCGCGCAGGCGGGATTGGATGTTTTCCTCGGTCAGGTCCTCATCCCGGCCGGCAAAAAGCGGCGCCAGAGTATTTGTCACCGCCTGACGGCTTTCAGAGATCGGCACGTAGTCGTAGTGGCAGCCAAGGTTTTTCGCCAGCGCCTCAGCATCCTCGAGCGAGCCCTGCGAGGTATATTCCGACGGCAGCATTACGCAGCGCACGTTTTCAGCGCCCAGCGCGTCAGCGGCGATGGTCGCAACAATCGCACTGTCGATCCCGCCGGAGAGCCCCAGCAGCACCTTCTGGAAGCCGGATTTGCCACAGTAGTCGCGCAGCGATTGCACCATGCAGCGATAATCCTGTTCCATCTCATCCGGCAGGCTGGCTTTGGGGCCGTCTTCGGCCATCCAGCCACCCTCGGTGCGCCTCAGCGTGACATGGGCCAGCGCCTCATCAAACAGCGGCAATTGCAGCGCCAGCTTGCCGCCCGGGTTCAGAATGAACGAGCCGCCGTCAAAGACCTGATCGTCCTGACCGCCCACCATGTTGAGGTAGATCAGCGGCAAGCCGGTTTCGACCACGCGGGCCACCATATGGTTCATCCGGCGTTCGAACTTGCCGCGATAGTAAGGCGAGCCGTTGGGCACCAGCAGGAACTCAGCCCCGGTTTCCTCCAGCGTTTCCGAGACATCCTCAAACCAAGCATCTTCGCAGATCGGGGAGCCGATGCGCACCCCGTCGATGTCATAGGGCCCTTCCAGCGGGCCGTGATCAAACAGGCGCTCTTCGTCAAAGACGGTGTAATTGGGCAGGTGATGTTTGCGCCGGATATGGGCGATCTTGCCGCCTGACAGGATGTAGTAGGCGTTGAACAGCTGGCCGCCTTCGGCCAGCGGGCCGCCGATTGCGATGGCGGGGCCGTCTGCACAGTCTACCGCCAGCGCGCCCATCAGCTCATAGGCGCGGGCCTGCAGCGCGGGTTTCATCACCAGATCCTGCGCGTTATAGCCCAGCAGGAACATTTCCGGCAGGGCCAGCAATTGGCTGCCTGCGGTTTTGGCCTCAGCCCAAGCCTCTTTTGCCTTGGCGGCGTTGCCCTCCAGATCCCCCATCACCGGGTTCAGCTGGGCCAGTGTCAGTCGAAATGTATCGGCCAATTGCTGCGCTCCTCTTTGGCGTCACCCCTGTGATGTAACAGATCACCCGGCAAGGGAAAGCCGATTTGCAGGAAAGCCGTTGCCTGATCGGCATTCCTCGCCTAGGTTTTTGCATGTTTCAGAGGGAACGGGGACCTGGGGCTCAGGAATTAACATGGCGAAAAAGCACAATAAACAGGCGGCAGCAGTCGCGCGGGTGGCACTGGTGGCCGGACTGGCGGTGACAGGTGTGGCCGGTGCAGGCCAGGCACAGGACAGTGATGTCCTCACCAAGCAATTTGATGACGGCGGTGTCTATGAAGGCACCTTCAAGGGTGGTTTGCAGCATGGCACCGGCACCTACCGGTTGCCCAATGGCTATGAATACACCGGCGCGTGGGTTGAGGGTGAGATTAAGGGCCTGGGCGTGGCCCGCTTCCCCAATGGATCGGTCTATGAGGGCGCCTTTGAGAAAGGCAAACCGCACGGGCTGGGCAAGATCGTCTTCACCGATGGGGGCACCTATGAGGGCGACTGGGTTGAGGGCAAAATCTCAGGCCAGGGCGTAGCGACCTATGCCAACGGCGTGCGCTATGAGGGCGGCTTTCAGGATGCGATGCACCATGGCCGCGGCCGGATGCAGAGCCCGGGCGGCTATGTGTACAACGGCGATTGGGTGAGCGGCGTTAAAGAGGGCTTTGGCAAGATCACCTATCCCGATGGCGCCATCTACGAAGGCGCTGTCGCCCGTGGTGCGCGCGAAGGTCAGGGCACGCTGACCATGCCGGACGGGCTGGTCTACACCGGTCTGTGGAAAGACGGCCAGATCAACGGCAAGGGCAAGCTGACCCAGCCCAATGGCGATGTCTATGAGGGCATGCTGGTGGGCGGCCGCCGGGAAGGTCAGGGCAAAGTCACCTACGCCAATGGCGACACCTATGAGGGCATGTTCCAGGAAGACAAGCGCGACGGTCAGGGCACCTTTAACGGCGCGGATGGCTATCGCTATGTCGGCGCCTGGGTCGCCGGCCAGATCGAGGGTGACGGCACCGTGACCTACCCCGATGGGTCAACCTATGCCGGACAGTTCCGCGCCGGACTGGCCGATGGGATCGGCAAGATCACCTACCCCGATGGCGCCACCTATGAAGGCGACTGGAAGGCCGGTGTGATCGATGGCCAGGGCAAGGCGACCTACCCCAACGGGCTGACCTATGAGGGCAGCTTCATCAACGCGCAGAACCACGGGTTTGGCATCATGACCTACCCCGATGGCTACCGCTACGAGGGCGATTGGCTGGAAGGACAGCGCCACGGCAAGGGGCAGGCCACCTATGCGGACGGCACGCTTTACAATGGCGACTTTGTTGCCGGTCAGCGCGAAGGTGTGGGCGAGCTGACCATGCCGGATGGCTTCCGCTACAATGGTCAGTGGAAAGCCGGCGAAATCTCAGGCAACGGCATTGCCACCTACCCGAATGGCGACAGCTATGAGGGCGCCTTTGAAAACGGTAAACGCTCAGGCCAGGGCACCATGCGCTACGCCACCGGGCAAGAGGCCAGCGGCACCTGGGAAAACGGCGCCCTGAACAACGACGCGGCGCCTTCGGGCAACTAAGACGCCCGACAAGACTTAGAAAAGCCCCGGTCCTGCCGGGGCTTTTGTTTTGGTTCAGATCCTTCATTCCAATTGGGGCGACGGCCCGCTCAGAACTTGCCGTTTTCATGAACCATTTCGGCGGGAGTGGGGGCGACGACGTCCCAGTGTTCGACGATCTTGCCGTCTTCGACACGCCAGAGATCAAAGAAGGCCCAGGGCTGGCCGCTGACAACGGCGTCGGAGGCGACAAAGACAAAGTTGCCCTCAGCCACGACGATCTGCGGGTCAAATTTGGTGATGACAAAGCCCTGATCGGCCCAGGCTTTGGTGCCTGCGATCAGCCCGTCGATCCCGTCGGCGAGGTTGGGATTGTGCTGCATATAGACCTCAGAATAGAGCGGCGCTTTTTCCGGGGCGGCACCGCCCAGAACGTCGCGCACAAAGCCCAGGACCAGCGCCTTGTTCGCCTCGGTTTTATCCAGATCGGTGATCCCAGTGGCGCCATCGGTCATGCCGCGGCCGGAAACGGTGGTTTCTGGCACCGGCTGCAGATTGTCCCAATGTTCGGCGACCTTGCCATCCTCCACCCGGAAAATGTCAAATGCGGCGAGGGTCGGGGCGCCGAAAGCATCGGCGTTTTCAAAGGTGCTGTGCAGCACAACCAGATCACCTTCGGACAGGACGCGGTGGGTTTTCACCTTCATGCCAGACTGCGCCACCAGCGGAATAAGCCCTGCCAGCCCATCAGCCCCGGTCGGCACCTGCGGATTGTGCTGAATGTAGTCGGGCGTCACCAGCTGACGGGCGGCTTCGGGATCGTGATCGACGAAAGCGGCGGTGAAAAGGGCGATGACAAGTTCTTTGATGGCCATGGTGTGGTCCTCTGATTCGTAGGTTGTGACTACGTGGTATCAAATTCATACCACATAGCAATTACGTACCTTAAAGTGACCTGGTATGTTGAACCCTACCTGCTTGTGTATGCAGGACTTGTTGAGGTGCGGGGGCTTCGTTACTGTAGAGGTAAGTTGTGAATCACTACTAGGAATGATCATGCTACCCATTGGCGTTGCCAATAAGGCCGAGGCTTCGAACTGCTGCATCCGATCCGTACTGTCCAATGTGACCGGCAAGTGGCGGATGATCGTCATTCTGGCGCTGGAGGATGAGCCGAAACGGTTTGGCGATCTGAAACGCTGTATTGGCGATGTGACCCAAAGCGTGCTGACCGAGAACCTGCGCGGATTGCAGCGCGATGGTTATCTGACGCGCACGGTCGATCCCGGCCCGCCGGTGGCCGTGTCTTATGAGCTGACGCCGCGCGGGCGCAGCCTGCTGGAGCTGCTGAAACCGCTGGTGTTCTGGTCACATGATCAGATGGATCCGGTGCGGCAAACCCGTATGGAATATGACCGGGCCAACGCCAAATAGGCGCCGGTTCCGCTCCAAGTGGCGGCTCACCATTCCACCCGCGTGCCCTGCCAATCGAAGAACCCGCCGCTGTCCTCGGGGCGCAGTGCCTCCATCACCTGCAAAAGGTTTGCCGCCGATTGGGCCGGTGGCACGGTGGCGTGACGGGCGGCGTAGTTTTCAGTGAAAGATGTGGCCACAGTGCCCGGATGCAGGGCGGCGCAGATGACGCCCTTGTGGCTGCGGGCCAGCTCGATCGCGGCGGTGTGGATCACCTGATTGAGCGCCGCCTTGGCACTGCGGTAGCTGATCCAGCCGCCAAGACGGTTGTCGCCGATGGAGCCAACGCGGGCCGACAGCGCGGCGAAAACCGCCCTGCCCTGACGCGGCAACAGCGGCAGCGCATGTTTCAAGACCATCGCAGGCCCCAGACAGTTAATCGCGAACTGATCCGCCATCGCCGCCGGGTCCAGCGCCTTGAGGGTTTTTTCCGGTGGTTGCCCGGCCCCGTGCAGCGCCCCGGTGGCGACAAAAATCAGATTATAGGGCCCCTGTAAGGCGCCAAGATGCGCGCTGACTGAGGCCTCATCCGTCACATCCAACCCATCGACGGAGCGTGACAGGGCCGTGACGGACACGCCCCTTGCCTGCAACTCTGCCACCATTGCTGCGCCGATACCGCCCGACGCGCCGATTACCAATGCTTGTTCCATAAGCGGTGACCTAGCGGTCGTTTCTTGCGCGCCAAGGTCAGATTCTGACTTTTCATTTCAAATAAGCCGGTTATAACTTCGCCCCATGACGATGAAGGGCCATATCATTTCGACCGACCACCGCGCTGGCTGCGCGGGCGTTTCGGCTGCCCTCATCCTACTGCTAAGCCGCCTCTGAGCGTGCCGTTTTGGCGCGACCGCTCAGAGGATGTGCCTGTTTCGCGCCCAAACCCGCAAAACCAAACCACCGGCTTACGCACGTAATTACATAAGAGACCTGACATGACCGATTCCGCGACCACATCCCCCGCGCAAGATCACGTATTGATCTTTGACACCACGCTCCGCGATGGCGAACAAAGCCCCGGCGCCACCATGACCCATGATGAAAAGCTCGAAATTGCCGAGATGCTGGACGATATGGGCGTGGACATCATTGAGGCCGGTTTCCCGATCGCCTCGGAAGGTGACTTCAACGCGGTGAAAGAGATCGCCCAGCGCTCCAAGAACTCGGTGATCTGCGGCCTGTCGCGCGCCAACTTCAAGGACATCGACCGTTGCTTTGAAGCGGTGAAACACGCCGCCCAGCCGCGCATTCACACCTTTATCGGCACCTCTCCGCTGCACCGCGCCATCCCCAACCTCACCAAGGATGAGATGGCCGAGAAGATCCATGAAACCGTGACCCATGCGCGCAACCTGTGTGACAATGTGCAGTGGTCGCCGATGGATGCGCTGCGCACCGAACATGACTACTTGTTCCGGGTGATCGAGATTGCGATCAAGGCCGGGGCCACCACCATCAACATCCCGGACACCGTGGGCTACACCATCCCGCGTGAAAGCGCTGACCTGATCGCCAAGATCCGCGCCAATGTACCGGGAGCGGATGAGGTGATCTTTGCCACCCATTGTCACAATGACCTTGGCATGGCGACCGCCAACTCGCTGGCGGCGGTTGAGGCCGGGGCGCGTCAGATCGAATGCACCATCAACGGTTTGGGCGAACGTGCTGGTAACACTGCACTGGAAGAGGTTGTGATGGCCCTCAAGGTCCGCAATGACACCATGCCCTATGCCACCGGCATCGACACCACCAAGATCATGGGCATCTCGCGCCGTGTGGCGGCGGTGTCCGGCTTTAACGTGCAGTTCAACAAGGCGATTGTCGGCAAGAACGCCTTTGCCCATGAAAGCGGCATCCACCAGGACGGCATGCTGAAGAACGCTGAGACGTTTGAGATTATGCGTCCCGAAGATGTGGGCATCGCCGGCACCTCGCTGCCGCTTGGCAAACATTCGGGCCGTGCGGCGCTGCGTTCGAAGATGACCGAGTTGGGCTTTGAACTGGCCGACAATCAGCTGAACGATCTTTTTGTGCGCTTCAAGGAGCTGGCGGACCGCAAGAAAGAGGTCTTTGACGACGATATCATCGCGCTGGTGCAGGTCGAGGCCGGTCAGGCCGACGCTGATACCATCCAGTTGAAGCGCCTGCGGGTGATCTGCGGCACCGACGGCCCGCAGGAGGCCGAGCTGACCCTGACCATTGAGGGCGAAGAGAAAAGCATCGATGCGACCGGGGACGGCCCGGTGGATGCGGCGTTCAACGCGGTGAAGATGCTTTACCCCCACAACGCCCGCCTGCAGCTTTATCAGGTGCACGCCGTGACCGAAGGCACCGATGCACAGGCCACCGTTTCGGTCCGCGTCGAAGAAGATGGCCGCATCGCAACCGGCTCGTCAGCAGATACCGACACTGTGGTGGCCAGCGTCAAAGCCTACATCAGCGCGTTGAACCGGCTGATCGTGCGCCGCGAAAAAGTTGCGCCCGGCGGCGACAACAAGGAAATCAACTACAAGGACATGCACTAACCGGCTGCCCTAGCGTCATACTCCTAAAGAGAGCCCCGGACCTACCCGCCGGGGCTCTCCAGTGTTTCATTTGTGTGTACCCGCCCAATTGTCGACATTTTTATGGTAAACAGGTTCGGTTCCAGTAATCAGGCCAGCTTTTCCGTCTTGGAATCGTCCCCCCGGCCAACCTGTTTGCGAGAAACCGGACGTTGATGAAGTACCTAAATATCGGCAAGAGCCCGCTCTTCCCCGCCCCCCGGCGGTTCCGCCGACAGGTGCGTACATCCTATTCGGTCTTGCTGATCCTGGCGCTGCTGTCGCTTTATTCGGTCTTATCCAACCTCATATTTGCCAGCTACAACACTGCCCTGATCGCCTCTGGCGCGGTGGGGGCATTGGGGGCTGCGGCCTGGCTGCATCATATCGGGCGGCACACGCTGGCGCGGTTCGTGATGCTGACGTCGGTCAATCTGGCGATCTTCCTCTCCAGCTTCTTCCTGCCACAAAACAGCAACATGTCGATGTTCCTGCTAGCCTTTATCGGACTGCCGTTCATCGTGATGTCCTGGCGCGAAAACCGTCCGATGATGGCCTATTTCTGTGCTCTGCCGATGGTGCTGTGGATCATGCTGATGGTCACCAACTACGGCAATGGCGCCTATTTTGAGCTGGATCCGCAAATCACCGCGCTGTTTGGCTACAGCCATTCCATCATGGTGTTTGCCTTCGTGATGATGGAGTTCTTCTATTACGACCGGGTGACCCAGAACTATTCCCGCGCCCTGCGCCGTGCGCTACGGGCCGAGGAACGCGCCAACCGCGCCAAGACCGCTTTTCTGCGCTCAATGAGCCACGAAATGCGCACGCCTCTTAGCGCTGTGCTCGGGGCCGCGGATCTGTTGGAGCATCACCCCAAGGCCACGCCAGACATCAAACGCCTGGCCAAGATCGTGGCGGATTCCGGCACTGACCTGTTGTCGCTGACGGAAAAAAGCATGGCTTATGCACGCATCACAGCCGGCAATGTCGATCCCGATCTCAGCCCGGCGGATCCGCTGAGCCTGATTGATCCGGTGATTGAACGGTTCCGCGACAAAATCGATCGCAAAGAGATCAGCGTCGAAATCAGCAAGTCCAACCATCACAAGGTGATCGTCGATCCAGCCATGTTCACTGAGGTGATCGCGCAGATCTTTGACAATGCGCTGACCTATACGCCCTGTCAGGGCTCCGTCCGGTTGCAGATCCGTGATGGCAAAAGCGGCGCTGTGCGGCTGATGGTCAGTGACACCGGTCCGGGCATTCCAAAACAGAACCACCGCGCGGCCTTCAAACCCTATGAGCGGTTGGAACAGACCTATGGCACCAAATCCGGCGGCGGTGTGGGGCTGACCATTGCGCGGTCTTATGTGCACGCGATGCACGGCGAAATCGGGCTGGAGCGGGAGCCGTCAGATGGCACCCATGTCTGGATCGAGGTGCCCGCGGCCTGACTTGTCCCGGCGCGGATGGTGCGGTCGGTGCGGTTAGCGCGATCAGAACCGTTCCAGCAGACGTTTCAGATAGTCCAGCTCTTCCTGCGGCCGTGCCCCTTCGCCTGAGCGGCGGCGGATCTCATCCAGCAACTCACGGGCGCGGCGATAGACATCTTCGCCCTGAAGCATGTTTTCATCACCGTTAAGCGCCCCACCGGCCCCGGGATTTCGGCCCAGTGGGTCACGCTGCGCACCGGCGGTGTTGCCTTCGGCCTGTCCCTGACCGGGCTGCTGCTGACGCTGCTGCTCGGCCAGTGCTTCGCCAAGATTGCGCATGCCTTCACGCAGCTGGTCCATCGCTTCGGCCTGTTGATCAATAGCGCCCGCCAGATCGTTTTCCCGCAGCGACTGTTCGGCGCCTTCCATCGCCCGCTCGGCCTGCCTCAGGGCATCGCGGGCGGCATTGCCGGCCTCACTGCCCTGCCCGGGCAAATTGCCCAGCTGGCGGTTCAATTCCTGGCGCAAGGCCTCTTGCCGTTCGGCAAGGCTGCCCTGGTCGGGTTGACCGCCTTGGCCCTCTTCACCGCTTTCACCAGGCTGACCACCGGGGCCATCCCCGTCCTGGCCCTGTCCGTTCTGGCCCTCATGGCTCTGGCCGCGTCCCTGACCGCCATTGCGGCCTTCGTTCTGCTGCGACTGACCCTGATTGGCATTGGGGTTGAACTGTTCCTGCAGGTCGCGGAAGGCCTGATCCGAAAGCCCCTGCTGATCGCGCAGGGTTTCTGCCAGATCCTCCATCGCCTGCTGCCCGGGCGAGTTCTGGCCCTGACCTTGGGTGACCTGCATGTTTTCCATCAGCTGTTGCAGCTCTTCCAGCGCCTGCTGCGCCTCGGCCATGCGGCCTTGCTCCATCAACTCCTGAATGCGGTCCATCATCGCCTGCAGATCGTTCATATCCATCTGCATGCTGTTTTCATTTTCCGCGCGCTCGAACTCATCCATGTCCTGCTGCTCTTGCTGCGCCTGACGCGACAGTTGCCGCAGATAATCCTGCGTGGCGTCGCGCAATTCCTGCATCAGCTGGGCGATCTCTTCGTCGCTGGCACCGTTGCGCATCGCCTCGGACAGGCGTTCCTGCGCCGATTGCATGCGTTCCAGCGCATCATCGATGTCGCCGTCTTCCAGCTGCACGGCGAGGTTCCACAGCGCCTCAGCCAGTTCATCGCGGGTGTCATCCGCCAGCCCTGTCGGCAGCGCGGCCTCAAGGCGGCGCAGGATGGTGCGGAATTGCAGGTAGGTGCCCTCGTCACGGAACAGGCGATCCTCAGGCTGCCAACTGATGGCGCGCATGACCATGGCCACACGGGGGGCATTTTCCCGGTTCCACAGAAGGTCACGCCGCTGTTCGATCACGGCCGCGGCAAGCGGGTCAAAGAAGCGGCGCGCCGGAAGCGGGATCTGCAACACATCGGCAATGCCTTCTTGCCCGGCAGCGTCCTGAACCCGCAGGGAAATGCTGACCGGCAGATGCGCCCATGGGTGTTTCGAAAAATCCTCAATCCAGACCTCTTCGAAGTCATCACGGGCACCGGCAATGGGCAGCGGCAGATCACTCATCAGCGTGTCGCGTGGTTCCGGTGGCAGCGCCAGACCGTAGCGGCGATCCACGGCGGCCAGATCCAGCGTAACCTCAGCCTCCCCCATCTGGATGCCGTAGTCATCCACGGCCTCATACCCTAGGCTCATTTGCCCCTCGTAAGAGGTTTCGGGCATCGCGGTCACTGCAACACGCGGGGCCATATCAGGCTGGATCACCACAACCCAACTGCGGCCGCCCTCGCCTTCGATGGTCAGGGCGCCGTTTTGGGTGATGGCAAAGCTTTGTTCGGGGGCGGCGGGGTCTTGGGCCTCCGGGCTGGGGGTGCTGATGGTTTCGGCCACCTTCAGGGCACCGACCTCACCATAAAGACGCAGGATCAACCGGCTGCCTTCGGCAACCTCCAGCAGGTCCTCTTTCTGATCGGCCAGGTAGCGGGTGGGCAGGCCGGTGTAGCCCGGTGCCTCAATCCAGCCCTCCCAGGAAGGGCCTGCGGTCAGCGCCTGCGCGGCACCGCTCAGCGGATCCACCTCAGAGACGCGGGCTAGGCTGCCGAAAACCAGACCAATCCCGAGCAGCAGCATCGCATGGTAGCGCAGCGCATAAGGATCGCGCCGGGCAAGGCCGGGCGCAGGTGCCACTGGCCGGGCATCGGCCATCCGATCAGCCATCCGTTTCTGATGCGCCGCCCAGAGCGCCTGCGAGGCGGGATCGCTGGCGCCGATGGCCTGCTGATCCAACACCGCCTGAATCGGGCGCCCATTGAGGGTTTCATCCACCCGCGCCAAGGCCGCGCCTGCAGCGGGCAGGCGGAACATCCACAGCCCGCGCAACAGGCCAAAGAGGATCAGCGCGCCAAAGACGGCGTAGGTTCCAAGGATCAATGAGGGCGGCAGCAAGTCCTGCGCGCCAAGCAGCAGCGCCGCCAAGCCAAGAAAGACCGCCGTCCACAGCGGCCAGAAGGCCCGCGCCAGGTTTTCTGACAGCATCCCCAGCCAGGTCAGCCGAATCGACCACAACGGCAGCCGCGCCTTGGGCGGCGCGGGCTTGGGTGGTTCAGCGTGGTTCCGGGTTTCCTGCGTGTCTGACATGACCTTTCCCCGCGGCGCTGCGCGGGGATCGCGTCAGAGCCACTCTGGGATGGTATCGCGTTTCAGCATCTCGTCAAACGTTGGTCGTTCCCGAATGACGGCAAATTGATCTTCGTGCACCAAAACCTCAGGGATCAGGGGCCGGGTGTTGTATTCGCTGGCCATGACAGCGCCGTAGGCCCCGGCTGAACGGAAGGCGACCAGATCACCGGGGGCCAGCGGCGCCATCATGCGTTCCTTGGCAAAGGTGTCACCGGTTTCGCAGACCGGACCGACGATGTCATAGGGCTGCTGTTCAATGCCGGGCGCCGGTTCATTGACCGAGACGATGTCATGATGGGCCTCATACATCGCCGGGCGCAGCAGATCGTTCATCGCACCATCCAGAATAAGGAAATCGCGCCCTTCGCCGGATTTCACATAGATCACCTTGGAGACCATGATCCCGGCGTTGCCCGCGATCAGGCGGCCCGGTTCAATCTCAATCTCACAACCCAGATGGCCCAGCTCTTCTTTGATCATCGCGCCATATTCGACCGGCAGCGGCGGGGCTTCGTTTGAACGGGTGTAAGGAATGCCCAATCCGCCGCCCAGATCCAGACGGTGAATGTCATGGCCGTCACTGCGCAGCGCCTCGGTCAGGTCGGCCACTTTGCGATAGGCCAGGCGGAAGGGTTCCAGATCGGTCAGCTGACTGCCGATATGCACATCGATGCCAACAACCTGCAGACCCGGCAGGGCAGCCGCGCGGGCATAGACCTCGCGGGCGCGGGCGATTGGGATGCCGAATTTGTTTTCGGATTTGCCCGTGGCGATCTTCGCGTGGGTTTTGGCGTCCACATCCGGGTTCACGCGTACGGTGATCGGTGCCACCTTGCCCAGCGACAGCGCCACCTCATTGATGACCTCCATCTCGGGCTCGGATTCGACGTTGAACTGGCGGATCCCGGTGCTGAGTGCGGCGCGGATCTCCTCATGGGTTTTGCCAACGCCGGAGAAGACGATTTTGTCCCCTGGCACGCCAGCGGCAATGGCGCGGGCGTATTCGCCCCCCGAAACCACATCCATACCGGCACCGGCCTGCGCCAGCGTTTTCAGGACCGCTTGATTGGAGGCCGCTTTCATCGCGTAGCAGACCAGATGGTCCATGCCCGCCAGCGCCTCATCAAACAGGCGGAAGTGGCGCAGAAGCGTTGCTGTGGAATAGCAGTAGAACGGCGTGCCGACCTTGGCGGCAATCTCAGCCACCGGCACATCCTCGGCATGCAAAACACCGTCACGATACAGGAAATGATCCATCTATCTGCCCTTCCGTCTTGATCGCAGAGGTCATAGCAGATCGCGCTATCGGATCAACGTGGCAATCGTATCAACACAATGGCAGCGTCCCCCGGGCAACGGGAGACGTCGCGCCGTTTGGTTAGCCTTCAGCACCAATCAGGGTCGAAATCAGCAGGCGCGCATTGTCGTCATGCCATTCCGCATCACCGATCAGGCGGCCAATCTCGCGCCCCTCAGGGTCAATCAGAACCGAAAGCGGCAGGCCGATCACGGCCATGTTGCGGGCCAGCTTCTGCTTAGGGTCGCGATGCAGCGGCAGGGTTTCGATCCCGGCATCGGCAAAGAATTTCTTCATCGATGGCACCGGATTGCGGCCGGTGGCGATGGTCACCACCTCAAAGGCGTCGCCGCCAAATTCAGCATTCAGTGCATCCAGCGCCGGCATTTCCGCGCGGCAGGGGGCACACCATGTGGCCCAGAAGTTCACCAGCACATATTTGCCGCGGTAATCGGCCAGTGCGATGGGGGCGCCCTCCACGGTTTCAAAGGCATCTGATTTCAGATCCTTCGCCGCATCATGCAGGATCAGCTTCTTCATGTCGCCTTCGCGCATCTCGCGCAACGCCTCCATATCGGCGGCGGCAGCGCCATTTGCACCAAGCATCAAGGCCGTATAAAGGGTTGTGGCAACAAACTTTCGCATTTTTCCTCCCAAGGGGCAGACCATGAGTGACAAATCCTCGAACCAGATGTGGGGCGGCCGTTTCGCTGCCGGACCGGACGCGATCATGGAGGCGATCAACGCCTCGATCGGGTACGACCAGCGCATGGCCAAACAGGACATCGAAGGTTCCAGGGCCCATGCCGCCATGCTGGCCGCCACAGGCATCATTACTGATAGCGATGCTGAGGTCATTCGGGAAGGTCTGCTCACGGTCTTGTCAGAGATTGAAAGCGGCACCTTCCAGTTTTCCACCGCGCTGGAAGACATCCACATGAATGTTGAGGCACGTTTGAAGGAAATCGTGGGTGAGCCTGCAGGCCGTCTGCACACCGCGCGGTCGCGCAACGATCAGGTGGCCACTGACTTCAAACTCTGGGTGCGCGATCAGATTGATGCGTCGATCGAAGGGATTGAGGCGCTGATGAAGGCGCTGATCGGTCAGGCCGAAGCGGGCTACAACTGGGTGATGCCCGGTTTCACCCACCTGCAGACCGCCCAGCCGGTGACCTGGGGCCACCATATGATGGCCTATGTCGAAATGCTGGGCCGGGACCTGAGCCGTTTCAAAGATGCCCGCGCCCGGATGAACGAATCGCCCCTGGGTGCGGCAGCACTGGCCGGCACCTCCTTCCCGATTGATCGCCACATGACGGCGGCAGCGCTTGGGTTTGACCGTCCGGCGGCAAACTCGCTGGATGCGGTGGCGGATCGTGATTTCGCGTTGGAGTTCCTGTCGAACGCCTCGATCTGTGCCATGCACCTTTCCCGCTTTGCCGAAGAGCTGGTGATCTGGTCCTCGGCGCAGTTCCGCTTTGTCACCATGTCGGACAAATGGTCCACCGGCTCATCCATCATGCCGCAGAAACGTAACCCTGACGCGGCTGAACTGTTGCGCGCCAAGCTGGGCCGGATCTTTGGCGCCAATGTTGCGCTGATGACCGTGATGAAGGGCCTGCCGCTGACTTATTCCAAGGACATGCAGGAAGACAAAGAGCAGGTGTTTGATGCCGCCGACAACTTCCTGCTGTCACTGGCGGCGATGACCGGCATGGTCAGCGATATGACCGGCAACAAAGACTCGCTCGCTGCCGCGGCTGGCTCTGGCTTCTCAACCGCGACAGATCTGGCCGACTGGTGTGTGCGCGCGCTGAACATGCCGTTCCGTGACGCCCACCACGTGACCGGATCGCTGGTGGCCCTGGCCGAGGAAAAAGGCTGCGACCTGCCGGATCTGACGCTGGAGGACATGAAATCGGTCAATGACCAGATCACCGAAGAGGTCTTCGGCGTGTTGGGGGTTGATAATTCGGTCGCTTCGCGCATGTCATATGGGGGCACGGCACCGGCACAGGTGCTGGTACAAATCAAACGCTGGAAGAAAGAACTGGAATGAAACCTCTGTTGCTTACCCTTGGCCTGCTGAGCCTTGCGGCCTGTGGCATCGATGGCGAACCGGTGAAACCCACGGCGGGGGCCTCGGTCAACATCGGCACCAATGGAATCACCACCTCTGCCGGGGTGGGGGTCCGCAAGGGCCCGATCTCCATCGGGATCGGCCTCTGACGCCTGGACCACAGTCTTTTTGAAACCGGGCAATCTGCCCTGTCTGGCCCGACCTTGGCAAAAGGTTGGGCCAGTTCGTTTTTGGTATCGGGCTGCGTGACGGGCGCAATTTAACCCTCTGTTAGGGAAGTTCGGACATCCTGTGGTCTATGGGGCCGCTGGCGCCCCGATGAACCAGAGGATCCGTCTCATGCCCGGCACCCCGCCCCGCCGCCTGCCGCCAACCGCTGATATTCCCGCCGGGATGGACAGCCCGCTGAACTATGCGGTGCAGCAACGTGACCGGGACGTGTTGCAAATGGTGGCAGATGCGCTGCGCCATGATGAGGTGCTGCTGGCCTATCAGCCGATTGTCGAAAGCAGGCGCCAGGATCACATCGCCTTTTACGAAGGGCTGGTGCGCATTCTGGATGCCACGGGCCGCGAAATTCCTGCCGCTCAGTTCATGCCTCAGGTGGAGGACCGCACCCTCGGGCGGGAGATTGATTGCACCGCCCTCAGGCTGGGGTTGCAGGCGCTGGCCAATGTGCCGGGGCTCAGACTGTCGATCAACATGTCTGCGCGGTCAATCGGTTACGCCAAATGGCTGCGGGTTCTGGATGAGGGGCTGCGGGCGGATCCCAGCGCCGGGGCGCGGCTGATTCTGGAAATCACCGAAAGTTCGGCGATGACGGTGCCCGAACTGGTGCGCAGTTTCATGGCTGAGATGCGGCGGCGGGATCTGGCCTTTGCCCTGGATGATTTCGGCGCTGGCGCCACCGCGTTCCGCTATCTGCGCGACTTCCGTTTCGACATGGTCAAGATTGACCGCCAGTTCTGTCACCGGGTCAGCACACAGCCGGACAATCAGGCCCTTGTTCGCGCTATGGTTATGATTTCAGAACAATTTGAGATGATGACGATTGCCGAGGGCATCGAAGAACCAGCCGATGCCAAATGGTTGTCAGCCGCCGGACTGCACTGCCTGCAGGGCTATCACTTCGGCTATCCGCGCCTGCATCAGCATTGGCATGAGGACCAGCGCGAAAAAGCGCGCGCCTGACCCTCCACCACGGAATGCGCTGCAACGCGGCAATTCCGCACTCTTGCCGCACTGCGGCGAATGTTCTATGACCAAGGGGAAGGCGGGAAGTGTTGGGCCCGCGGCGACGCGTTACCCCTGCGCAGATCCGCCATGATCTTGGTGGAGGAAGAACATGACCAATGTCGTCATCGTATCGGCAGCGCGGACCGCTGTTGGATCATTCAGCGGCTCATTTGCAAACACCCCGGCCCATGACCTAGGCGCAGCCGTACTGGAAGCGATCGTAGAACGCGCCGGGATCGAAAAGGGGGAGGTTTCGGAAACCATCCTCGGTCAGGTTCTGACCGCCGGTCAGGGTCAGAACCCTGCCCGTCAGGCCCATATCAACGCTGGCCTGCCGATCGAAAGCGCCGCCTGGGGCATCAACCAGGTTTGTGGCTCGGGCCTGCGCGCCGTTGCCTTGGGCGCCCAACATGTGCAGCTGGGCGATGCGGCGATTGTGGCTGCAGGTGGTCAGGAAAACATGACCCTCAGCCCCCATGTGGCGCATCTGCGTGCCGGCACCAAAATGGGCGACGTGAAATACATCGACTCGATGATCCGCGACGGTCTGTGGGATGCCTTCAACGGCTACCACATGGGCCAAACGGCCGAGAATGTTGCCGAGCAGTGGCAGATCAGCCGTGACATGCAGGATGAGTTTGCGCTTGCCTCGCAGAACAAGGCCGAAGCCGCTCAGAACGCAGGGAAATTTGATGATGAGGTGATCCCCTTCACCATCAAGACCCGCAAAGGTGAGATCGTGGTCGACAAGGATGAATACATCCGCCACGGCGCAACGATCGAAAACATGCAAAAACTGCGCCCTGCCTTTGTCCGCGACGGTGGCACCGTCACCGCGGCCAATGCCTCGGGCCTGAACGACGGCGCCGCCGCCGTCCTGCTGATGAGCGCCGATGAGGCCGAAAAACGCGGGCTGGAGCCTCTGGCCCGGATCGCCTCCTACGCCACCGCGGGTCTGGATCCGTCGATCATGGGCGTTGGCCCGATCTACGCCTCGCGCAAAGCGCTGGACAAGGCCGGTTGGGCCGCCGGCGATCTGGATCTGGTCGAAGCCAACGAAGCCTTCGCCGCCCAGGCCTGCGCCGTGAACAAAGACATGGGCTGGGACCCGTCGATCGTGAACGTGAACGGTGGCGCCATTGCCATCGGCCACCCGATCGGCGCCTCGGGCTGCCGGATCCTCAATACGCTGCTGTTTGAAATGAAACGGCGCGAGGCCAAAAAAGGTCTGGCCACACTCTGCATCGGTGGCGGCATGGGCGTCGCCATGTGCCTGGAACGTCCCTGAGGGCGCCGGTGAGAGAGCAAGACACATATCAAGGGCGCCACCACGGCGCCCTTTTTTTAGGCAATCTGTGCTGCAGGTGCGAAAAACTGCCACAGATAGCAAAATTCACCACGAAATAATATTGCGCGAACAAAAATCAACACGTAACACTATTACCAACTCAATTTCCGAACGGAGAGAAGACCATGGCACGAATTGCACTTGTAACCGGTGGATCACGCGGGATCGGCGCCGCAATTTCCAAACGGCTTAAGTCCGAAGGTTATGAGGTTGCCGCGACCTATGCAGGCAATGACGACGCCGCCGCAGCCTTCACTGCGGAGACCGGCATCAAGACCTACAAATGGAATGTCGCCTCTTACGAGGACAGCGCCGCAGGTATCGCCAAAGTTGAAGCGGACCTGGGCCCGATCGATGTGGTGGTGGCCAATGCCGGCATCACCCGCGACGCACCGTTCCACAAGATGACCCCGGAACAGTGGCATCAGGTGGTCGACACCAACCTGACCGGCGTGTTCAACACCGTGCACCCGATCTGGCCCGGCATGCGGGATCGCAAGTTTGGCCGGGTGATCGTGATTTCCTCGATCAACGGGCAGAAGGGCCAGTTCGCCCAGGTGAACTATGCCGCCACCAAAGCCGGTGATCTGGGCATTGTGAAATCGCTGGCACAGGAAGGCGCCCGCGCGGGCATCACCGCCAACGCCATCTGCCCCGGCTACATCGCCACCGAAATGGTCATGGCCGTGCCGGAAAAGGTGCGCGAGTCGATCATCGGTCAGATCCCCACCGGCCGTCTGGGCGAACCGGATGAGATTGCGCGCTGCGTGTCCTTCCTGGCGTCTGATGAGGCGGGTTTCATCAACGGATCCACCATTTCGGCCAACGGCGGTCAGTTTTTCGTCTGATCCCCAGAGCCAGATGTGACAGATGTGACAAAGGCCGCCCCGGTTTTCCCGTGGGCGGCCTTTTCGTCTCGTAAGTCCTGAAGATCAGGTCAGCGGGACGGTTCCGTAAGTGCCGGCCGAGGTTTTGGCAGGCGCAGCGGAACGAAACAGGGCGCGGAAGAGACCAACGAAGGCGGCACCACGTGCGGCGTGGGCGGCGGCGTAGGCGGCTTGGCTCTGGCGGGTCTGGGCAACTTCGATCATCGGGTATCTCCGTCATTAAGATGTCTGAACTGACCCTAATATGCGGTTTATACTGGGCTGCGACAAACGAGAGTTTCCAAGGCGTCAGTTAAGCTGTATTTAACTGACATGTCTGATCGTCTACCGCCCCTCACCTCCCTTCGTGCCTTTGAAGCGGCCGCGCGCCATATGTCCTTTGCCAAAGCGGCGGAGGAATTACATGTGACGCCCGCAGCGCTGTCTTATCAGATCAAATCCCTTGAAGAGCATCTGGGCGCGCCTTTGTTCATACGTCTTAACCGCGCGGTGGAGCTGACCGAAGCGGGCCGCGCCCTGTCACCGGGCGCGTCTGAAGCGTTTCAGACCCTGACCAATGCCTGGCGCGCCACACGCAGGTTGCAGGACAATACGACGCTGAACGTCACCGCAGGCCCGGCCTTCACCGCCAAATGGATGGCGCCGCGCCTTTATGAATTTGCCCGCGCCCATCCCGAAGTGGATCTGCGATTCTCCGCCACATTGCGGATGATGGACTTTGACCGCGATGAGGTCGATGTGGCGATCCGGTTTGGCTACGGTCCCGACCATGGTGTCTGGTCGCAAAAACTCAGCAGCGAATGGTTCACCCCGGTGATGCTGCCCGAAATGGCAGAGCGCTATCCCACCCCCGAAAGCCTGACCGAAGCGCCGCTGATCTTTGACGAATCGACCAATTTCCTGCGCCCCGCCTGTGACTGGGCGGCGTGGTTCCGCGCCATGGGGGTGGATCACGCGCCCACACATGGTCTGCATTTTTCGGCCGCGGACCATGCGGTGGACGCCGCCCTGGCCGGGGGCGGCGTGGTGCTGGGCCGCCGCGCCATGGTGGTCAAGGACATCTATGATGGCCGGCTGGTGGCCCCCTATGGTGTGGGTCTGGGGACCAAGGCGCATTTCCGGTTCCTCTGCCGACAGGGCACGGAAAACCGTCCACATATTGCGGCGCTGCGGGAATGGATGCTTGCAGAAATTGCTAAAACCATTTCTGTTCACAACGCATTAACCATTATCCCGGTAGAGGACGTCCCCGCCCCATGACCAGCCGCGCAAATTCCCCCGCCCCCAATGCTACGGGCGGCACACAGACGATGCCCCGATCCCGCGCCACGGCCATCGGTTTTGTTGCGGTGCTGCTTTGGGCGTTGCTGGCGCTGTTTACGGTGGGCACGGCCCCGACGCCGCCTCTGCTGCTGAACGCGATCTGCTTTGCCATCAGTGGCACATTGGGGGTGATCTGGACCGGTGTCACCGGCGGTGCGGGCAAGCTGCGAGCGGTGCCGCTGAAGGTCTATGCCTTTGGCACGATTGGCCTCTTTGGCTATCACGCGCTCTATTTCAGCGCCCTGCGGTTGGCGCCCCCTGCGCAGGCCGGGCTGATCGCCTACCTCTGGCCGCTGTTGATCGTGTTGTTTTCCGGGCTGCTGCCGGGGGAAAAACTGCGGGCGGGGCATTTCATCGGCGGGATCGTCGGCTTTGCGGGCGCCGCGCTGATCATCCAGGGCGGCGGCAGCGGCTTTGATGCCAGCGCCCTGCCCGGCTATCTGCTGGCGCTGGGATGCGCGCTGTTCTGGTCTGGCTATTCTGTCCTGTCGCGCAAACTGGGCGACATCCCGACCGAGGCTGTGGCGGTGTTTTGCATCGCAACCGCGATCCTGTCGGCCCTGCTGCATCTGGCAACAGAAACCACCCAATGGCCGGTTGGCCTCTGGGGGTGGGGATCGGCCATCGCGCTGGGGCTGGGGCCTGTGGGCCTGGCCTTCTACGTCTGGGATATCGGGGTGAAACGCGGTGACATTCAGCTGCTTGGTGTCAGCTCTTATGCGGCACCTTTGCTGTCGACACTGGTTTTGGTGGGCTTTGGCATCGCCGCCCCAAGCTGGTCCCTGGGGCTGGCGGCTTTGTTGATCACGGGTGGCGCGGGGTTGGCTGCCCGCGCCAGCTTGAAAAAGTGATCAGGCGGTTGCGGTACTGAGCCGTTCGATTTCTTCCTTCAGGCGCAGTTTCTGCTTTTTCATTTCGGCAATTTCCGCATCCGACGTGCCGGGAGCGCGCTGCGCTTCTTCGACCTGATGCGAGAGGGCACTGTGTTTTTTCTTCAGTTCTTCGATATGCGAACTCAAGGCCATATAATTCTCCTCTCAATGTTAGTGCGAGACTCTCAGTCCATCATAGATCGTCGCCCCTGTCACGCTGCAGCGCAGCGCAGACAGACCCCAAGCGGTGATTTGCTTACACCAGGACCTACAGCGGGACTTACACCGGGAAAGGCAGCGCCGCGCCATCGCGCAAAACGGCCTGAATATCAGGTGCATAATCTTCGCCATCGCTGCCGTGGTACGCGCCCTGATGCAGCACCAGACCGTCATGCAGGCGGAAGTCAGCCCGCCCGTTTTTACGCCCACGGATCAAGACCAGCTGCGCCTCACGTCCCGCGCGGGGAATCAGTGGCAACAGCTGCAGCGATCCCAACACGCCGCCCATTGCGCTGATCAACTCGGGCAGGCGCTCCGCCCGTTGGATGAAGCTGACATAGCCCTTAGGCTTGCAACGCTTTGCCGCCACCGCCACCCAATCCGCCAAGGGCGTTTCCCCGGCAAAGGCGATATCACGCCCCGCATCCTGCGCTGCAGTTGACCGATCACGCTGAAAATAGGGAGGATTGGCGAAAACGTGATCAAACTGTTGCTGGCGCAGCACCTCTGGCAGTTGGGTCAAATCGCCGGTCACAACGTCAAATGCCGCGCCTGCCTCAGCCGCGTTGCGGCGGGCCAGTTGGGCATAGTCCTCCTGCAGTTCCAGCCCGGTCACCGTGACCTCAGGCACCCGCGCCAAAAGGCAGAGGGAAGCCACACCCACACCGCAGCCCAGTTCCAGCGCGCTTTGCCCCGGTTTTGCAGGCAGGGACGCCGCCAGAAGAACAGGATCCACCCCGGCACGATAGCCCTTGGCCGGCTGCCAGGCCTTCACGGCCCCGTTGAGGAAATCATTGTGGGTCAGATCAGCCATCTGAAACGGCCTCAGCCCTCCAGCGCGATACCGTTGTCGCGCATCACCTGTTCGGCCTCTTCCAGGTCGTCAGCATGCACCATCAGACGGCGCGGCAAAATGCCGATGCTGCCCTCAAGGACGCTCATGTTTACGTCCATTTCAAAGCAGTCTATACCCTCCCCCTGAAGCAGCGCTTTGGCAAAGGCAATCGACGTCGGGTCGGTGGTTCGAAGCAGTTGTTTCATATCGGGGAAATATGGGCATGACGTGCGGATTTGTCGAGGACAAGAAGCGTCATGGGCGGGACAAGATGAACCTGGATCACGCAAGCACAAAACCACATGAGCGTCTGGCGGCGCATCTGGAAACCAAACTGGTGGCGGTGAATGAAATGATTCATTCCCGCATGATGTCCGAACACGCGCCGCGAATCCCGCAAGTCACCGCGCATCTGATCGATGCGGGCGGCAAACGGCTGCGTCCGATGCTGACTTTGGCGGCGGCAGATCTGTGCGGCTACGACGGCCCCTATGATGTGCATCTGGCCACCACGGTGGAGTTCATCCACACTGCAACGCTGCTGCATGATGATGTGGTCGACGAAAGCGCCCAACGTCGTGGCCGTCCGACAGCGAACCTGATGTGGGACAATAAATCGTCGGTTCTGGTCGGTGATTACCTGTTCTCGCGCTCATTCCAGATGATGGTTGAGCCGGGCAACCTGCGGGTGCTGTCGATTCTGTCCAATGCCTCGGCAACGATTGCCGAAGGTGAGGTTCTGCAGCTGACCGCGGCCACCGATCTGGCCACGGACGAAGATATCTATCTGCAGGTCGTGCGCGGCAAGACCGCCGCGCTGTTTTCTGCCGCAACCGAGGTGGGCGGCGTCATCGCCGAGGCACCGGAAGAGCAGGTGAAGGCGCTGTTTGACTATGGCGATGCTTTGGGCATCTCCTTCCAGATTGTGGATGATCTGCTGGATTATCAGGGCGATAGCGCTGCGACGGGTAAAAACGTCGGGGATGATTTCCGCGAACGTAAACTGACCCTGCCGGTGATCAAAGCAGTTGCCAAAGCCGACGCGGAGGAACGCGCGTTTTGGGTGCGCACCATTGAAAAGGGCCGCCAGGAAGAGGGCGACCTGGAACACGCGCTGAGCCTGCTGAAGAAGCACAACACGCTGGAAGAAACCCGTCAGGATGCGCTGGCCTGGGCCGCCAAGGCCAAGGATGCACTGCAGGTGCTGCCGGATCATCCGGTGCGCCAGCTGCTGATTGAGATTGCCGATTACGTGGTCGCGCGGATCAACTGACGGCTAGGACAAAACCGTGGCCTGCACCCACCAACCGGGGCGGGCCAATGCAAGGGCGGCGTCAGCCGCCTTTTTGCTGTCCGGGTAAAGTCCAAAGCAGGTCGCGCCCGAGCCTGACATGCGGGCAAGCCCCGCGCCACTTTCCCGCAACGCCTGCAGCACATCGGCGATCACCGGCTGCGCCGCAATCGCCGGGGCCTCCAGATCATTGCGCTGACGGGAGAGCCAGGCCAGCAGTTGATCGGCGCTGATGCCTGTCGGCAGCGCATCCATCGGCGCGTTATCCTTGCTGGCCAGCCCGCCAAATACCGCACCGGTGGGCACCGGGACGCCGGGGTTGACCAAGACCGCGTGCAGCGGCGGCAGGTCGACCGGGGTCACCTCCTCACCAATGCCCCGCATGAAACCCGCGCGGGCTAGCATGCAGACCGGCACATCCGCGCCAAGGCTCAACCCCTGATCCGGCACGGCGCGTCTGGTCAGATCCGCCAGCAACCGCAGGGCGGCCGCTGCATCGGAAGAGCCGCCGCCAATACCGGCGGCTGCGGGCAGGTGTTTTTCCAGCGTTATGGTAGCCTGCGCACCCATCAGCTCCGCCGCGCGGAACACAAGGTTGGAGGGGCCGACCGGCACGCCCTGCGCCAACGGGCCGCTGACCGCCAAGGACATCTCACCTAGCCGACAGGTCAGGTGGTCACCCACATCGGCAAAGACCACCAGCGAATCCAGCAGGTGATAGCCATCAGCCCGCTGACCCGTGACATGCAGCGTCAGATTGATCTTGGCGGGCGCGAAACCCTCAAGCTTGTCCATGGTCTTGGGATCAGTCCTTCACCGCATGCAGCGGCGCGGCGCCTTCACCTTCCAACACGGCGTCCAGCCCAACCTCCAGCTTCTCACGCACACGGTCGGGCGAGATATCGGTGGGCACATCATCAGGATCGATGAAGGACAGGGCGCGTTTCCACTGGAATTCGGCCTCACGATGGCGGCCGACGGCCCAGAGGACATCACCCAAGTGGTCATTCACCACAGGATCAACAGCCATCAGTTCCGCGGCGCGTTCCATATGTGGCACCGCCTCTTCGTAGCGACCAAGACGGTAGAGCACCCAACCCAGCGAATCGACGATGTAGCCGCTGTTTGGACGGGCGGCGACCGCGCGTTCGATCATATCCAGCGCTTCGTCCAGCTTGATGCGTTTTTCCACCAGCGAATAGCCCAGATAGTTCAGCACCTGCGGGTGATCCGGGTTCAGCTCCAGCGCTTTGCGGAAGTCGGCCTCGGCCTGTTCCCAGCGGTCCAGACGTTCAAAGCTGATGGCGCGGGCGTAGTAGACAAACCACTGGCCGGGCTCTTCAACCTCATAAAGCGCCAGCGCTGCATCATAGGCGCGCACGGCCGCGTCAAATTCCTTGGTCTGGCGCCGCAGATCGCCCAGCGTGACATGCACCACCGGCAGATCGCCGTGGCTGGAGGCCAGGGCGGTCAGAACCTCAGCGGCCTCATCAATCCGGCCACCCCGGCGCAGCGCGTCCGCGCGGCCCAGTTCCGCCGCATGGAAGGAGGCATTGTCAGATCCGATCCGGCCGTAGGTTTCCACCGCCAGATCATAAAGCTGCAACTCATCGAGCAGCTGCGCAGAGAGCAGCAGCGCCTCGGTGAGGTCGGGGCGCAGGTATTCGGCAACGCGGGAATAGAGGATCGTGTAGTCCCCCTCAGCCTCATTGCTCAGCGCGGCGGCGACGGTGTAGTAGACCTCAGCCAGGCCATCGCGGGCGGAGGTGACGCTGTTGAAGGGCAGCGGCTTGCCCGCCTTCAGCTGCGCCTGCAGGCCACGCAGTTCGGGATCCAGATCCTGACCAAACTGCGCTTCGATCAATTGCAGCGCCTCGTCGCCGCGTTCCAGCTGGCTGAGCACTTCCAGATAGGCGATGACACCCCGGCGGGTGCGGTTGAGGCCGGCAACAGCAGGATCGGCAAAGATCACCTCAGCTGCCTCATAGTCGCCGACAAGCGCCAGCGCCAAAGCTTTGTGGAAGTTGGCAAAGCCGCCCAGACCGCGTTCTTCTGCAACCAGATCAAACGCTGTCATTGCATCCGACACATCGCCCTGCCCCATCAAGGCCCAGGCCCGCACCAGACCGTCAATCAGCGGACCAACCCCTTTGCCCTCATCATCGCGGGTGATCAGGGTGGCATAGTCTTCTTTGGCGGCGGCATCTGCCATCAACACCATATTGGCGATCTGGCTGGCCAGCCCTTCGGCGTCCAGACGGCGCGCAATTGGCACGCCACGATCCAGCCGACCCAGCGCCAGTTGCGCGTGGGTGGCGGATTCCAGCAGCTGCGGGTTGCCCGGATCACGGGCCAAGGCGCGGGTGTAGTAATCCGCTGCGGCTTCGAAATCGGCGGTCATCCCTGCATGGCGTGCGGCCAGATAAGCCCCGGCCAGTCCCTGTGCCTGCGCCGCGAATGGCGCCAATCCCATGACTGCAGCCAGAATGAATCCCGATACCGTTTTGCGCATGAATACCTGCCCGTTTGATGCCTGTTTCAAAGGTTAAATTAACGACCCTGCGGATAAAGGCAAACAGAAGCCTTAGGATCTGTCGGATGCGTGAACAGGGCGTTAACTCAGCGCGCGATTTGCCAGCGCCCCGCAAGCGTCCTAGATGTGACGCAGCACGGAGGGATCTGATGACGACAGGACATGTTTACATCGCAACCAGCCTTGATGGGTTCGTAGCGCGCGAAGACAACAACTTGGATTGGCTGATGAAACAGCCCCAGCCCGATGTTGATGAAGATGGCGGCTACAACAGCTTCTTCAGCGGTATGGATGGTCTGGTGATGGGGTCCGGCAGTTTTCGCACAGTCGCCAGTTTTGGCGATTGGCCCTACACCAAACCCGTTGTGGTGATGAGCCGGACCATGACGGATGCCGATATTCGCGACGATTTGAAGGATAAGGTCCGAATCACCCGGAAAGATCCCGCTGCCTTGATGGAGGAATTGCAGACTGAGGGCTGGGCGCGCGCCTACATCGATGGCGGGCAGGTCATCCAAAGCTTCCTGCGGGCCGGGTTGATCGAGGAATTGATACTGACGCAGATCCCGATCCTGCTGGGCCGCGGCAAACCCCTTTTCGGGTCGCTGGATCAGGATGTGGACCTGGAGCTGGTGCGCAGCCTGACCCTCAGCAGCGGCTTGTTGCAGGTGCATTACCGGGTGAAATCCTGACCGGAATGCATAAGGGCGACCCATTGGGCCGCCCTTGATCTATGTGATGATCGGTTGGATCACATGTTCGGATAGTTTGGCCCTTCGCCCCCCTGCGGGCAGGCCCAGGTGATGTTCTGGGCGGGGTCCTTGATGTCACAGGTTTTGCAGTGAACGCAGTTCTGGAAGTTCACCACGAACTCTTTCTTACCTTCCTTCTCCACCACCTCATAGACGCCGGCCGGGCAGTACCGCTGCGCCGGTTCATCATACATCGGCAGGTTATTCCCAATCGGAACGGTGTTATCGGCCAGACGCAGATGCGGCGGCTGGGTTTCTTCGTGGTTGGTGAAGGAGAAGCTGACGTTGGTCAGACGGTCAAAGCTGAGCGTGCCATCGGGCTTGGGGTAATCAATCGGCTTGTGCACCGACGCCGGTTCGGTGGCTGCCGCGTCAGTCTTGCCGTGTTTCAGCGTCCCAAACAGCGAGAAGCCGCCGGTCAGGGTCTGGAACCACATGTCAAAGCCACCCAGCGTCAGCGAGGCGGTGAGGCCGAACTTGGACCACAGCGGTTTCACGTTGCGGACCTTTTTCAGGTCTTTGCCGATGGCGCCTTTGCGCACCTCAGTTTCGTAATCATGCAGTTCATCGCTGGAGCGGCCCGCCTTGATCGCGTCATTTGCCGCCTCAGCCGCCGCGATGCCCGAGAGCATGGCGTTGTGGTTGCCCTTGATGCGCGGCACGTTGACCATGCCGACCGAACAGCCCAGCAGCGCCACGCCGGGCGCCACCATCTGCGGCATCGACTGATAGCCGCCTTCGGAAATCGCACGCGCACCATAGGCCACACGTTTGCCGCCTTTCAGCAGTTCAGCGATCATCGGGTGATGCTTGAAGCGCTGGAATTCCATGTAGGGGAACAGATGCGGGTTCTTGTAGTTCAGGTGAACCACAAAGCCGACATAGACCTGATTGTTTTCCAGGTGATAGACGAAAGAACCACCACCCGCGTTTGAGCCCAGCGGCCAGCCCATGGTGTGGGTGACGGTGCCCTCTTTGTGTTTGGCCGGATCGATCTCCCAGATCTCTTTCATGCCGACGCCAAACTTCTGCGGCTCTTTGCCATCAGACAGGCCGTAGCGTTCGATCACCTCTTTGGAGAGCGACCCGCGCACACCTTCGGACAGGAAGACGTATTTGCCGTGCAGCTCCATGCCCGGCTCATAGCCAGAGCCCTGGGTGCCGTCAGCGTTTTTGCCGAACTCGCCTGCAACCACACCTTTGACGGTGCCCTGATCGCCGTAAACCAATTCGGAACACGCCATGCCTGGGAAAATCTCAACACCCAGCTCTTCGGCCTGCTCCGCCATCCAGCGGCAGACGTTGCCCATGGAGACGATGTAGTTGCCGTGGTTGTTCATCAGGGGCGGCATCGGGAAGTTCGGGATGCGCACTTCGCCGGCTTCGCCCAGCATGTAGAAGTTATCTTCGGTCACCGGAACGTTCAGCGGTGCGCCTTTTTCTTTCCAGTCCGGGATCAGCTTATCCAGACCGCAAGGATCCAGCACAGCCCCCGACAGGATATGCGCGCCAACCTCGGAGCCTTTTTCCAGAACAACAACTTCTAGATCGGCATCCAGTTGTTTCAGACGGATCGCCGCAGACAGGCCCGCGGGGCCTGCGCCTACGATGACAACATCATATTCCATTGCTTCCCGTTCGATTTCCGACATGGGTGGCCCTCCTTGGATGCGGCGCGAAACTTTATTTCGCCCGTGGTTACCGCGCTGCAGCATTGTTCGTCAATTACGACGGGACGTTAAATCGTCACAGCCCGCCCGTGGATCGCTGTTTCCGGCCTTTCAGGGCCTGTTTCCGGCCTATCGGGAAAAACCTTGCAATTTAAGGTGTTAATCCTTCGCCGGCGGGCGCGTCGCCGCCTCATCCCCCAGGAGGTAACGCGGGCCATCCCCCTTCTCATGGGCTTTGTCCTCATCGTTATATAGCGCACAGGCCTTCATCGACAGGCAGCCGCAGCCAATACAGCCATCCAGCTTGTCGCGCATCCGCTCCAATGCTGCGATGCGGCTGTCCAGCTCTTCGCGGAACTCTTCCGAGATCTGGCGCCAGTCGGCGGCGTTTGGTGTGCGGCGATCCGGCAGACGCTGCATCACCTCGCGGATCCGCGCGATGGAGAAGCCAAATTTCTGCGCGATCATCACGAAAGACAGCCGCCGGATGTCCGACCGTTCAAACCGCCGCTGCCCGCCGGCATTGCGCCACGGATGGACCAGCCCTTCGGATTCGTAGAACCGAATTGCCGAGGCGGCGAGGCCGGTGCGATCCGCCAAAGCCCCGATCGACAGCCCTGATCTAAGGCGTAACCGATTGTTTTGGTTCATTTCTTACCCCTTGACCTAAAGTACACTTCAGAAAATAGCCTGCAAGAGACTGATAAATCAATAAATGAAAGGAAATTATCATGAATGTCAGCCTAGAACACGCCAACGTCACCGTTTCCGATCCACAGAAAACAGCCGAGTGGCTGGGCCAGGTATTTGGCTGGAAAATCCGCTGGGAAGGGGCGGCCATCAATGGCGGCTACACTATCCATGTCGGCAATGAGACCTCATACCTGGCGCTTTACACCCCCGGTGATGCGGCCAAAGACGGCCATGACAACAGCTACACTGTCCGTGGTGGGCTGAACCATCTGGCCGTGGTTGTTGACGATCTGGATGGGGTCGAGGATCGCGTCAAAGCCGCTGGTTTTGCCACGGGCAACCACGGCGATTACGAACCCGGCAGGCGCTTCTACTTCCACGATTCCGATGGCATTGAATTCGAAGTTGTCAGCTACGCCGCCTGATCTGCACCGGGCTGACATTGGGTCTAAACCGCGCCCAAACGGCACAAATTTGCCAGCCGAATGTCCCCCTGCCCCTTGCATTTCGCCCCCGGTTTGGGTCAGGTATTTACCAAGCAACAATAACAAGGCGGCGGGTCGCAATCCGACCCGCCGCCCCTTCTCATGGAAAAGGGGCCCATGGAAAAGATACCGATGACCCACGGCGGGTTTGCAGCGCTGGAAACCGAGCTGAAGCACCTGAAATCTGTCGAGCGCCCGACCATCATCAAAGCCATCGCCGAAGCGCGTGAGCTGGGCGATCTGTCGGAAAACGCCGAATACCATTCGGCGCGCGAGAAGCAGAGCTTCATCGAAGGTCGCATCAAAGAGCTGGAAGGCGTGATTTCGCTGGCGGATGTCATCGATCCCACCTCACTGTCGGGGGCCATCAAGTTTGGCGCCACCGTCACCTTGGTGGATGAAGACACCGATGAAGAGAAGGTCTGGCAAATTGTTGGCGAATACGAAGCCAACGTCGAAAAGGGCCTGTTGAACATCAAATCGCCCATCGCCCGCGCCCTGATCGGCAAAGAAGACGGCGACAGCGTTGAGGTCCGCACCCCCGGTGGCGTGCGCTCCTACGAAGTGCTGAAAATCGAATACATCTGATCCCATCAGACAAAAACAGGTCGCGGCAATGACCGACAAACGCAGTAACCCCACCCCGATGGGCCTTTATGACAAGCCAAGCCAGGCGCGGATCACCGGTTTCGAACTGGTCGCTATTGTGCTGAGCGTGATCTGGGTCGCGGGGGCGGGCTGGTTCTTTGTCACATTGCCGCAACCCGAAGCCCCGGCAGAGCCTGACAGCCTGCGGTTCCTGATGACGCTGCTGGTGGTGTTCCTGCCGGTGGCGATGATCTGGGTCGGGGCAACGGCGGCTCGGTCCAGCCGGGTGATGCGCGAAGAAAGCGCCCGCCTGCAGGCCGCCATTGATGCCATCCGCCACGCCTATGTGGCGCAGGCGCAGGGCAATGCACCGCAGACCGAAGCAACGGTCGCGAAAAAGCTGGAAGAGATTGCAGAGGCGCAGCGCAAGACGGAAACTGCGCTGGCAACCTTCACCTCGTCGCGGGACCGCGAGGCGCTGCGTCCCAGCCAACCCGTGCCCAAAGCGCCTGAGGAAGACCAGGGCGACCTGCCGCTGGGCACCCCGGCGGAGGAGCTTTCGCCACCGCTGTCGCGCGCGACATTTGTGCGGGCGCTGAACTTTCCCGACACGGCTGAGGACGAAGAAGGGTTCGCCGCGTTGCGTCGGGCGCTGAAAGACCGTGATGCATCGCTGCTGATTCAGGCCAGTCAGGATATTCTGACGCTGCTCAGCCAAGATGGGATCTATATGGACGATCTGCGCCCTGACCTGTGCAAGCCCGAGATCTGGCGCCGCTTTGCTCAAGGCGAACGCGGACGGGTTGTGGCCAAGATCGGCGGCATTCACGATCGCAGCTCACTGGCGCTGAGCGCGGGCCGGATGAAAGAAGATCCGATTTTCCGCGACACAGCGCATCATTTCCTGCGCCGTTTTGACCGGATGTTCCAGGACTTTGAAGCTACGGCAACAGATGCCGAGATCACCGCCCTGTCGGAAACCCGCACGGCGCGGGCCTTCATGCTGTTGGGGCGTGTTGCCGGCAGCTTCGATTAAGCTCAGGACGCAGCGCAGCCCCCAATGTGCCGCAATGCACAGAGCATGGGATTGCATCTGCCGTGTTGCGCCGTTACCCAGAGAAAAATAATTAACTTTGGTCAACCATGCGTTCCTCTGCCTCCCCTATCCGGCAAGGCCTGACAGACGGCCTGCCCTTCATCGCCGTGGTGATTCCCTTCGGTATGCTTTTCGGCGTGGTCTCAGCTGAGGCCGGGCTGAACATGTTTGAAGCGCTCAGCTTCTCTGTTGTGGTGATCGCGGGTGCGGCCCAGTTCACCGCGCTGCAGCTGCTGACCGAACATGTGCCCACGTTTTTGGTGCTGACCTCGGCGCTGGCGGTCAATCTGCGGATGGCGATGTATTCGGCCTCCCTGACGCCGCATGTGGGCCCTGCCCCCCTGTGGCAGCGCGCGATCATCGCCTATTTCACCATCGACCAAAGCTATGCCTGCGCCATCGCCGCCTATGAGCGCAATCCGCATTGGACCACGCAGGACAAGGTGCGCTACTTCTTCGGCGCGGTCGTGATGATCTGCCCGCTGTGGTATGTGGCAACGGCTGCCGGCGCCTGGGTAGGCAGCGGCATTCCGGACGGTCTGGCGCTGGATTTTGCCGTGCCGATCACCTTTATCGCGATGACCGGCCCGATGCTGCGCACAGGCGCCCATCGTGCGGCGGCACTGATGTCTGTGGTGCTGTCGCTGACCTTTGCCTTCCTGCCCTATAATCTGGGCCTGCTGGTCGCCGGTTTGGGTGCAATGATCACCGGGGCGCAGGTTGAGCTGTGGCTGGAACGCCGCGCCGGACCCACCACCCCCACCCCGCAGGAGGCCAAGTGATGACCGAGATTTCATCTACCGCGCTTTGGACCGTGATCATCGGCCTTGGGCTGGGCAGTTTTGCGCTGCGCTTTGTGTTTATCGGGCTGATCGGCGATCGCCAGATGCCGGAATGGGCGCTGCGCCACCTGCGCTATACGGCTGTGGCGATCCTGCCGGGCCTTGTGGCCCCGCTGGTCGTCTGGCCCCCTGCCACCGGTGGCAGTTTTGATCTGCCACGGGTTCTGGCCGGCATTGTGACGCTTGCGGTGGGCTATGTGACCAAGAACGTACTGGCCGCGATTGTTGCAGGCGCCGCAACGCTTTACGCATTGCTGTACCTTCTGGGATAAGCAGAACCCGATAAGAAAAACCCGGCCTGAGATCAGACCGGGCGATATCGTGAGGGTATTCTGACAGGGTTAGTGGCCGTTGGCCGCCATGTTGTCACGCACCCGTTCAGCATCAAATGCTTCCAGCGCTTTGAAACGGTCACCATCGTCATATTCATACAGTTCCGATCGGCTGACGCCGGGGATCTGATTGAACTGTTCGGACAGGTCCTTGGGGTACCAGGTTTTCTCAATCCCTTCGAAGCCGGGCAGTTTTGCCAGCAGCTCAGACGTGGAATTGGCGCAATAGGCATCCGGCACCTCACCGCGGGCAAGCGCCAGCTGCAGCGCCTGTTCGGCCACTTCGGCGCTGACATCCAGTTCCTGCACCACAACATGGTAGGTCTGGCGGGCGTGGAACCGGGTGTAGATGTCGGCCAGCTTTGGCGTGACGTTGTAAACAACATCATCCCGGGTCACGATCCCGCCTTTGCGGAAGGACCCGGCCGGATCGAAGATCACCCGCTGTGAGCCGTTGATCATCAGCGAGGTATGCGCGCCGCGGCCCGTCCGGTTGTTGATCATGGTGAAAAGGGTCAGACGCGGCGGCCCGTCGTGTTGATAGACCGAGGCCGCCAGCACCTCATCCGAAATGGGGGGATCCTGTTTCACCACACAAGCCGACAGCATCGATACTGCAGCCATCGCAAGCATCACATTACGCATCGCGGTCCCCCACTCGGGTTTGCCCGGACCTTTGCAGATCAGGGCCGGATCAAAGCTTAGGCGTTTACCAGAGCCATGAAAATCAGGATGGCGATGATTGCCACAACCGACCATTTGGTGAAGTTGATGAAGCCCTCATAGGTCTTTTCCTGAACTTCGATGTCCATTTCGCCATGCTTGTGCTCAGCCATAGTCACGTCCTTTTGTTGGCTTGATATTTCGCTGTTCAACGCTGATTAGCGGATTTTTCAACGGGTGTCACCACGACAGATGCGCCCATTTTCACAGACGCCTCCTGTCGCTTAGCCTTTCTCAAGATCCGCCGCCAGACGGAAGCCGATGCGATTGGGCTCAGGTGCCTCTGGCTGCTTCTGCAGGGCGCGCAGAATGACGCTCAGCTGGCTGACATGCTGCACCAGCTGGGTTTTGGTGCCTGCCTCATCAGATCCGTAGAAGGTCACGATATCGGGGTCGAAATACCCCATACCTTCGATCCGCAGGACACCAGCGTTGCTGCCGGCAAAGCCCATGGCGACCTCATGGTTCTGATCCAGCGTCTGTTCAAAGTTCTGGATGTAGAGGATCAGCCGCTCATAGGCCCATTGGGCCGCGCTTTTCTGCTGCACCGGCGTTGCGGCAACGGCGGCAGGGACGGCGCGGTCCACTTTGGCTGCGGGGGCATCGGGATCGGCATGCACCTCATGGCGGCGCGGCAGCGCGGTGGTTTCATGAACCTCAGCTGAGGTGCGGATTTCGTCGTCCATCGCGCGTTCCTTCCCTTTCAGGGCGAGGAGAGGCTGTTATGGCGCCTTGCGCTGCCACAGCCAGGCCCCATCTGCCCGTCTTTCGCGTGTTACCTCACCTGTGTGATGCAGATGGTTAAGATGCGCAACCGCTTCGACCATCGCCAGCCCATAGGTGCCGCCATCAATGCTGCGTTTGAACAGCGGTGGGAAACACTCCACCGCGGTGCGTGGCTGTTCCAGATACTGCAGCAGGCGGCGCAATCCGCCGTGGTGGTTTTCAATCAGCTGATGCATGCGCAGTGGCAGACCGGTGAAGGGTGTTTTATGGCCGCCCAGCACCAGATGATCCTCGCGTGCGAGGGGCTGCAGACGCAGGCAGCTTTCCAGCCACTCGCCCAAGGGATCTGCCTCCGGCTCCGTCGGGTGAACGCCGATGTTGGGGCTGATCGAGGGCAGAATCTGATCGCCCGAGATCACCAGATTGTCATCGCGCGACCAAAGCGTCAGATGCTCGGGCGCGTGGCCATTGCCGATATGAACGTCCCAATCGCGCCCGGCAGCGCGAATCACATCGCCCTGCCGGACCCGCGTGTAGCCCACTGGCAGCGGATGGCTGATGTCGGCAAAGTTGAACGGCCGTTCGCTCAGTCGTTTCTGCATGATCTCTTCGGACATGCCGGCGCTACGCCAATAGGCGATGGCCTGTTTTGTCGGCTCAGCCTCCTCATCCAGGATCAACATCCGCGCCGTCAGAAAGGCGGTGCGGGTGGTCAGCAATTCGGCATCAAAACGGTCACGGAACCAGCCCACGGCTCCAACATGGTCGGGGTGGTGATGGGTCAGGATCACCCGGCCCACCGGTTTGCCACCCAGGGCACCGGCCAGCAGATTTTCCCAGATCGCGACCGAACGTTTGGAATAGACGCCTGCATCCACAATCGTCCAGTGATCGCCTTCGTCCAGCGCGTAGATATTGACGTGATCCAGCGCCATGGGCAGCGGCATGCGGATCCACAGTATCCCTTCGGCCACCTCAAGGGCGCTGCCGTTTTCCGGGGCCTCAAAAGGATAACGCAGCCCGTTCAGGGCTGCGCGTTCCGATTTGGTATCCAAACTCATGCTTCCAGTTCTTCCAGACTGAAGGCGTAGAGGTCATCTGCCCCAGCGCGCGCATGTTCCAGATAAGAGACATGCTGCGGCAGCAGTCGGCGGATGTAGAACCGCGCCAGTTTCGACCGTGGGCCTTCGCCACCCTCAGCCAGCGCAGCCTTCATATGGTAATAGGCACCCAGAACCCGGCCAAAGGCCATCAGGAAGGGCACGGAGCCGGCAAAGCGGGTGTTCATATCGCTCTGGCTGACCAGCCATTCCACCGCTTCGCGCAGCGACTCGCAGGCCTGCCAGACGGGCTCGGCCAGCTCCGGCATGGCGGCGCGGGCGGCTTCCACCTCGGCCTCAATCTCATCCAGCAGCACGTTGGCGGCTTCGCCCCCGTCCATCATCTTGCGGCCCACAAGGTCCATCGCCTGAATGCCGTTGGTGCCCTCATAGATCGCGGTGATGCGCACATCACGGCTGAACTGCGCTGCGCCGGTTTCTTCGATGAAGCCCATGCCGCCGTGGACCTGAACACCCTCCTCGGCCACATCGATGCCCACTTCGGTGGCGAAGGATTTGGCGATTGGGGTCAACAGGGCCGCGCGTGCCTTCCATTCCGGCGTGCCGGTGGCGGTGGCCATGTCCAAGGCGATGGCGCAGGACATCACGATCGAACGCGCCGCAAAGGTATCGGCCTTCATGCCGATCAGCATCCGGCGCACATCGGCGTGGTTCACGATCGGGCCGAACTGCTGGCGTTCTTTGGCGTAATCCAGCGCCTTCTGATAGGCGGCTTCGGCAATGCCTACGCCTTGCGAGGCGACACCAAGACGGGCGTTGTTCATCATGGTGAACATCGCGGCCATGCCTTTGTGTTCTTCGCCAACAAGCCAGCCTTTGGCGCCGTCAAACTGCATCACCGCAGTGGGTGAGCCGTGGATGCCCAGTTTGTGTTCCAGGCTGACCACCTTCAGGTCATTGGCGACACCGGGGTTGCCGTTTTCATCCAGCAGATATTTTGGAACCATGAACAGGCTGATGCCTTTGGTGCCTTTCACGCCGTCGGGCAGGCGGGCCAGCACCAGATGGCAGACGTTGCCGCCGAAATCATGGTCACCCCAGGTGATAAAGATCTTCTGCCCCGAAATCGCATAGGTGCCATCGCCATTGGGCTCCGCCTTGGATTTCAGCGCGCCCACGTCGGAGCCTGCACCCGGCTCCGTCAGGTTCATGGTGCCGGTCCATTCCCCGCTGATCAACTTGGGCAGATAGTGCTCTTTCAGCTCATCCGAGGCGTGATGTTCCAGCGCCTCGACCTGGCCCTGCGTCAGCAGCGGGCACAGCCCCAGCGCCATGTTGGAGGACGACATCATTTCGTTAAACGCAGTCGTATAGGCAATCGGCAGCCCCATACCGCCCTGCGCTTCTGGGCCGGAGACAGCAACCCAGCCGCCCTCGGCAATGGCTTCAAAGGCTTCTTTGAACCCGGGCGAGGTGCGCACCACACCGTTTTCCAATTTGGCCGGGGTCAGGTCCCCGTCGCGCGCGGTGGGGTAGATCACCTCTTCGCACAGTTTGCCCATGCCATCGAGCACAGCATCAGACAGGTCGGCGCTGACCTCGGCAAAACGCTCGGTCGCGCGCAGCTGCTCGACCGGGGCAACATTGTCGAAGATGAATCGGATATCTTCCACCTGGGCACGGTAGCTCATTGGTATTCCTCCTGGCTGCGGCTTGGAATCGGGAGGGGCCGCATGTATGCATTTGATTTGCGGGGCAACCTAGGCGGAAGCCCCCCGTCCACTCAATCAAAACGCGGCGTCATAGATCATGAGCACCCCAATGAGCCCTCTTGAGACCGAGCATTTGGCCCCAGATCATGCTGGTGTCGCCCGTGCGGCCGCTTTGTTGAACGCTGGCGGGTTGATCGCCATGCCAACAGAGACAGTCTATGGCTTGGCCGCAGATGCGCGCAATGATCTGGCTGTAGCGCGGATTTTTGAGGCCAAGGGACGCCCCCGCTTCAACCCGTTGATCGTGCATGTTGCGGATGCTGAGGCGGCGAAACGTTACGTCATCTGGTCTGATCTGGCGGATCAGCTGGCCCAGGCCTTCTGGCCCGGCGCGCTGACTCTGGTGCTGCCCCTGCGCGAAGACAGCGGCCTGTCGCCTTTGGTGACCGCTGACCTGCCGACCCTGGCCGTGCGGGTGCCGGCCCATCCCCTGGCGCATCAGCTGCTGGCCATGTTTGACGGTCCCCTAGCGGCCCCCTCGGCCAACCCATCGGGCAAAATCAGCCCCACCACCGCAGACCACGTTAACGCCGGGCTAAACGGCCGGATCGAAGGCATTCTGGACGGCGGCGCCTGCCTGGTTGGGGTGGAATCCACCATCCTTGGCCTGTTTGACGAACCTGTCCTGCTGCGGCCCGGCGGTCTGCCGCAGGAGGCGATCGAGGCCTGCCTTGGCGGTCCCGTGAAACTGCATCAATCCGGTGATCCTTTGATCGCGCCAGGGCAGATGACATCGCATTACGCCCCCGGCGCCTCGGTCCGGTTGAACGCAACCGATGTTGCGGCGGATGAGCTGTTGTTGGGGTTTGGCAAGGTCGACTGTGCGCTGAACCTATCCGCGGCGGGCGATCTGACCGAGGCGGCAGCGAACCTGTTTCATCACCTGCATGCGCTGGATGCCAAAGGCCCGCGCGGCATCGCCGTCTCCCCCATCCCTGAGGTTGGGTTGGGCCGTGCGATCAACGACCGGTTGCGCCGGGCCGCCGCGCCGCGCTGAAAGTACACGTCCCGAGGTGCGTAAATCAGGCGTGCCCCGCATCCGCGGAGAGCAGCAGCGCCTCCACGCCAATGCTGTGCAGCGCAGCCTCCCACTTGGCGTCATCGGCGGTGGTGAACACCAGCTCAGAACTGGCCGCGCAGGTCAGCCAGCCGTTGTGAGAAATCTCATCCTCCAGCTGGCCCGGCCCCCAGCCGGAGTAGCCCAGGGCAACAATGGCGTTCTTCGGCCCCTCACCGGCGGCCAGATCCTCCAGCACATCCAGCGTCGCGGTCAGACCAAAGCGGCCCGAAACATCCAGAGTGTTCAGCGCCGAGCGGTAATCGCGCCCATGCAGCACAAAGCCACGCCCGGTTTCAACCGGCCCGCCAAAGTGCACGCCCAACTCAGGCGCGCCCTCCACCGGGGTGATTTTGACCTGTTCCAGCAGATCGGCCAGCGCCACGTCTTCGGTGGGTTTGTTGATGATCAGCCCCATTGCCCCCTCTTCGGAATGGGCACAGATCAACACCACAGCATGTTCAAAACGGGTGTCCCCCATGCCTGGCATTGCAATCAACAACTGTCCGGTGAGATCCATCTGGGCTTTGCTCCTCTGATAGTATGAGAATAGGCAGCGCATGGGCTAAGGTCCAGAATGGCGGGTGAAAAAAGCCGCAGTCACAATTCAATCTCTGGAATGTGAGTTGGCAAACGTCCGATTCTGCCGCAGACCGTTGCGTATGAGAAAGACCCGATTGTTCCCCTTTTTCGCTGGTATGGCGCTGAGCCTGAGCTGCGGTGCGGCGGCCTTGGCCGAGAGCTGGCAGCCGGATATGGCGCAGTTGACCGTGTTGCCCGGCTGGACGCGCGATGACGGCAGCCGTGTGGCGGCATTGCAGATCGATCTGGCCGCGGGCTGGAAAACCTACTGGCGCGCGCCCGGCGATGCTGGGATCCCGCCGATGTTTGAACTGTCCGGCAGCCGCAATCTGGCCGCGATGACACCGCATTGGCCAACGCCTGAGGTGTTCAGCCAGAACGGTATGCGCTCGGTCGGGTATCAACGCTCGCTCCTGCTGCCGGTGTTGCTTAGGCCTTCGCAGACAGGTGAAACGATCCGGCTCAAAGGGCGTTTGATGATGGGGGTGTGCCGCGACGTCTGCGTGCCGGCGGAACTGTCGATCAACGTGGAACTGCCCCCCTCGGTCAGCGGCGCCGATCCCCGGATTGAGGCCGCGCTTCGCGATCGCCCGATGCCCGCGTCTGAGGCCGGGCTGCGTACCGCCCATTGTCACCTGCGCCCAACCGTTGACGGCATGGCCCTGCGGGCCGAGTTGCAGCTGCCGGATACTGGCGGGCAGGAATATGCGGTGGTTGAAGTGGGCGACCCGCTGGTCTGGGTGGCCGAAGCCGATGTTTCGCGCCACGGCAATATGCTGACGGTGGAAACCGAAATGATGCATGTGGAGGGCGACGCGCTGGCGCTGGACCGCTCCAGCCTGCGGTTTACGGTTCTAGGCCAAAACCGGGCGGTGGATGTGCGGGGCTGCGTCGCGGGATAACCACAGATCCATTGAGATAGAAAAGGCGGGCCATGGCCCGCCTTATTTCGTTACGCATTTGCACGCCGTCTGAGCGCGATCCTAAGACTGGCTGCGATGTAGAGCAGCAGCACCAGCACCACCGCAAGCGACAGGTACAGCATCAAGGCAACCGGCAGCGCGGGAAGCTCCGCAAGCGCTGGCGCGGCCTGCAGGATTTGCGGTGCCACCGTGTCATAGATCGCCACATGGCCCAGTGTCGGAACCAGCCAAAGCGCCAGCACAGCCAGAGCCGCCGCAAACGGCAGACGCAACGGTTTGGCCTTCACCGCATGACGCAGGGCTGCAAACTGGCGCGCAACGTCCTGCTGCGCGGCAATCACCGCCGGAACAACCAGAAGCACCAGCACCATGCCGAAGCCCAGACCATAGACCAGCGTCACAACGGTCGGCCGCAGGAACTGCGCCTGACTGGAGGCCTCATACAGCAGCGGCGCAAGCCCCAAAACCGTGGTCAGCGTTGTCAGCATCACCGGGCGCAGACGGTCCGCCGCCCCATCCAGGATTGAGGGCAGCAACCCGCGGTCTTTGGCGTAGTCATCAATGGTGGTCACCAGAACAATCGAGTCGTTGATGATAATCCCCGTCATGCCCAACAGTCCCACGACCGAGAACATCGATAGCGGCACATCCCAGATGTAATGCCCCCAGATCGCCCCGACGAGGCCAAAGGGAATGACAGCCATAACCACCAATGGCCGGGTCCAGCTGGCGAAGACCCAGGCCAGAACCAGATAAATGCCGGTCAGACACAGAAACAGACCTGTGCGCGCCTCATTGAGGAAGCTTTCTTCCTGCTCAGCCAGACCGGACAGGCGGAACTCAACCTGACGTTCGCTGGCGATGGTCGGCAGAATTTCGGTTTCCAGCGCGGTTGAGATCGCTTCGGCCCGGACCGGATCATCCTCGGATATATCGCCAGTGACCGAGATCAGTCGGATGCCGTTTTCCCGACGCACGGTTGAGAACCCGCTGCGTGAGGTGACCGTGACCAGATCCGACAGCGGCGCGTAAACGCCGGTTGGGCTACGCATCTGGCTGCGGTCTAGGAAATCAGCGGTCAGCTCATCTTCGGGCAGTTCAACCCGGATGGCAGCGCTGCGTGGCCCATCGGGGAAGGTTGCGGCCTCAATCCCGTTCAGACGGTTGCGCAGCACGCGGCCCAGCCCGTCAATGGTAAAGCCAAGTGCCTGCCCCTGTGCGGTCAATTCAAGGATCAGCTCTTCCTTGTCGTAGGCCAGATTGTCCTCAACCGCTGACACCTCGGGGTATTCCGCCAAGGCCGTTTGCAGATCTTCACTGGCCTGCTTCAACACCTCCGCCGTTGCGCCGTAGAACTGAACGTCCAGCGAATCCCCGCCTGGCCCCGACCGCCAGCCACGGAAGCTGAGGGTTTCGGCCAGCGGGTGTTTGCGCACCTCATCCTGCAGCTCGGCCACAAAGGCAAAACTGGAATAGGGGCTGCCGTCCTGCTTCAGGCGCAGGTCCGCATCGATCAGCTCAATGGAAATCGCCCCCAAAAGGTCCGCATCTTTGCTGTCCGCACCGCTGAGGCCGCGGCCGGCGTTGCCACCCACCTCAGTGATGACATAGTCCACCGGCTCCCAACCGTATTGCTGCTGCAATCGCTGGTTCACCGCCTCGGTTGCGCGCTGCATCTCCTTCATCATCGCGATGGAATCGTCGCGCGTTGCGCCTTCCAGCATGGCGAAGTTGCCGGTGACCGAGCTGCGCTCAGGCGCGTTGAAGAACCGCCAGGTGACATCACCCTTCAGGAACAGCGCCGCCTGCGACGCAAGCAGGACAACCGCCATCGCCAGCACCGGGTAGCGCGCCCAGATCACAAACCGCATGAACGGGCGGAACGCATGGTCGCGCATCCAGCGGAACCCGCGGTTCACCACCCGGCTGGGCCAATCGTACCAATGGTCCTTGTACTGGTGCTTCAGCGCGTGGGCCATGTGGTTGGGCAGGATCAGGAAACACTCCACCAGGGAGGCCGCCAGAACGGCGATCACCGTAAAGGGAATATCCGCAATCAGATCGCCAAACCGGCCAGAGATCGCAGTCAGACCAAAGAAGGCAATGATGGTGGTCAGCGTCGCTGCAAAGACCGGCATCGCCATGCGGCGGGCGGCGTTTTCTGCAGCCTCCACCGGGCTATCGCCAAATTTGCGCAGACGGGCATCGGCATGTTCACCGACCACAATGGCGTCATCCACAACGATCCCAAGGGTGATGATCAGCGCAAAGAGCGAGATCATGTTGATCGTCAACCCGCCGACATACATCAGCGTCACAGCTGCCAGCATCGCAACTGGGATCCCCGCCGCCACCCAGAAGGCGGTGCGCGCATTGAGGAACAAGAACAGCAGCAGAACCACCAGCCCCAGCCCCATCAAACCGTTGTCCAACAGGAGGTTCAAACGGCCCGAGATGGCCTCGGCTCGGGTGCGGATCAGATCGATCGAAACGCCATCGGGCAGGGTCGCGTTCAGCGCCTCTGCCACGTCCTCGACCTGATATTGCATGCGGATCGCATCACCGGTTGCCGTTCGGTCCACCCGGACAGAAACCGCCGGATTGTCGCCGACAAAATAGCTGCGCGCCCGGTCTGGCCCCAGTTGAGACACCGTCGCCACGTCACCGACGGTCAGGTTGGAGCCATCTTCATTGGTGCGCAGAACGATCTGTTCAATCTCATCCGGGGTGCGTTTGGCCACACCGGTGCGCACCCGCGCATTGGCCCCGGCCACATCCCCCGCCGGATCGGCATCCACCTCCTGTGCAATCGCATCCGAGATCTGCGCCATGGTCACGTCATGGGCGATCAGTTTCAACGAGGGCACTTCAACCAGTACCTCGGTCGCGACAACGCCGCGAATTGTGGTGCGCGTCACGCCTTCGGCAAAAAGCCGGGTCACGAACTCATCAGCAAAGAGGCCCAGCTGACGCGGTTCCACCGGGCCGGTGATAACCACATCGGTCACCCGGTCCCGCCAAGCCCCCCGGCGCACGTTTGGGTCTTCGGCGTCTTCGGGCAAGGTGGTGATCGCATCAACGGCCGATTGCACATCATCGGCAGCGCGGGCCATGTCCCAGCCCGGCTCAAACTCCAGATTGACGCTGGCACGCCCTTCGCGGCTGGTGCTGGAAGAGCTTTCGACGCCCTCAACCGCCAGCAAGGCAGGTTCCAACACCTGCACAATGGCGGCGTCCACGTCTTCGGCCCCGGCCCCGTCCCATGTGACCGAGACAGAGACATCATCGACCACAACATCAGGGAAGAACTGCGCCCGCATCTGCGGCACAACCGCCATGCCCAGCACCAAAAGCACCACCAGCAATAGGTTGGCGACGGTTTTGTGGCGGGTGAAATAGGACAGGATGCCGCCCGCCGCCGATGGGATTTCGCGCACCATGGCTTAGCTCCCCATCCGGTCTTCGAGGCGTTGCACCATCTGGGTTGGCACCTGCTCTTCTTTCAGGGCGTTCAGGATGCGCTCCTTGGCATCGACCGGCATTCGTTTGTTGGCCTCAACAAAGGCAACCAATTTGGCGCGGCGTTCTGCGGTCAGCGCGACGGTCTGCGGCTCATCTGTCGCCGCTTCAGCACCGGCGGGGGCCAGAGGCCGCACTTTGATCCCGGCGCCCAACAAGGGCGTGCGTTCCTTGACCACCTGACGCCCGGCAAGGCCACGCGCGCGTACCAAAACGTCATCGCCCTGACGCCGCAGCAGTGTGACCTCCACGGCCTCAAGCCGGTCACCTTCGCCGATGATCAGCACGCGGCCATCGCTGCCAAGTGCTTTGGACGGCAGCTGAACCACCCGATCCAGCGGCGGCTCCTCCACTGCGACGGTGACAAAATCACCGGGTTTCATGCCGCGCGGACTGTCAAGCGTGGCGAAAATCAAACGGCCGCTTTGGCCTTCGGCCACCGCTGCACTGTCACGGCTAAGCTGCCCTTTGGTCGACAGGTCGATGCCGCTCACATCCAGTGAGACTTCAACCGGGGCCGGACGCAGACGGCCGGCGTCATCCAGCAGGCGCGCGTACTGTGCGGTATAAACGCGGAAGGCCACCTCCAGCGTTTGCCCATCCACCAGCTGTGCCAATTGTTCGTTGGTGTTGACCAGCCCGCCGGCCACAACCGAAACATCCGAAAGCGTGCCGTCAAATTCTGCCCGGAGCACCGTGTCATCCAAATTCCGTTGCGCTTCGTCCCGGGCAATGGTAGCGCGGGCCAGACCGGTGGCGGCCTTGTCCACGCGGGCCTCAGCCTGGGCCAGTGACTGACGGCGGGTGACCACGGATTGACGCGCCGAGGCTGCGGCCAGTTCCGCGGTTTCCACGGCTGTATCTGTTACAACGCCACGGGCCTGCAGCCCCTGTTGCCGCTCAAACGCTTTTTGGCGCAGGGCCGCCTGTTCCTGCGCTGCGGTCAGATCCGCCTGGGCCAGTTCCAGGGCGCGGTCGGCATCGCGGGTTTCAGCCTCACTGTCCTGCAAATCCGCCTGGGCGCGGTCCAAGGCGGCCTGCGCGTCCACCGGATCGATCCGCAGAAGCATCTGACCGGCCGACACAACGCCGCCTTCGGTCATGTTATCGGCTAGTTCCACCACCGGGCCTGAGACAGCAGCGCGCAGTACCAAGGAGCGGCGGCTTTCGATCTGGCCATAGGCCTGCAGGGTCGGCGAAACGGTTTGGGGTTCAGCAGTGAGAACAGATACAGCAAAGACGCGTTCGCGGCCCTGACCACGGCGACTGTCCTGTTCCAGGCTGTCTTCGACGGCGCCCCGCACCAGCGTTACGGCGTAAAATAACAGGCCGATGGTGACGGCCATGAGGAAAAGCCCGGTAAGGCTTTGTCGCAGAAAACGCATGTCTCTTCCCTTGCGCACAACGTGTAAGGCCCTGTCAAATAGGTAAATCCCGATCTGACAAAGCCAAGTCTAGGTACTGATACGAGCGAAAATTTTATTTCCGTCGCTGATGTTCGTCTAAACGTGGAAAAATTTCCACGAAGTTGCAGGGACGGTGGCGATAGTCCAGTTGCAACGCCAGAATGTCGTCCCAGGCATCTTTGCAGGCGCCGGGGCTGCCGGGCAGCGCAAAGAGGTAGGTGCCGCCCGCAACCCCGCCGGTGGCGCGGCTTTGCACGGCGGAGGTGCCGATCTTCTGCATCGAGACTATGGTGAAGACGGTGCCAAATGCCTCAATCTCTTTTTCATAGACGTCGCGATGGGCTTCGACGGTCACATCGCGACCGGTCAGACCGGTGCCGCCTGTGGAAATGATAACATCCACCTCCGGGTCGGCGATCCAGGCCCGCAGCTGATCTGCAATTTCACCCCGTTCGTCGCGAATGATCTTGCGGTCTGCCACGATGTGACCCGCGCCTTCGATCCGGCCAACCAGCGTATCGCCCGAGCGATCCTCACTCAGCTCGCGGGTGTCCGATACCGTCAGCACGGCAATCCGCACCGCAATGAACTCTTTGCTTTCGTCGATACGCGACATCTCTTTACCCTCGTTCCAGCAGGGCAAGGCGCAGTGCCAGCCCGGCAAAAATCCCTGCGCTCACGCGGCCCAGCCAGCGGGCAAAGCCCGGGCTTCGCGTCAGGCGGCGGCCAATGCCGCCGGCGAAGACGCCGACCAGCCCGTTCACGATAAAGCCCCCCAGCGCCAGCACCGCGCCAAATATCAGAAACTGCATCAAAACTGCCCCGCGTGTGGGATCCACGAACTGTGGTACGAAGGCCAGCACGAAGAGGATCACTTTGGGGTTGGTAAGGTTCACCAGCAGCCCTTCCTTAAAGGCGCGCAGGGCTGGGGCGGGCGCGGCGGTGGCATCCAGCGGGCCCTGCCGCAGCGACTGCCAGGCCAGAAACAGCAGATAGGCCACACCGATCCAGCGGATCACATCAAAGGCCCAGGGCAGCGCCGCAATCAGCGCCGACAGTCCCAGACCTGCCAAGGCGGCATGCACAAAGGCGCCCACGGAAATACCGGCGCTGGCCGCAACTGCCGGCCGCGCGCCCGAGCGCAGGCCCTGCCCCAGGCAAAACATCATATCGGCCCCCGGCGTCAGGTTCAGCGCCAAAGCTGCAGGAACAAAGGTCAGTAGGACAATCGGATCAACACTCATAGGGCATCCAGTTTGGCGCGCAGGGACAGCAGATCGGCCCAGGCATCACGTTTGGCATTGGGATTTCGCATCAGCCGTTCCGGGTTCATCATCGGCAATGCAGGGATAGCTGGCCCGCCGGTCACCTGCACTTCGGTCCATTGCCCGCGCAGACGGGAGATGCCCCGTTTGGCCAGCAACGCCTGACAGGGCAGATTGCCCATCAGCACAATGACCTCAGGCTTTTGCAAGGCGATGTGGCGTTCCAGAAACGGCTTCATCATCGCCACCTCAGCGGGGGAGGCATCGCGATTGGTCGGGCCGCGCCACGGCAAGACGGTGGTCAGATAGGCCGCCGCGGCACCTTCGCCACTTCGGGACAGGTTGATTGCGGCCAGCATCTTATCCAGCAATGCGCCGGTGCGCCCCGCGAAAGGGCGGCCTTCCCGGTCTTCATCGCGGCCCGGTGCTTCGCCGATCACCATCACCCGGGCGTCCACGCTGCCTTCGGACAGGATCAGCTGGCGGGCCGCCTGTTTCAACTCGCAATGCTCAAAACCTTCAAGCGCCGCGCGCAGCCCTGCCAGATCCTGCGCTGCTGCGGCCAGTTTCTTGGCATCAGCGACGGGATCTACCTTGGGTTTCGCAACGGGCGTGGGTGGGCGGCGTTTGCCATCAGGTCCGGCAGGCGCCTGTTTTGGCTGGCTTTGCTGCAATTCATAGCGGTTAACCGGTGCTTCAGACAGCACCTCATCGGCCCCCAGCTCAATCTGCCAGTCCAGCATGGCCAGAGCCACATGATAGTCGAGTGCCGATTCCACCTGTTCCATGCCGCCAAGCTAACCTGCCGAGCGGACAGGGAAAAGGGCGATCATTTCTGGCCGATTTTTGGCTCTTCGCCTTTGCGCAGACGGGAAATATTGGCGCGGTGCGTCCAGAAGATCAGCAGCGTCAGCGCAGCCCCCATAAACATCATGTCGCCATGCCCCAAAAGCACCATCCAGAAGGTTGAGGCCGCCGCAGCAACCAGCGCCGACAGCGAGGAAATGCGCCCAATCACCGCCGCCACCAGCCAGGTCACGCAGGAGGCCAGACCCACCGGCCATGCCAGGGCCAGCAACAGGCCAAGGAAGGTCGCAACGCCTTTGCCGCCTTTGAATTTCAGCCAGACCGGGAAGCAATGGCCGATGAAGGCTGCCAACCCAGCCAGCTGCGCCGCATCTTCACCCGCAAAGGCACGGGCCAGCAGAACGGCCACTGCCGCTTTGCCGCCATCCAGGATCAGTGTCAGCGCCGCCGCCTTCTTGCTGCCGGTACGCAGGACATTGGTGGCGCCGATGTTACCAGAACCGATGTCGCGCAGATTGCCCAGCCCCATCACAGCCGCCAGCACCATCCCAAACGGAATGGAGCCCAGCAGGTAGCCAATCACCCCCCAGAGGCCCAGGGTCGGAACAGAGGACAGGATTTCAGGCATTTACAGATCTCCGAAGACAGGTTTGCCGTTCACAATTGTTGCCAGCACCTTGCCCTGCAACCGCTGCCCGTCAAAGGGGGTATTTTTCGATTTCGACTGCAGTTTGAACCGATCCATCACAAATGGCGCATCCGGGTCAAACAACACCAGATCCGCCGGTGCCCCGTTTGACAACCGCCCGGCCGCCAGACCCAGACGGTTTGCCGGGTTCAGCGCCATGGCGCGCCACAGTTGCGGCAGCGTCAGATCGCCCGAGTGATAAAGCCGCAGAACTGCAGGCAGGAAGGTTTCCAGCCCCACCGCGCCGCTGGCGGCTTCCTCAAACGGCAGGCGCTTGCTTTCCTCATCCTGGGGGGTGTGGAAGGAACTGATCACGTCAATCAACCCGTGGCGCAATGCCTCTACGATGGCCAGACGATCGTCCTCAGCCCGCAAGGGCGGCTTCACCTTGAAGAAGGTGCGGTAGTCAGCGACGTCAAATTCATTCAGCGTCAGATGGTGGATTGAGGTGCCCGCCGTCACATCCAGACCGTTGTTTTTCGCCCGTTCCAGCGCCGGCAGCGCCCGTGCGGTGGTGATCTGGTCAAAATGATACTTCGCGCCTGTCATCTCCAGCAGGGCGATGTCACGATCTAGCCCCATCCGTTCCGCCATGGCCGAAACCGCGGGCAAGCCCCGCAAGGAGGCAAACTTGCCCGAGGTGACCGCCGCGCCTTTTGAAAGGATGGGTTCCTGCGGATGCCCCAGCACCAGCGCACCCAGCGATTTGGCGTAAGACAGCGCGCGCATCAGCACCTTGGTATCGGTGACCACATGATCGCAATCGGTGAAGGCCACGGCACCGGCATCCTGCAGAAAGCCGATTTCAGTCATTTCCCGGCCTGCACGGTCCTTGGTCAACGCAGCCATCGGCACCACATTGACCGGGGCTGCCTCCTGCGCGCGGCGGGTGACAAATTCCAATGTTTCGGGATTGTCGATGGTAGGCGTGGTGTCCGGGCGGGTCACAATAGTGGTGACGCCCCCGGCGGCAGCGGCCAGCCCCGCTGAGCGGAAGCTTTCCTTGTGCCGCTCGCCCGGCTCACAGACCTTAACGCCAATGTCCACGATGCCCGGCGCCAGGTATTTGCCCTGCCCGTCAACCACCTGCGCCCCATCAGGCACCGCCAGTTCCTGACCGTGACCGGCAATGACGCCGTCCTGCACCAACAGGGTGCCAAGGACCACATTGCCTGCCTCAGGATCCACAAGGTGCACATTGGTGAACAAGATCGTGGTCATGGGAAATCCTTCCTCTGAGGCAATGTTAGGCGTCTCTTATTGGGGTTCGGTCGTTGAGGAAAGGGCTAAGCGTTATCCGCTGAACGATCCTTCTGACGATCCGCGCGCTGGATGTCCCGCATCATGCGATACACGTCGCGCCCATCGGCAATGCGCTCAAACCCGATCGGCACCAGATACGAGCCATTTTTGGTCCGTTTGCGCTTGTTTGCAAAATGGACCGAGGCCAGCGGTTCATCGACAAACTCCAGCACCATTTCACGGGTGATCGGGTAGCTTTGCAGCTTCTTTCCGACAATTGGCATGTCCGATGCGATGAAGGCGCGTTGATTGGTCAGCGTGTACCAGGTGTGGCGGCGTTTGTAGGCCGGTCCCCAGATGCCGCCGAAACTGATGCCCACCCCGACGCTGAAATGCAGCAGGCCGAACATCCAGAACAGACCACCGGCCTGGCTGGCCATGATCATCCAGAACAGGGCAAAGCCGGCAAACATCAGACCGAAGAAAAACATCATCACATTGCGCGGGCGGAACACGATGGCGCCATCAGGGCGCCCTTGCCAGAGGATTTCTTCGCCGGGGTCCAACAGGCCTTCCCAGCCGCTTGTCTGTTCTGACATCTGTGACCTCCCTCTGCTGCCGTGACGGCTTAGCCTGCCACGGCTTTTGCGCGTTCTATCCGGGCAATAGTGTCATCCCGATCCTGTTGAAATTTCAACAGGTGTTTGTCGCCAGACAGGGTGACCACCTGCACGGCCGAACCCAGTTTGCGGATTTTGGCGATCTCACCCAGTCGCACGGCGCGGCCCTGGGGCCCCAAAAGGCGGGTTTCGGTCAGGTCCCACCGGGCCTTCAACTCATCCGAGGCCAGATAAAATCCACGTACCGCAATGGCTGCCAAACCGCCAATGGCCCCGGTCCAGACATGTGGATTGCCCAGCAACATCAGTATCGCCATGCCACAGCCCATCGCCCCTGCTGCCAGCCAAGCATGATCGCGCCAATAGGCCGAACCGCTGGGGTAGAAGGAATGCAGGACGGTTTCCCCATCCTCTAGGGCGGTGGTTGGTGTCATCTCAGGCTGCATCAATTTCCTCCTGCCACGGCGGCATAAACCGCGATCAACCCCAGCAGGACCATCACGGCCACCAGCCAGGCGACCCAGCGCGGGGCTTTCACAGGTTCGGCCGGGGGCGCATCCGCCAGTTGGCCTTTGGCTGCCTCAGATCGCAGCGGGGTAAATTCCAGATCGGGGATATCTTCGTCCCAGGCACCGACAGGCGTCAGCACCTCCGCCGGCTGAAGGGTCAGCACCTGATCCCGGAAGGCACCGGGATAAAGCAGCAGCACAACACCGCTCAGCGCTTCCAGGCGGGCGCGGTCAGGCTCCACCGCCTCGGCGGGCAACCCGTTGGCCTTGACCAAGTAATTCACCAGACCGAAGTTCGACAGATCCTCAAGATCAAACACCTCAACCCGGGTGGCATCAATAGCTGGCGCGCCAAGGATGTCGGCCAGATAGCCTTCAGCCAGTCCCGGCTCTGCCTCAGCGAGGATGGCCTGCAACCGGTCCAGTTCAGCCCGGTCGGCCGCAACGCTGAACATGCGCACACCGCGCAGCTCATCCGGCCGGACAGAGAGGAGATCCATCATGTTCCGGCCCCTTCGCGGGATAATCGCCCGTCAGCCATCAGCTGATCCACACCATCAAGCCAACAAAGATAAACATGACCAAAAGCGCGATCGAGGCCACGCGGCCCGACATACGCGGATCTTTGGGATCTTCCATAATCAGACCTCCACTTCTTTGGTTGCTGCACGCGCCGCCCGCAGGTTGCGTGCCAAAAGGTCCATCGCCGCCATACGTACGGCTACACCCATTTCGACCTGTTCCTGAATGACCGAGCGGTTGATGTCATCGGCAATGGTGCCGTCAATTTCCACGCCACGGTTCATCGGTCCAGGGTGCATGACGATGGCGTCGTCTTTGGCGTGGCTCAGCTTTTCAGCGTCCAGACCATAGCGATGGTAATACTCACGCTCAGACGGGATGAAGCCACCGTCCATCCGCTCTTTCTGAAGGCGCAGCATCATCACAACATCAACGTCTTTCAGGCCTTCCTCCATGTCGTGGTAGACCTCAACGCCGAACTGATCGATCTGCGAGGGCATCAGGGTCGGCGGGCCAACCAGACGCACGCGGTTTTCCATTTTACCCAAGAGGATCAGGTTCGAACGGGCTACACGGCTGTGGGCAATGTCACCACAGATCGCGATGTTCAGGCGATGCAACCGGCCCTTGGCACGGCGAATTGTCAGCGCGTCCAGCAGGGCCTGCGTGGGGTGTTCATGCTTGCCGTCACCGGCGTTCAACACCGCGCAATTCACCTTCTGCGCCAGCAGGTCCACTGCGCCGGAATGCGGGTGCCGCACCACCAGCAGATCAGGGTGCATCGCGTTCAGGGTCAGCGCCGTATCAATCAGGGTCTCACCCTTTTTGATCGAAGACGCTTGCATCGCCATGTTCATCACATCCGCCCCCAGACGTTTGCCCGCCAGTTCAAAACTGGCCTGCGTCCGGGTGGAGTTTTCAAAGAACATATTGATCTGCGTCAGCCCCTGCAGCGCGTCAGAGTGTTTCTGCTCGCGGCGGTTGAGGTCAACATATTGGTCCGCCAGATCCAGAATGGCGGTGATTTCCATCGGATGCAGGGGCTCGATCCCCAGAAGGTGCTTCTGCGTAAAACTCATGGCCCTCTCCAATGCGGTGTTTGCCCGCTTATAGGAAGCCGGGGACCACGGGGCAAGGCAACGCTGCGGCGCTGCGGCAGTTTGCGGCCCGTTCCCGCAGTGGTCTGGTTAACGCGCCTGCTCACGCATCCCTCACCAGATCGTGTATCCCCTTCTGCGCACAGGCTTTTTGCAGATCCAAACACTCAATTCATGTTGTTTTGAATGTGAGCGCCGCTTGGTCCATCTGGGGATCAAGGCACCGCAATTACGCTGCCTTTTGCACATTGACCGGCCGTATCGGAATTACGCTGAACGGCCCTACTTCAAAGGAATGACATCATGAACGCAATCAAATCGCTCATCGGCGGTCTTGCCGTAACCGTAGCGCTGACCAGCACCGCCTTTGCCGCGGGTGTGGACGTTAACGCCACCTCCACCGGCCTGGCCCTGCGCGGCTATGATCCGGTTGCTTATTTCACCCTGGGGGAACCGACCCCCGGCGACTGGCAGATCACCTCAACCTACGCAGATGCAACCTACCGCTTCGTCTCGGAAGAGCACAAGGCCAAGTTTGACGCCAATCCTGAGGCCTATGCCCCCCAGTACGGTGGCTACTGCGCCTTTGGCACTGCGATGGGCTTCAAGTTCGACGGCGATCCTGAGATCTGGAAGATCGTCGACGGTGAGTTGTTCCTCAACCTGTCCAGCGGCGTTCAGGCCCGTTGGGAAGAGGACGTCACCGGTTTCATCGACACCGCCGATGTAAAATGGGGTGAGATCGAGTTCAAAGATCCGGCCGAGCTGCAGAACTAAAGCGGCTCTCACTCACGGAGAGGCGGTCCCGGTTTCGGGGCCGCCTTTTCTTTTGCCTTTTCGCCTAGGGCTGGCGAATGGATTGCGCGTAGGACAGATCCGGGTAGGCCTGATCGGCCCCCGTCGGCAAAAGCGCCGCGTCGAACCGGGATTGCATATCGCCCTCCCCGCCCAGTACACCAAGATCCTCAAGGTAATGCGGCAGGCGGCCTGACAGGATCAGGCTCAGATCCATTGGCAGGTCCGATTTTAAGGTCCGCGCCAAACCATAGACCACCGTTGTGCAATTGGCGGCAATCGTATTGTAAAACTGCGGCTGCTGTTCCAGATCCTGAGCCAGTTCAACGTAAGACATGAACATGTCGCGGCGCTGTTCTGCGGTCAGGGTGACCGGGAAACGGCGCACCGCCTCCCCGCGATGATCGACACGCAACTGCACGATGTCACGCTCCTTGGCGCCGATCAGGACCAGTTCAAACTGGCGGAAGAACCCGCCAATCTCATTAAAGACCTCATGAGCTTCGCGGCGAATTTCCACCGAAAACGCAACATGTTCGCCATCTGCAAATCCGAAACTGACCAAGAGATGCGCGATGTCAGGATTGCTCCAGACCGAGGTGAACATATCGACGCTGGTCAATTGCGTCAGGTCATAGCTTTGCGCGACCCAGCGCTCCTGCGCGGTGTTGCGGTCCTGCCAGTCAAAATCCCTGAGGTTCGACAGGGTGACGATATCGCCAGCCACACGGGCCTGCACCCCGTGGGCCACGTCAGCGGCCCATTCACGGTCATGGCGCGGCTGGATTGTCTGGTACCAGCCCAGCACCACCAGGGCCGTCAGCGACCAAAGCCCCCAGGCCAGCCGCCGTTTGTGACGCTGCAATATCCAAGCGCCGAGTGCCGAAGCAAAAATCCCAACAAGAAGCACCACACGCAGAAGCCCAGATGCGTTTAACCAGATGGCCATCGCTGACCAGAGTGTGAGGGCCAAGATCGCAAAAAACAGGATCAAGGAAGGAAGAAAACGGATAAAAAAATGTGTCATGCTATGCTTCTAGGCCGCTGCAGCGCGCAGGTAAATGCACTGCGCACCATGCTAGAGGGTCACGCCGTGCACTTCCCACAAAAATTAAGGCAACACGCCTAGGGCAGCAGCCGTTCCAGCGCGGTGCCATTTTCCCATGTACCATGTAGCTGACCGCTGGGCATACGCACATAGACAACCGGATACTGGCTGCCCCAATCCACCCAGATCACATCGCCATTGCGGGTGCCTGATCCCAAGTAGGTCGAGGCGCCAACGCGCCAGTTGAACTGCACGGCATTGCCCTGTTCGGAAATCACCACGGTGCCGCTATAGGCGGAGCCATCGGGATTGCGCCCTTCGACGCGATATTGCCCGGCAACCGATTGCGCCAAAGCCATGCCGGCAACCGTGCTGAGTGCGGCGCCCAGAACCAGCGCCCTGCGGATACGATCAAATGCCATCAACAAACCCTCCTGAAAATCTGTCGCCTATCTTGGCACAGATTTCCCAAAGGCCGGGTGTGATTTCTGCCGCGCGACGAAAAAGGGCGCGATCTGCATCAGATCCCGCCCCTTCAAATCGGTGTACGGTGTGCACCGATCAGTAGCTGTATTCGCCGTAGATCTTGCTCAGATCGCCGTCCCAGTCGCCGTGGTAGCGCGCCAGCAGCTCATCCGCGGGCACTTGACCGGTTTCCACCGATTCCTTCAGGGCGTTGAGGAAATGCGTCTCATTCGGCACCAAGCCCCCGGTGCCCTCTTTGGCGCGGGCCACCAGCCCTGATTCTGAGATTTTCAGAACCTCGCGGGCCAGATCGTGCATGTTGATGTTGCCGACCTGCGCCTGCAACCCGTCAACCGAGGCCGCAACGCGCAACGCTTCGCGGGTTTCTGCATCCCAGCCTTTGGCAAGATCCCAGGCCGCATCGAGCGAAGACTGATCATACATCATCCCCACCCAGAAGGCCGGCAAGGCACACAGACGACGCCAAGGGCCGCCATCGGCACCGCGCATTTCCATGTATTTCTTGATCCGCGCCTCAGGGAAGGCTGTGGTCAGGTGATCCGCCCAATCGCTGAGCGTCGGCACCTCACCAGGCAGCGCGGGCAATTCACCTTTCAGGAAGTCCCGGAACGACTGGCCCAGCGCGTTGATGTATTGGCCGTCGCGGTAGACAAAATACATCGGCACATCCAGCGCATAGTCGACATAGCGTTCAAAGCCCATGCCGTCCTCAAACACGAAAGGCAGCATGCCGGTGCGCGCGTCATCAAGGTGGCGCCACACGTTCGAGCGCCAGCTTTTGTGCCCGTTGACCTTGCCGTCAAAGAAGGGGGAATTGGCAAAAAGCGCAGTCGCCACCGGCTGCAGCGCCAGTGCCACGCGGAACTTCTGTACCATGTCGGCCTCTGACGCGAAGTCGAGGTTCACCTGTACGGTGCAGGTCCGGTACATCATGGATTTCCCCATGGTGCCAACCTCATCCATGTAGGAGGTCATCAGCTTATAGCGGCCCTTGGGCATCACCGGCATCTGCTCATGGTTCCAGATCGGGGCGGCGCCCAAACCGATGAAGCCCACACCCACCTTATCGGCGATGTCTTTGACGTCTTTCAGGTGCTGGTTCACCTCATCACAGGTCTGGTGAATGCTTTCCAGCGGCGCGCCCGACAATTCCAGCTGCCCGCCCGGTTCAAGCGAGACATTGGCACCGTCTTTTTGCAGGCCGATCAGCTTGCCCGCCTCTTCAACCGGCTGCCAGCCATGGCCATCGCGCAGCCCTTCCAGAACGGCCAGCACGGACCGTTCGCCTTCATAAGGGATCGGCTTCAGCGTGTCCTTGCAGTAGCCGAACTTCTCATGCTCGGTGCCGATGCGCCAGTCGTCCTTTGGCTTGCAGCCAGACGCCAGAAATTCAGCCAGCTGGTCACGATGTTCGATTGGCCCGCCGCCGGATTGAGGAATGGACATGGCTTGCTCCGTTGTTGCTGCGTGTCGCCGCTATGGTCAGGCAGATATTCACATATTCAGGCCGCAAGACTTGTGGCCAATATAGAAGATTGTCAATGCAGCTTGCGCATCTCAACATGCCACAACAGCACGTCCTCAGCGAGCGGCTGATCCAGCGCCGCCTGAACCACCTTCATATCAAGGCTCGGCAGGTTCGAGAACACGTCAAACAGCGCATCTGCGCCCTCGGCGTTCACGGGAATGTCAAGCGGCGTGGTGTCTTGCGCCAGCAGATACCAATTCTTGGATCCATCGTCATTGACCACCATGCGGATCGAAACCAGCCCCGCAATGGCCAGGGTGCCGCCGGTTTCGGGCCCGAAATAGGCCACGCGGCCTTCGTCCACGGTCACGACGCCCGCGCCACCGCCGCCACGGTCAAACCGCGCACGACGCACCGACAGGACAATCCAGACCACGCCCAGAATCGTAATCAAGGCCCCCAGCGCTTTGAAAATGCCAAATGAGGTCAGCAGCCAATGCAGACCCAGCGCCGTCATCAAGACCGCGATCAGCACCTCGCGCCAGCGGCGCAGCCCTTCGGCAGCTTCGGGTCGCATAAAGCTCATCTTCAGGATCCTATGGTCACAGGTTCTTTCAACACGGCCACACGGTAGCTGCCAACGCGCTGAAATCCAATGGATTCATATGCCTTTGAGGCCGCATCATTGTTGGAAAACAAAATCGCGGTTTTGACACCGTCTTGGCGCGCCTCGGCCAGATGGGCCGCAACCACCTGCCGTCCGTAGCCCCGGTTGCGCTGCTCTGGCGGGGTATAAACGCCGCCGATCTGCACCATATCTTCAAACCGGGCATTGAAGGCCGTCATCGCCACCGGCCTGCCCTCAACGATCAGCAGGCGGGTCACATCGCCCTTGATTGCATTCACCGCACGTTCAATCGCTTTGGTCGCCATATCCGGGCCGCCACCTAGCCCGGTGTCCTGCATATAAGCCAGAAACCACTGCATCAGCAGATCGATGTCCAATGTTTCAGGCGCGCGCAGGGTCACCTGCGGTGGGTCCAGCTGTGAAAGCTCCAACCGATAAAGCGGCTCCGCGTGGTTGAGGGAGAAGAGATCGGCGGGCAGTGCCAGCGCGTCGATCGCCTGCAACACCTGAGCGCCAGATCCGGTGATGCCGCTGATCCTGCGCCCCGCAACACCACGGGCAAAGGCCTGCCATTCCGCCGGGCCAGCCTCAGGCGCCTGACACATGGCGTAGCCTTCGTTGGTCACCCCAAAGGTCCCCATGATCTCACCCTGCTTCATCTGCACCAGAAAGAAAGTGCCATGCGGATGGTCCAGATTGCCGATCCCTGCTGTGGCAAGGTTTGAGCGCAGAAACATCGAGCTGTTTGGATGGCGCGCCAGAAACGCGCCCAGCGCGGGGGCATCATCCATCACGGCAGGGCGGATCATCTGCGGCCTCCCACTCTCACCTCAAAAGGAATCGCTTACCAATCCCCGAGATGCTGCTGCCAAACGGTCAAAGCTGCAACCGCCGCCGTATCTGCGCGTAGAATACGCGGGCCCAGGCTGATCACATGGGCAAAGGGCAACGCGTGCAGGCGTTTACGCTCGCCTTCGGAAAAGCCACCTTCGGGACCGATCAGGATGGCCCATTTGTCACCGCCGGTTTTCTCTGCCTCGCCCAGCGCCTTGCCGGCGCCGACCTCAGCTTCGTCACAAAAGACCAGCTGTCGATCCGCGGGCCAATCGGCGAGCACCCGGTCCAGCCGCTGCAAATCGCACACCTCAGGCACATAGGTGCCGCCGCATTGCTGCGCCGCCTGCACCGCGTGATCCTGTAGCCGGTCCTGGCGGATCCGTTCGGAATTGGTGAACTCCGTCTGGACAGGCAGGATCCGCGCTGCGCCCATTTCAGCCGCCTTTTCGACGATGAAATCCGTGCGCGCCTTTTTGATCGGGGCAAACAGCAGCCACAGGTCCGGCGGCATCTGCAACGGGCGGGTTTGTTCAACGCAGCTCAGCTCACCACCGCGTTTGCCCGCCTGTTCCACCCGCGCGCGCCATTCGCCGTCAACGCCATTAAACAGCGCCAGTTCCGCCCCCACCTTCTGGCGCATCACGCCAAACAGGTAATGGGCCTGCCCCTGGTCCAAGGGAACCGATTGCCCCGGCCCCAAGGGATGATCTACATAAAGACGGATTTTGATGCTCATGGAGCCATTCTTATGCCCGACCACCCCCATATGCCAGAGCCTAAAGGCCAAGTTTCGGATGCTGTCACAGGCAATTGGGTGGATCATCTGGCCCCGGCCTGGAGCCGCCCCTATCTGCGGCTCAGCCGGGCGGATCGCCCAATCGGGACGTGGCTGTTGCTACTGCCCTGCTGGTGGGGGCTGTTGCTGGCGATGTTGCATGACGGTCAGGCACGCTGGCACGATCTGTGGATCTTTGTCGGCTGTGCCATTGGCGCGTTTTTGATGCGCGGTGCAGGCTGCACCTGGAATGACATCACCGACCGCAAGTTTGACGCCGCGGTGGAACGCACCCGGTCACGGCCCATCCCTTCAGCCCAGGTCTCGGTCCGTCAGGCACTGGTCTGGATGGCGCTGCAATGCCTGATTTCGCTGGCCATCCTGCTGAGCTTTAATCTGGCTGCGATCATCGCGGGTTTTGTCTCGGTCGTGCCGGTGGCGATCTATCCTTTTGCCAAACGGTTCACCTGGTGGCCGCAGGTGTTTCTGGGTGTCGCCTTTAACTGGGGTGCGCTGCTGGTTTGGATTGCCCATACCGGATCGCTGCATCCGGCGGCGATAGTCCTTTATCTCAGCGGCATCGCCTGGACGCTGTTCTATGACACGATCTATGCCCATCAGGACAAAGAGGATGACGCGCTGATCGGGGTGAAATCCACCGCCCGGCTGTTTGCCGAAGAAACCCCGAAATGGTTGAAACGGTTTTTGATCCTGTCGGTTCTGTTGATGGCCGGCGCGGTTGTGCTGGCGATGACGGGTGGGCAGGACACGCCCTTTGCCATTCTGGTGGCCCTGCTGGCACCCTGGGGGTTCGGGGCCCATATGGTCTGGCAAATGCTGCGGTTGGATACGGAAAACACAGCCGTTTGCCTGCAGCTTTTCCGCTCAAACCGCGACACAGGGCTGATCCCCTTGCTGTTTTTCGCCGGTGCGCTGCTGATTTGATTGCGATGTGGGGCGACGCGCCCTAAACATCTTGCGACCAAGACTAAATGACCGGACGACATGCGACTGTCTTCGTATCTACTTATTGCGGCCCCTTTCGGCATCGCCGCCGCCCTGAGCGTTGCTGCCGCCGGCGGGATCGCGAACATCATCGAAGACAGCTCTGAGCTGTCGATCCGCAACGGACTGGATGACGCTGGCCTGACCTGGGCCGAAGTGCACGCCGATGGGTTGCAGGTTATCCTCACCGGCACTGCCCCCTCAGAGGCGCAGCGGTTCAAAGCGGTTTCAACCGCCGGCGGGCTGGTCGATGCAGCCCGTGTCATCGACCAAATGGATGTTGCCGACAGTGAAGCGCTTGCTCCGCCACGTTTCTCAATTGAGATCCTGCGCAACGATATGGGGCTGTCGCTGATCGGATTGATTCCTGCCGGCACCGACCGCGCCGCCCTGATCGACGCGGTGCGCAAGATCACCGAAGATGGCAAAGTCTCCGACCTGTTGCAGACAGCCGATTACCCGGTGCCGAAAGGCTGGGACCGTTCGGTGGGTTACGCCATTGATGCGCTGCGCCTGCTGCCGCGTTCCAAAATCTCAATCGAGGCGGGCAAAGTTTCAATCACCGCGATGACCGACAGCGCCGAAGATCAGCGCATGATGGAACGTGAACTGACCCGCAAGGCGGATATGGAGTTGGTGCTGAACCTCTCAGCCCCGCGCCCGGTTCTGACCCCCTTCACCCTGCGGTTCCTAATTGAGGATGGCGCTGCGCGGTTTGATGCCTGTTCCGCAGACAGCGAAGCTGCCGCCGCGCGTATCCTGACCGCCGCGAAGGCCGCAGGTCTGACCAGCACCGCGCCCAGCTGCACGGTTGGCCTTGGCGTGCCCTCCCCCCGTTGGGCTGAGGCGGCCGAAAAATCCATCGCAGCTTTGGCCGAAATTGGCGGTGGCACGGTCACCTTCAACGATGCTGACGTCTCCCTCGTGGCCGAACTTGGCAGCGATCAGGCGCGGTTTGACCGGGTGATCGGCGAATTGGAAAACAGCCTGCCGCCTGTCTTCTCACTGCATTCTGACCTGCCCCAGCCGGTGGCTGCAGAAGAGGCCACCGAAGCGCCCGAATTCACAGCCACGCTTTCCCCTGAGGGGCAGGTGCAACTGCGTGGGCGCATGGGCGGCGAACTGGCCCGCAACGCGGTCGAAAGCTTTGCCACTGCCCGTTTTGGCAGCGCCAGCGTGCATAACGCGGCCCGACTGGATGAGGCGGTGCCGGCCAACTGGTCGCTACGCGTTCTGGCCGGTCTTGAGGCATTGTCACTGCTGTCAAACGGTGTGGTGATCGTGGGCCCTGACCTGATCACCGTTTCTGGCAACACGGGTCGCGAAGATGCTTCGGCCCGGATTGCAGGTTTTCTGGCGCAGAAACTGGGGGACACGCAGCGCTTTGATATCAAGGTCACCTATCTGGAAAAACTGGACCCGATCGCCTCCCTCCCCTCGCCCGAGGAATGTGAGATGCGGATCAACGATATCCTGAAAACCCGCAAAATCACCTTTGAGCCCGGCTCGGACACCCCGGCCGCCTCCGCCCAGGCAGTACTGGATGATATCGCCGCTGTGCTGAAGGAATGTGGTGACGACATCAAGTTTGAGATCGGTGGCCACACCGACAGTCAGGGCCGCGAAAGCATGAACCAGGCGCTCAGCCAGGCCCGTGCCGCTGCGGTACTCACCGGTCTGCGCGAACGCCGCCTGCTGACCGCCGCCTACCGCGCCGTCGGCTATGGTGAGGCGCAGCCGATTGCCGACAACGACACCGAAGAAGGCCGCGAAGCCAACCGGCGGATTGAGTTCAAGCTGATCCGGCCCGAAGCCAGCACGCCCGAAGGTGAAAGCACGCTGGATGCGGTCGCCGCCGACACCCCTGCTGCGGGCGCAAGCGCTGACAACGCTGCAGACACCACTTCTGACAGCACGCAACAAACAGAAGACACCCCGGCCACGGACGCGGCCGCTGAGACGACAAGCGAAGGGAACTGAGCCTAATGGAGCGCACTCAATTCATCATGGCCACCGCGATCATCCTTTTTGTTGCCTTCTGCATGGGCTGGTTTGCCTTCTGGCTGATCCATCGCTTCACCCAGGTGTCGAAATCCGACATTGGTGAGCTGGACCGGATGGCGCAGGAGCTGCATGAAGCGGAAGAGACCCGCGATCAGGCGATCACCTATCTGCAACAGCGTGAGGCCGAGCTGACCACCCAGCTGAGCCAGACCGAAGCGGAACTTTCCGCCACAATGGAAGGCCTGCGCGAGGCCCGCCATGAGGCCGAAGAACTGCGCGCCTATATCGAGCGCACCAATCAAGGTTAATCCCGCGTTCACCTGAGAGAATTCAACAGGGCCGCAAGACGCGGCCCTTATTTGTTAATGCTCAGTTGCAGGACCACACGGCAAGCTCACTCGCCCTCGCCGCGCTCCAACCCGTCCAGTTCGTTCAGCAGGTCCAGCAGCTGCTCCAGCTTTTCTTCGCCCATGCTGTTTTTCAGCCAGGCGTTCAGACGGCGGCTTTCCTGCAGGTTGTCTAGAATCAGCTGGCGCCCGGCATCGGTGATGCGGATCTGTTGTTTGCGCCGGTCGGTTGGGTGCGGTTCACGGGTGATCATACCCTTGCCTTGCAGGGTCTGCAGGATCCGCGTCAGCGACGGCAGCAACAGGCAGGAATGTTCTGCAATCTCCGTCGGGTCCAGCACGCCGCGTTCTTCCAGCACCCGCAAAACCCGCCACTGCTGTTCCGTTACACCGGCATCGGTCAGCATCTGACGGATTGGCCCCATGACCTTCTCTCGGGCCCGCAACAGCGCGATTGGCAAGGAGCGGTGGGTCAGGGGTGGCAGGGTGGCTTCAGTTTCCATACGGGCGGAGCGCCTCCGATTGTCGCAGTCTGTGGTCTTAAGGGTTGTGACTTTAACCCGGTTTTCCTTATCACGTTAAGCAAATCTTTGCATCAGGCCAAGTTGATCCTGTGCCCGCAATTCCCCGGTGCTGACATCGCGCCGCCTGCATGCATATTGATTGAGCGATAAAGGGCGGTTGCGCCAGTGAAAGGACACGGGATGATCAATGAGCTAGCAGCGCTGGTGGGCGAAGCAAATGTGATGCAGGGCGAAGACATGGCGCGTTGGTCCAGTGACTGGACCGGGGCCTATCGATTCAGCCCGCTGGCCGTTGTGCGCCCCGGCTCCACCGCCGAGGTCGCTGCCGTCGTGAAATGGGCCAATGAAACCGGCACAACGATTGTCCCGGTGTCCGGCAACACGGGTCTGGCCGGTGGCACCCGCGCAGATGGTGCCGTGATGCTGTCCCTTGACCGGATGAACCAGATCCGGGATCTGCGCCCTGAGGCCCGGGTGGCGATTGTGGAGGCCGGGGTGATCCTGTCCAACCTGCATGATGCGGCGGATGCAGTCGATATGATCTTCCCGCTGACCTTTGGCGCCAAAGGTTCAGCCATGATCGGGGGCTGCCTGTCGACCAATGCCGGGGGTTCGAACGTGCTGCGCTATGGCAATACGCGGGATCTGGTGCTGGGGATTGAGGCCGTGATGCCCACCGGAAAGGTGGTTGAGATCATGAGCGAACTGCACAAGGACAACTCGGGCTATAATCTCAAACACTTGCTGATCGGCGCCGAGGGCACGCTGGGTATCATCACCGCCGCGGTGCTGAAACTGCACCCGAAACCCGGCGCCTATGCCACCGCGATGGTGGCCACCCCGTCGCTGGATGAGGCGCTGGTGCTGTTGAACCGCCTGCAAGAGGCCACAGGTGGTGCTGTTGAGGCCTTTGAATACATGCCCCGCCGTCACATTGAGGTGCATCAGCAGATCAGCCCAAGTGCCCGCGAACCCTTTGAGACGCCGCAAGACATCAACATTCTGGTCGAAGTGGGCGCCACTGCCCCGCGTGACTGCACGGTGGGCGAGGACGGCCAAACCCCAATCGCGGCCTATCTGGAGGAAACCCTGATGGGCATGTTCGAAGAGGGCATGCTGCTGGATGCCGTGGTTGCGCAGAGTGAGGCGCAGCGTCAGGAAATGTGGGAACGGCGCGAGGCCTCGGCAGAGATCGCGATGTCGCGCAAACCCTTTATCGCCAATGACATCGCTGTGCCGTTGGACAAGGTGGCGCCGTTCCTCAAAACGATGGCGCAGCGTCTGCCGGAACTGGACCCGGCGGCCGAGGAAATTGTGGTGGCCCATCTGGGCGACGGCAATGTGCACTATACCGTCTGGCAGTCGTCCGAAGATGCCGCATTGCGTGACAGCATCATGGAAGCGGTCGAAGATGTGGCGCTGAGCTTTGGCGGGTCCTTCTCGGCCGAGCATGGCATTGGCACCTCCAAGCTGCCGTCGATGCAACGGCGCAAGAACCCTGCTGCGATTGCCGCGATGAAGGCGATCAAGGCGGCGCTTGATCCCAAGGGGATTTTGAACCCCGGCAAGCTGTTGCCGTGACCCCTGCGCTCAAGATTTAGTTGACTACGTCAATTAACATGTGAATTAATCAGCGCAGAACTGTAGGTTTTGAAGGCCCTGAAAAGGCAGACGAAAGGAATGCGCTGATGACCCAACCCCTTGTGATGATTGCCGGTGGCGGCATCGGCGGCCTGTCTGTTGCGCTGACCCTCACGCAGATCGGTGTGCCCTGCGTGGTGTTTGAGGCGGTGCCTGAGTTGAAGCCGCTGGGCGTCGGCATCAACCTGCAACCCAACGCGGTGCGTGAGCTTTATGATCTGGGTATCGGCGCCGAGGATCTGGATCAGGTCGGCGTGCCCACCAAGGAATGGGCGCTGGTTGGCCGCAACGGCAATGACATCTACGCCGAACCACGCGGTCTGCTGGCTGGTTACAACTGGCCGCAATACGCGGTGCATCGCGGCGAATTTCACATGTTGCTTTACCGCAAACTGGTCGAACGTGCGGGCGAAGGTGTCGTGCGGCTGGGCCAGCGGGTTGTGGGCTATGAAAACAACGCAGACGGATCGGTCACTGCGATCATCGAACAGCGCGATGGCACGACCTTGCGCGAAACGGGCACCTTGCTGATCGGCTCTGACGGTATTCACTCCCGCGTGCGGGCGCAGATGCATCCCGACCAGCCGCCAATCCAATGGGGCGGCATTGTCATGTGGCGCGGCACCACTTTGGCGAAACCACATCGCACCGGATCGTCCTTCCTTGGGCTTGGCAGTGACAAACACCGGATGGTGATCTACCCGATCTCCTACCCTGATCCTGCCACCGGTCTGGCCTGGATCAACTGGATCGCCGAGATCACGCTTGAGGACACTGAAGGCTATGACGTCTCCAGCTGGTTCCGTCAGGCGCAGCTTGATGAGTTCAAACACCATTTCGACGGTTGGACCTATGACTGGATGGATGTGCCGGCGCTGCTGAATGGCTCCACCGTGGCCTATGAAAACCCGATGATTGACCGCGATCCGGTGCCCTACTGGGTGGATGGCGCGGCCTGTCTGATGGGGGACGCGGCCCATGCGATGTATCCAACGGGCTCAAACGGCGCCAGTCAGGCGGTGATTGATGCGCGCGAACTGGGTATTGCGATGCTGGAACATGGGGTAACACGGGCAGCAGTGCAGGCGTTTAATGATAAACTCTGCGGTCCGGTGTCAGAGCTGATCCTGCGCAATCGCGGTGCTGGTCCCTTTGGCCTGCTGAATATGGTGGAGGACCGCTGCGGCGGCGAATTTGACGATATCGACACGGTGATCCCAGCCGCCGAGCGGGCCGAGTTCATGGCCAAATACAAATCCGCCGCAGGCTTTGCGATTGAGACGCTGAACAATGCGCCCCGCATGATTGCCGAAGGGGCGCGGGTGAAACTGTAAGCGGACCGACACGGACGCCTTGGGTTTCTGTGACAAACAAAAAGGGCGGGATCTTCCCCGCCCTTTGTCATTCTTGCCTGGCTTAACCGCGCCAGCTGAAGAAATCCGGCCCCGCCTGCGCCAGCATATCCTTGGCCATCGCCTTGCCCAGCGCCGCCCCGTCGGAGATGGCGCAGGTACGCTCATCCCGGATCACCTCGGACCCGTCAGGGCGCAGCACCTCGCCACGCAACCGCAGCTGACCACCTTCCAAAGTCGCCAGACCCGCAATCGGGGTTTCGCAGGAGCCGTCCAATGCCGCCAGGAACGCGCGCTCGGCCGCCAGACGCTGGCCGGTTTCTACGTGATGCAATGCCGCCAGCATTTCGCCCGCACGGTCATCATTCTCACGCCGTTCGATCCCGATGGTGCCCTGCGCGATGGCGGGCAGCATATCCTCAGGATCAATGGCGGACCGCGCTACATCCGCCTTGCCCAGCCGGTTCAGACCCGCCTTGGCAAGGAAGGTCGCCTCCGCCACGTCATCCTCCAGTTTTTTCAGACGGGTCTGCACGTTGCCACGGAACTCCACCACTTTCAGATGTGGGAAGCGGTTCAGCAGCTGGGCACGACGGCGCAGCGAAGAAGAGCCGACAACCGCGCCCTCAGGCAGATCCTGCAGGCTTTCATATTTCAGCGAAACAAAAGCATCGCGCACGTCTTCACGCGGCAGGAAAGTGTCCAGCACCAGCCCTTTGGGCTGTTCCACCGGCATATCCTTGGTCGAGTGCACCGCAATGTCGATGCCACCATCCAGCATGGATTGCTCAATCTCTTTGGTGAACAACCCCTTGCCGCCCAGCGTTTTCAACGGCGTATCCGTTTTGATCAGCGCCATGTCATCGCCGGTGGTTTTGATCACCACCACCTCAAAGGCCGCCTCAGGCAGGTCATAAGCCGCCATCAGGCGATCGCGGGTCTCATAGGCCTGCGCCAGTGCCAGTGGCGAGCCTCGGGTGCCAATTTTCAAGGGCGATGCGGGGGTGGGCAATGTCAAAGTCATGGCCGAAGCCTTAGCCCCAGCCGCCGCCTCGCGCAAGCATTGGCCACAGGGCGGGCCTGCGGCCTTTGGTTGCGGCGCCACAGCAAGCCTTGACAACGGCGCCCCAGCGATGGACCAACCGTTCAAGCGAAAGGAAGCCGACATGTCCGAGCCACACGTACCGCAAAAGAAAATCCTGCGCGCCCTTGCGGGCGAAACCCTGCCCACGCCGCCGATCTGGATGATGCGTCAGGCAGGCCGCTATCTGCCCGAATACCGCGCCACCCGCGCTCAGGCCGGTGACTTCCTGTCGCTGTGCTACAACAGCGAACTGGCCGCTGAGGTGACTCTGCAGCCGATCCGCCGCTATGGCTTTGATGCGGCAATCCTGTTTGCCGACATCCTGCTGTTGCCGCAGGCCCTAGGCGCGGATCTGTGGTTCGTAACCGGTGAGGGCCCGCGCCTGTCGATCACCACCACCGCCGATCAACTGGCCGCGCTGAAGGGCAAGGATGACATTCATGAAGTGCTGAACCCGGTGTATGACACCGTGTCGATCCTCAGCCGCGAATTGCCCGCTGAGACCACGCTGATTGGTTTTGCCGGCGCGCCCTGGACCGTGGCCACCTATATGATCGCCGGTCGCGGCACTAAGGATCAGGGCCCCGCCCATGCGCTGAAGGATGAAAACCGCGCCGTTTTCGAAGGTCTCTTGGACCTGCTGACCGAAGGCACCATCGAGTATCTGTCCAAACAGATTGAGGCCGGCGCCGAAGTGGTGAAGCTGTTTGACAGCTGGGCCGGGTCGCTGAAAGGCGCGGACTTCCAGAAATACGCGCTGGAGCCTGCAAAACGCATCATTGCCGCCATCAAGGAACGCCACCCCGGTGTGCCCGTGATTGCCTTCCCGCGCGAAGCAGGCGACGGCTACATCGGCTTTGCCATGGCCACCGGCGCGGATTGTGTCGCCGTCGACAACTCGGTTTCGGCCGAATGGGTTGCGGAACATGTGCAGGTGGATGGCTGTGTTCAGGGCAACCTGGCCTCACGCCATATGGTGACCGGCGGGCAGGACCTGATCGATGACACCCGCCGCATTGTGAAGGCGCTTGGCAACGGGCCGCATATTTTCAACCTCGGCCACGGCATCACACCGGATGCCGATCCCGAAAACGTGCAGCTGATGATCGACACAGTGCGCAACGGGTAGATCCCGCACAGTGGCAAAGGTTTAGGGGCGCTTCGGGCGCCCCTTTTTGTTAGGCAATCCAGCGCAGCAAAAGGCCCGCCAGATAAAGACCCAGACCAAAGCTGAGGTGACCAACCAGGCTACGCACCCGCGCCGCCCAGGGGTGGGGCAGCTTTGCGGCGGCAAAGCCGAGGCCAAAGGCGGGCTGCATCACACACAGCGGCATCACCACTGTCACAGCCCCAAAGGCCAAAGCCGCAAACGGCCCGGGCTGCGCCAGCCAGCTGGGGCCGGTAATCGCCAGAAACGCGATCCCAAACTGCACCCCCACGGCATAATGCGCAACCTGCCCCAGCGCTGCCTCACCTCGTATCTGCGCCGCCTGACCGATGGTGTCATGCCGGAACTTGCCTCGTGTCATGTGACCCAACCAACGGCCCAACATCGCATAATTGCGCCGCGGCAACCCCAACAGCCGGGCCTCTGCCCATTCCCAGACATCCATCGTGATGGTCGCCACAATCCCGAGTGCCGCACCATATCCCAAAAGCTCTTCCATCTGTTCTGCCTCTTGCAAAGTGATCAACTGGCGGCGATCCTGCCAACTCAAGCCGACTTGAGGTCAAGTGACGAAACCCAGTTCCCATGAGGCGCGATGACACAGGCAAAGACCCTTCTTGAGACCTCGGCCCTTGCGAGGCATTCGGGGCTGCCGGCCTCCACCCTGCGCTATTATGAGGAACGCGGCTTGATCCACTCGGTCGGGCGGCACGGGTTGCAACGGCTGTTTGCCGCCTCCACAGCTGATCGCCTGCAGCTGATCAGCGCGGGCCGTGCCGCGGGGTTCAGTCTGGACGACTTGCAACAAATGTTTGGTCCCGGCGATGCACCCAAGATCGACCGGCAGGCCTTACGCGATCAGGCGCAGGTGCTGGATCAGCAGATTCGCCGATTGACGGCCCTGCGCGATGGGCTGACCCACGCCGCAAGCTGCCGCGAAGACGACCCGATGCAATGTGGCAAGTTTCGCCGCCTGCTCAAACTGGCAAGCGACAGGTTCTCAGCGCGTTAACCTTCATCCCCGTCACGGCGCTGGCGCCGCAACAGCGTCGACACCCGGAACGAAATCGCCGAGGAGGCACGCGACCGGTTGCGCAGCACAGGCGTGTTTTCCGACCGACCACCCCGCGATTCGCGGAACAGGATGTAAAGGCCCGAGGCAATGATGATCCCTGCCCCCAGCACCGTTGCGCCATCCAGATGCTCATCAAAGAACATGTAGCCAAAGAAAGTGGCCCAAAGGATCTGTGAATATTGCATCGGCGCCACGATCGCCGCCTCTGATGCGCGATAGGCAAAGACCAGCAACAGGCCCGCGGTGAAGCCCAAAAGCGCGATCGCGCCAACGCCAGCCAGATCCGGCAGCGGCATCGGCTGATAGGTGAAGATCATTAGGCTGCCCATCACCACAAAGTTCGACACCATCGGATAGATCATCATCACAACCGAACGCTCCTCGCGCCCGACCTTGCGCACTATGATCGAGGCGACAGAACCAAGGCACGCACTGGACAGAGCAGCCGCATGTCCAAGGCCCAATTCGGTTTGGCCGGGTCGCAGCACAACGATCACCCCGATCAGGCCGACCAGCACCGCGAACCAACGGTGGATCCCAACCTTTTCCCCCAGAATCGGGATCGACAGCACGGTAATCAGCAGCGGCATCGCAAAGAGGATCGCATAGACCTGCGCCAGCGGCAGCACCGTGAAGGCATAGAAAACGCAGATCGCATTCAACGTGGAACACATGGTGCGCAGCGCCGTCCACCAGGGATGGATCGGGCGCAGGTGGCCCTCCGTCTTGTCCTGCATCAGCATCAAGGTGACCAGCGGGAAGGAAAACAGCGTCGCGAAGAACACCACCTGAAACGGCGAATAGGCGCCGCCCAGATATTTGATCACAGCATCATGGGTCGCAAAAATGCCAAAGGCCAGCAGGCCGTAGAATGCGCCGGTCACGTTCATCGATAGGTCCCTCGGGTCTGCCGGGATGGATTTGGGGTGTTTGCGCTAGCACAATACAGAAACGCCCGCGCCTGCAAGGATTAACTGAAACGCGGGGACGGTTTGGCCCTCCAGCAACCGCGCAACAGTAGCAATCAGCAGACACAAAAAAGCCCGCCTGAGAGGCGGGCTTTTTATGGCGGACCGAGGATCCTTTTGGTCCGTTCCAACATAATATTAAGTAACTGATTTTATTTATTTTCTAAAATTATGAGTTGCAAAATGAGTTGCATTTTGAGTTGCACTATTTGCTCCTATGATTGCATCGAATACTTATCACATCGCCCTTAGGAAGTAAATGGATTGCGAATCACGGCGCAACTTGGGGCACCAAAACACGCCACCGGTGAGCCTAGAAAATTTCTTTTTCGGGGAAACTAGTTCGATGACGACCACTCAGGCCGCGGCTGCCACCTGCGCCGCATTTCTACGGGGTGACCGCCGCATTCACTGCAGCGATAGCGTGGCAAATCGGCCAGGGTGATCGCCTCGATCCAGGACGGCTCACCTTCACGCTCATACAGCGTGACCTCTCGACCGCAGCGGCAGATCAAATCGAGGGCATAGCCTGGAATTCTGTATTGGAGCATGGCGTGGATCTATGCCGCGATGCGTGAGCTGTCCAGGTTAGATCATGTTTGCTTTGATCCCCAATATGCTTCCCGCAGTCCGAAGTGGGCGTTCGTGCAAAGAAGACCAATGGCAGCAGTCAGCCCTTTCAGGACATTCACATTAGGCTCAGAACGTTCTCTGCTGCAGACGCAAAGCTCTAAGGTCGAATCCCCGATAGCTGCCGTTCAATATTAAACCGCAGCAGTGCCGGATGCTGCGTGAGCCACCAATGGCAGCGATGCGCAGGAAGCTGAATTTGCAAAGTTTGCCTTTCGGCCCACTACTGTCGTTAGCGGGAAGCCAAAACGCTGAATTGCCATTTTCCTAAAGCTGCCGTTGGAGCACGGGTGCAGCATTTTGGCGAGTTATAGGTCGGCAGTGCGGGACTTTGTTGCCATTCGCTGCGCACGCACCGATGTCCGATTAAAGAACCACTATATAAGGGATGAGTTTTGGAGCAACCACGTTGGAGAAGCGAAAGGCGGGTTCGCGAGCTTGTTGACTTTACAAATGCGGCATGTTGATTTCACTTCATAGTTAAAGTCTTGTATTTACGAGGTCATGCATATGAAATTTTCCTTAACCACTCTGGTCATTTCAACGCTAGCTCTGGCTGGGTGCGCAACAAATATGGATTTTGGTGCTGCCCCGACAACTTCTGAGTACACTGAGCCGAGCGCTTCGGGGTTGTCTTCGGTACGACCTTACCCAAATCCTGATGACGTTTGCCAAGTCATCCGAGAAAATAAAGCAATTCGTGAAACAGTTAACAACGGAACACTTCTTATAGCCTGTCCCAAACACGAGCGGGGAGCGATACGTGATCGGTTAAATGAAGGTGCAGAAATTATTGGCCATGCTAAGCATTGGACAGTACTGGCTACACCAATCGTCTTCTAGTGATAGCCGTCATTCGTCCATAGCGCAGCAACGGTCGGTTTAGGGCTCTAAGCCGCCATGCGGCAGTTCGGCGGCGGGTCCGCAGCGAAACGGCGTGCGAACCAAGGTTATCAACTGCCGGTGCCAGCCCAAAGCGGACACGCTGATCTTGGCGGCCTAAATTCCGCCAAGCGGACCGAGCAGTCATTCGTGATCTTATACTTAAAGTCCGGTCTGGAGCCGGAGATTATCTAAAGTTTGCTTGGCAATGCTAGCTATGATTTTTACAGAGCACCCCTTTAGAAAAGGCGCATTCATATGATTTCTGCCAAATCTCTGAAAATTCTGGGAGCGTTCACTCTGGTTCTATCTATGGGCACCGCCCGCGCAGACGAACACAACATTCCCGCCTTTCGGATGTCCGAGCTTTTTTTTGACAGATGCGTGCAATCAATATTGGGTGAGAAGGCGATAAACGGAGAAGGCCTAGACCCGTTACCCAGAGAAAATGCCCTCAGCATCGGAGCTACCACAGGACGCGCTTGGATGCCATTCGATGCACACGTGTCACTGTCTGACTTACATAGCTCCTCTGGGCGTTTTTATGGATGCCAAGTTCGTTGGCATGCCCTCGCAGCCGAACGTCGCAGAGTCACCATCGACCATGGTCAAGTAATAGACGAATTCAATGCTTGGGCTGACAATGAAATCTCGCAAAGTAGATTGGCCGCAATCAAGCAGTGTGGTGATCGAAACGAAAAATACCTGCGGGTCGTCGAAAGCAGAACCGAACGCAGTCAACCCGTCCGCTTTGTGCTTTCGTATGATGGAAGTATTGACTTTATTTTTCTGATGGCAGGAGAAACTGATGTCATGGGAGAAGCTGAGACATGTTGAAGCGGACTTTTAGGCACCGCGCAGCATCAGGCAAAATAGGGCTCTAAGCCGCCATGCGGCAGTGCGGCAGCGTGTCCGCAGCAAAACTGCGCGCAAACCAAGGTTATCAACTGCCGGTGCCAGCCCTTTCAGGACATTCACATTAGGCTCAGAACGTTCTCTGCTGCAGACGCAAAGCTCTAAGGTCGAATCCCCGAGAGCTGCCGTTCAATATTTAACCGCAGCAGTGCCGGATGCTGCGTTAGCCACCAATGGCAGCGATGCGCAGATAGCGGGCTTTGCAAAATTTGGGACGGCGGACACGATTTCTGGCGCGAACACCCCAATTCTGGGCCTCTACACCAAATTCAAGATCTTGCGTTCGCATCCCACATTGCTGTCATTCGTCACCCTTGCGAAAGACAGACAACACTGGGCTCGAAGGTGGACCACGAAGTGAAATTTATGTAGCCATCGTGACTCGCGCCAGCCGTGTTTTGCAAGCACCCCAAGCAAACAACTTTTGCTTGAAATGCATGACAATCCATCTATCCTTGCGAACTCTGAGAATACAATTATTTACAGAATAGGCAGAGTTCGAATGATTTCCCAGTTTGAAAGATATGGCTTCTTGGGCGAGGTGCGTGTTTACACTTTTCGGAACCTGTTCAAGAACCAAGTCCCGCTGGGTCTACAACTTTTCGATAAGTTGCACACACTGCACATCGCGGGCAGCGTACACGTCATGAACAGAGCCCCGAAATCAATTCGCATTCACGAGTTTCAGATTTCCAACTCGAGGTATGCAGAAATTCTTTTTCAGCTCACAGACCCAAGTATTCCAGATAACGTCCTTTCGGATCGCAATAATGGCGGATTAAGAGTTGCAAAGCGCAAAATTACAGAGGACCCAGCAGTGTCGGCTCACATGGTTTTGGACCTTAACCCCAAATTCGACAACGCGCGAAAGTACCCAGCCTGTATCGAGAACATAGATTACCTCTCCCGGAGCCTGATAATTGATTATTTCAATGAGTGGATGGCGAAAAGTCTTTCGCAACAGATAGTCCGAAAAGGCGAGAAAAAGGCAAAGACGTTCCAGCCTAGATTTGAGTTTGTGGCACCGGCTTCGCAAACCATTCAAGATGCTCTCGAAAATGGCGGCGTCCTGCGTGGCGTGAAGTGGGTAGAAGATGAAGTCGACGAACAGACTTTCGGAGATAAGTCATATCCCCTCGTTAAGCGAACCGATGTTGGAATCAAGGTTAAGAACCGACCAACGGGTGACGCGGCAAAGAAAATGGTCTCAGATCTTTATGGAAAGTTTAAGGGCCAGCCGCCGAAGGCCTTGAAAGTTACTATCGAAGACGAAAATGAGAGGCTGAAAACCGTAGGGATCGACCCGAGCAAAAACAACGCTCTAAGCAGCGTGTTCATTGCTCAGGCGCATTTTGACAACTTCACAGCGCCACTGTCGATGTGTGAAAGAAAGATCCGTGGCGATTTAGCCGCGAAGATGAAGAAGGCGCTAAGTTCGTGATGGAGAGCATCGAGAAAACAGCTTTCCTTAGGTCCCTCAACTACCTGAGGGTTAGTCACGGTTACGCCCTTCGGTACAACTGGATTTACCCATTGTTTCTCGGGGCAGCGACTGCGCTGGGTATCCTGCAGTTAGTTACCGCAACATCCCTTTTTGACGCAGACGGGTTCGTGCGGTCCTTCACACCAGTACTCTCCATTCTTGCCCCATTCTATATTGCTGCATTGGCGGCTGTCGCCACGTTCTCCGGCAATCAGTCAGTTGATAAACCATTCAGCATGAGCCAGCCAGTTTTGCTAAAAGTTATTGGTGATGGTGGCGATTGGGAAAACATTGATGTAACCCCTCGACACTTCCTCAGCCTGTTGTTCGGGTACTGTACTTCGCTATCTATTTTTCTGCTGCTTATTTCGATTTTCGCTCCTTTCATCGCAAAACTTGCGGAGACAGTGTCCTGCGACTGGGCGTGGTTATTGCTCTCAACAGTGTTCGTGATTTTTGCTGTGCTGCTGTCTCAGCTTATTCTTGGAACGCTCCTCGGGGTCTACTTCTTAGCAGACCGGATACATCGCGCCTGATTTCGGGCATTGCCACATTCTCAGACCAATTCGCACTTATCGAAAACGACCGTAAACCGATCAACTTGCCTCAAGGCTCCGGCCTAAAGCTGGACTTGTTGTGTCTGCTTTGGGCTGGCACCAGCAATTGATAACCTTGGTTTGCGCGCAGTTTTGCTGCGGACACGCTGCCGCACTGCCGCATGGCGGCTTAGAGCCCAATTTGACCTATGCTGCGCAATGCACGAAGAGCCACTTTAAGATGTTTCAGTGTTGCAATTCACCCTCGACTTCAGTAAACCCCAAGGGACAGGTTTCCTTGTTAGTGACGTGAACATGAGACGGATTTTTAGCATCGCATTGAGCCTATTCGTCCTCATTCTTGCGGGGGCCTTTGGCTATGGCGCCATTGGATATTGGGACGCCGTTCGTCAGGCAGATGCGTACGCAGTTCGCGCGGACAGTTTGATCGCTGACGGTCGCGGGCCAAATGATCTAGGCATTGAACAACTCAGGCAGGTTATCTTGGTGCAAGACCCGGGATTTCTTGACCATGCTGGCGTTGATCTCTCTACTGCCGGGGCGGGACTAACTACGATTTCCCAATCCCTCGCCAAAAGACTAGGATTCGAGGATTTCCACCCCGGAATCCGGAAGATACGGCAGACAGGCTTCGCTATTGGTCTCGAACGGGAACTCGCCAAAGACCAGATACTCGCGCTTTGGCTCGACTCAGTTGAGATGGGGCGCGGTCCTGAAGGGTGGATGACGGGGTTCTTTGCGGCAAGTGAAAGCATCTATAGCCGAGCACCCTCTGAGCTCACCGATCAAGAGTATCATCGTCTTTTAGCTGTGCTAATCGCTCCGGGACGGTTCCGGCTTCTTGAAAGTGATGAAGAGCTAGACGACCGCGCTTCGCGGATTGCAAGACTCACATCCGGTGACTGCAGCCCAGAAAGTCTTAGTGATGTTTGGCTCGACGCCTGCGTGTAGATTTTGGATAGCCAACTTGACCCCTGTTTCATGAACCTGGATTGCTAACAGCGGATATTCGTAGTGAAGCGACGAAGGTTAGCTTCGTCCGCACTGCCGACCTATAACTCGCCAAAATGCTGCACCCGTGCTCCAACGGCAGCTTTAGGAAAATAGCAATTCAGCGTTTTGGCTTCCCGCTAACGACAGTAGTGGGCCGAAAGGCAAACTTTGCAAAGTCCGCTATCTGCGCATTGCGGTCTTGGACCAAGCCCTGCACAGCTAAGCTGCCAAGACAAGGAAGCATGGCTGATACTCAATCCAGAATTTGCCGCACTGCCCCAAGACGAGCGTTGGCACACGCCCTGCCCCGCGCTTCGGCAATCAGCGCGTCGGAAAGCTGCCCCTCTGTGCGAGGCATCGGACCGGTCCAACCCGCACAGGGGCGCAGCAGATCGGCGGGCACCGGTGGTGGCGGGGCGACCACCTCAGGGGCGCGCAAACAGCCGCTCAGCACTAGCGCGCAGCAGAGGGGAAAGAGGCGCATCGCGACCCTCCATGGATTGCAGATCGTCTTGGACAGCCCGCCAGCGCTCAGCATCAGCCTCGGCGCGGGCGAGATATGCACGGTGAACAGCGGCGGCAGTCTCGGCCTGTTTCAGGGCGTGCTGCGCAGAGGCCACAGAGACGCGCAGGCTGGCCACCTGCGCCGTCAGGGCGTCATTGCGCGCTGACAGCCACCACAGAGCGGCACAGAGCGCCAGAACCACCGCCAGGGTGGCAGCAAGGCCGTAGCGCCCCATCACAGCCCCGATAGGCACAGGCGCTGCTCATCGGCGCGCCGATTGACCAGGCCGCGCAACACCTGGCCCCCTGCCCGGCGCCAGCGCGGCAGCTGGTTACAGGCCTCGCGCCACTCACTCCGCCGCAGGTGTTTGGTCAGTGTGGATTTGCAGGCCGCGCCGATCCCGACGTTGTAGGACCAGCTGGTGACCGCTGCCTGCACCTCTGCAGGAGCCTCGGCCAGCTGCGGAACGCAGGCAATCATGTCGCTATGAAAACCGCCCCAGCGCTCCTGGAGCATCGAGAGGCATTCGACATCGCTGTAACTGTCGCCCCGCTGCACCCCGGCTGTCTCGCCATAACAGACCGTCCAGACCTGCCCATGCGCATCCCAGTAAGCATGATTTTCCAGCCCCTCCCATTTGGCCGTCATGGGTAGCCCCAGGGCAATGACAGCGGCCGCAGAACCACCGACCCACCAGCGCGCCCGGATCCGCCCGCTTTCCTCTTTCGCGAACCGCGACCAGCGCGAACCGCGCCACCAGACGCGCAGTTTGATCAGCAGCGTCACCAGCGCGATCAGCACACCAATTGACGGGATAACCACCTGATTGAGCAGCGTGGCATATTGCGCCGCCTCCGCAACTGTGAACGGCCAAACGACAGCCCCGCCGCTTACCGGAAGCGCCGCCTTGGCGGCCAATTGTTCTGCCTTGCTCATTTGTCCCTCGCATAAAAAAAGCCGCCCTGTCGGCGGCGGTTGGTTTCACTTGTGTTTTGTTACCTAGAGATCCGCGACGGCCCTGCTGTAGCCGTCCAGAGCCGCCTCAATCTGGCCCTGATCCTGCGCCGCATCGATGGCGGCAGAGGCCGCGAGGCGCTCACGCTCGATCAGCGGACCGAGGCCGCGCCATTGTTCAGCCTTGAAGGCGATGAGCTGCGCCACCTTAAGAGCCGTCTGTCCGGTGATGCCGACCTCCTGAAAGACAAAGGCAAATGCTGCAGCATCCGCAGGGTCTGCGGGGTCTGGCTCTGCTGTGGCTGCCAGGAACGCCAGCGCTTGCCGTTCTTTCTCGATGTAGGTCAGTTCTTGGCCGGGAATGCTGGTGATGAAGCGCGCCCGCGTTTCACCAACGGCCACCGCCAGCGCCTCTTGCGCGGCCTGTTTCTGGCTGTTCAGGATCGCGCTCTTGCTGGCCGCGCTGCGTGTCAAAACCTGCATCTCTACACCTCAATCACTGTGTTAGACGGCATGGCCGGAAGCGGGGCTGAAACGGTGACGTTGTATGATCCAGAGTCTGCCAGCGAAAAGGCATAGGCAGCACCAGGCGCAAGCATCTCATGGGCCATAACTTCGCCCCCGATCAGGTCATAGACTTCAACCTCGGCCCCGTCCGGCGCATCAATCTGCCAGCCCTCGGCCTGCTTGACAGGCACAGGCGATGCAGGGCGCTGCCTCAGCTCGTCATCCACCATGTAGAAGCCAAGAAAGCCCGCACCGTCCATCTCTGCGGGGATGGCTATTGCCCCGGTGGGCAAAACCGTGGCCTCTCCGTGGCCGACTACATAGATGCCTGTTTGATCGAGTTTCACGAATTTCATCAGATCACCTCACAATTGCGCGTGCATACAGAGACACATCTTTCACATTTGTGCGAACGGAACCTTGATTGGAACCGGGGAGGCGGGGGCCGAGATCACCGTAAACAACAGCGCGCACTTCAACCTCATCAAAAGCACCCAACTTAGTCACCACCACATCGTCGGTGCGCCAACTGGAACTGTCGGTCTTAGAAAATGTGTGAATGGTGTCCCAACCGGTCCATGACGCGCCGTTGCGCTGCCGCCATTGAAGTTTGATCCCTGTTTTATACTTGCGGGTGTGCCAATCGCCCTCATTGTCCTGTTCCGCGCGCGTCCCCAAGCCTCGCCAAGTTGTCTTGCAGGCAATGTTCCAGAACTCACCGGATGTGAATGCACCCAGAGAGTAGCGAAAAATCTCTTGGTCGATTTGGAGTATCTGGGCGACTTCGCTGGCATAGGTGACACCGTTACTGACCGCCCCAACCTGAATGTCATCGCGCGCGATCAGGTTGGTAAATACAGCGTCACCCTGTTGGGTTATCGCGAAACCCTGCGTGCCCCGCGTCAGGAGGTTACCAGCGGCATCGACTGTGCCGTCGAAGTTGGCCGACATGATGGCACCGCCGAAGGTCGCGAGGCCTGCGCTGCGGAACTCCAGCGTATCGATCTGCTGCGATGTGATCGTTTTGGCGATGACGTTGCCACCGTCGATATAGGTAACACCGCGCGTGTCGATTGAGCTTAGCGGCTCATCCGCGCTGAATGCCTGACGGAAAACAGGTCCGTGCGCAAAAACCCAGCCATCTGATAATGTTGAGCTGCCATGCACCCCCAACATTTCAACTCGTGGTCTCGCAAATGCCGCACCGGCAGGAGCCTCTAAGATAGCACCATAACGAGGCCAGTTATCTACCCCTTCTGGGTCTGACGAAGTGCCTCCCCAAATGGGCAGCCCTAGCTCGCCTAGGTCGGCAAATTTGTTCCATGCCAGCCAATTTCCGTCCTCATCATACCACTCAACGATCATCTGCCCGGTTGCCCGATGGACCGAGAACTGCGCAGAGAACTCATACAGGTTGCCAGCCTTGACCGGAAATCTCTCGCCCAGCACTGGGTAGAAATAAGCATTGGCGATGAGTCCACCCGCTTTGTCACCCGTCACGGGACTATAGAGTTGGAGCGCTGCGCCATTTGAAGGCCGCCATGTACCGGTGGAACGGTAAGACACATTGGTACCGCCAGAGATCCAGCGGGTGTTGTACAGACTAGGGTTCAGAAACATTGGATCCGGGATCATGTTCTGAGTTGGAAGCCCGACAGCCAGTTTGTCTGTGGACAGGGTGCCCTTGGCGATGATGTTGTCAGCGTTCAGACGGATCAACGAGCCAGCGTCATTACCATCAGCGTCGTCCCAGGCTACCATTTCAAAGTCAGCAGCAGATCCTCCAGCCGCAGCACGTAGAACGTAGGCGGCACGCGCGCTACCTTCAAGCTCGGCAATTGAGGCACGTTGTTCAGTGACCTCAGCATGAATGCTGCTTACCGGTTGGGCCGAAAATTTGTGAAACTTGATGTGTTTCGCGGTGCGACCAATGCCATCATCAACGTATTGATAGTTGGCCATCAGGTAGATCTGGTTTTTGGCGAATGCCGCCAGATTCCACTCAGGACGCTCCATCAGGATCCGGGCAGTGTAGATTTTTCCAGGGATGGCAGCCAACGACGGCTCGACGTACCGGTTGAGCGGGACGGCGGTTCGCTTCAGGGCGTTGTTTACATCTCGCCAGTCGAACAGGACCCCGGCCCCAGCGATGTCGCCGGATACCAACTCAAAGACCACTTCGACCTCGTAGGCGTCGGCATTTTCCATGCCTGAAGGCTTCCATTGGGCCGCGATGTCTGATCTGAAGTATATCCCCGCGTTGGTATCAGAGGAGATGTCCCAAGAAAGCGTACTCCCTACATCGAACTGCTCATTTGCAGTTACGGTCGCGGCAGTCACCCAATTGTAGTAGGTGCCAGCCTCGAAGAAGTCAGACGAAAGAACTGAGGCCGACGCAGAAGCGATTTCCGAACGCAGGGTGGTCTCTGAGGCGGCGATGGCCGTGTCAGTCTGGGCGAGAGTGTAATAGTTGTTCTCAAGATCTGCGGACAGCTGCTCAGTGTCCGTCACGTCTTCAATTTTAACCCACGCAATTTGTTGGACAGCACCTCCAACATTACTATCCGGACCGTTCAGGGTTGGCATCAGGCCCCACCCAACAGAGTTAGCAAAAGTTGTGTTTGTGGTTGTCGATCTGATCTCCCAAGGATCAAAAGTGACCTCTCGCACGACCCAGCCATCAGAAACTGAGAGTTGGTAGTAGGCTGCGGGAGATACGTAGTGAGAGTAGTTTCCCCCGGAGTCCACCCCAACAATGTACAACCTATGAACGTGGTTCCCCGCGTCGGGGGCGGGGTCTTGAACCAATCGTGTTCGAATGCGAACTCGGATCTTTTGCCCCTCAACAAAGGGGCGGCGCACCCTCTCGGAGAAAACACGGTACACCCCGTCGCCTTGAAGAACCTCGCCCTCCTCCGCGACAGAGACAACCGAGGTTTCAGCATACGCATCTACTATAGAAGGCGCAGTCTTTGCGTCTTCTACGCCAAATACGAATCCACCTGCCCAATGAGAGGCGTCATCGCGGAAATCATCAACAGGCGCGACCGAAGCCGCTGTCTCCATTTCGGCCCGCAAGGCCGCCTGCTGTGTATCTAGGGCACCCTGCAGCGTTCCACCGGCGAAGCCAGACAATAGGGCGTCGATCTCGCTGCCAACTTGAAGCGCTTGATAAGCTGCCGCATCGATCTCCTGGCGCACGTCGGGAGCAAGATCATCCAATCCCGAGGGCTGAGGAACCAGGTCAATGAACGGCCCCGGGTCGCTCTCTAAGCCGTCATGAGTGATCGCGGCGATTTTGTAACGTGTGAACGCGTCTCCTGGTGGAACACTTCGGACGTAGCGCGTTGCGGTGACCGTATCTAGCAAAACCAAATCATCGCTGACAGCAGTGGCCCCGTAGATGGCAAAAGCCTTGAAAGAAGCGGCCTCATATTCGGGCCCGAAAAGAGTGATCGTGTCATGACCGGGATTGCCACCCCAGCCTTCCGGAGACGGTGCGACAACTGACAAAAGGTCGAAATCCACAAAGGCCGAAGCGAATGGGGAGCGCTGCCCCAACTGGGAAACCGCGGCGACCTTGATTTCATATCGACCAGACGCCAGCTTGTCGGCAGGCCATTCGATGTTTGATTCATCAACAGATGGGCGTATCTTCCAAGAACCTCCGACCGATCTTGTGGCAATTGCGTACTGCGACACCAACGGGTTGTCGGATTGCTGCCAACTGGCCTCAAGCATCAATTGAGACTCCGAGCCAGGGCGAGGCTTGAGGTATGCTTGGAGAGAGAGGCCAGCCGGCGCAGTTGGGGCGCTGATCGTCGGCAGAAGGTGGCCCGGGTCCGCGTCAATACTGATGCCTTGCTCCACACGCAGGAATTTTGCCGGGTCATGCTCTACCGCTGTGATCTCAAACGTCGTCTTTTTCTGATCAGGTTTGTTCCGCAAGACCCGATATTGGCGCGGTTTTACAAATACCGTTTGCACCGCGAAACGCCCGCCAGGCACCACGTTTTCAGGCAGAGATCCCGCCAATTGAAGGGTCTTGATGTCATCGCCGGCCGAAAGCACTTCTAACTCATGGGTCGCCCCCAGATCGTCGGAGACAATGATGGAGTTATAGTCTTCCGGCTCCAGAGAAACTGGCGCATCCAGTGTGATCAAACTCCCACCTACATGCATCGATAGCGCCGCAATGCGTCCTGCCAAACGAACGCCAACGCGATTTTTGTCGCTAACCATCACGATATTGCCCGGCCTGATTGCCTGGTGCGAAAACCCGGCTTCGTAGCTGACCATCTCCTTTTGCGTGGTGTCTGTGTCGACAGCCCATTTGGCGGCGCGGAGGCCTTCGCCAACGCTCGACATAAACGGTGCAGTGATCTCCTTCAGTCGCTCGCCGTATCGTTCGATCGCATCGGGATCATCATATGCAATGAGCGCCTTCATCCGGTGGTGATCGGTTGTGTCCTGAAGCGTCACAACCGCTGTCGTGTGACGTGACGCTTTCGGAGTACCTGAGTATCTGAAGGCGCCACCTGCAACGTCGCTGTTGGTAACCAAACGCACTGGCGCAGCTGGTGCGTCTTGCACAGGTACAATGGCACCCGCGCCCCAATACGTGGTGCCGCGAAATGCCGCCGATATCCGGGTAATCCAAGCAAATGCAGCCTCCCGGTTCGACATTTCGCCATCGATCGAAAACCGGGGCTCCATCCCGCCGGAACCATCAGGCACCAACTCGTCACAGTATTTGCCGATCTGGTAGGCTGTCCACTTGTCAAACATCGAGGCCGATACGTGCTGGCCCAGCCCCCAGCGGTCTTGCACGAACGTCGTGTAGAGCGCCCAAATCGGACACCGTGTCCAAGCCACTTTGAATGTGCCGTCCCACATGGTGCTTTCATCATAGGTTCGGGCAACCGGATCATAGTTCGACGGAATCAGGCACTTCATACCGCGAACTTTGACGGTGATCTTCTGCACTGACCCGCCGACAGCTTTGGCCGGAACCGCTAACCCCAGAAGCGCACAATGAGGGTAGGACAGCTTTGCATCCACAATTTCAGTGAGCGATGCGAAATAGATCGCGTTTTGAGTATTTTCATTCTCCGCGTCTGGAGTTTCCCGGACAACTCGGATGGTCACCGGGCGTTCTTGCGGAAGTTCGATCCGGTAGCCCCGCTGATATCCCGAGGTCGTTTTACCGCTGATGATGTCAGATTTCACAGTGACTGCAGCCGCCGCCCCGACCTGCATTTCAATGCGGAAGGCAACCTCGCTTTCCAGCCGGTCCCCCTTGCTGGTCAGCCGCATCATGGCGGGTGTCGAAACTTTCACAGAAACTGCGTCGATTTCAGCGGTCGTAACCGTGCGCTCGATCGGGTTGGCCTGCTCTACTTTCGCATTGACGCCAACTTCGTTGCGGACAGCCGCAAACCCAGGCATTGCAGGTTGCGTTGCGGTTCCGGTGTAGAAGGCCCAAGAGATGCCTTCAAAGTTGTAGCTGCCATCTGCGTTTCTCAGAGGAACATCGTCCAGAAAAATGCACTGTTCTGGATCGTCGGAATTCGCGAGCCCCTCGATCTCCCCCTCACTGACTAGACCCAGGATGTAGGCCGTGGAGTCAGTCAACAGGTTGTCTTCAACGACCTTACCGCCGCCGCCGCCTTTCTTTCTGCCGGTTACCGGGGAGACTACACCCATGGAGAAAACTCCCCAGTGATACCAGACGCAAAACCGAATACCCCGGTTTTATCGTGCGGCTGCCCAATCTCGGCCATGTCTTCGAGGTGAATGGCTGTGGAAATGATCTTGATGGGCGCTTCGTACTCACCAAAAACAACAGGAATACCGGCTCCCGGGGTGGCCCTATTGACCGAGCCCGAGAACAGTTCCGAGCGTTCCTGGTCTCCAAGGGCCGGCGGATCGGGCGACAAAAGGCTGACCACGCCACCCAGCACCATAGCAACACCTGCCTGCCCTACCATCGCCCCAACAGATTGACCGAAAATCGCTGCGCTGCCCGGAATAACAAATGCCGCCGCAATCAAGATCGTTCCCAAGATGATCTTACCAATCCCATCGTCCTTGGCGCCTGCAGCAACTGGCACCAGGTGGATTTCAGAAACGTCGTCGGACAAACCAAAGTGGAGTTCATCCTCAGCCGTTTGGCTGTCCTTGCTCTCAGCGCCTCGATACAGCCGGTAAGCACCTTCACTGAGTGCCGCCTGAAAGTCGGGCACCATGGCGCACAGAGCACGAATTGCCTCGGCACAGCTGCTCACATCAATACGGTAACTTGGCGCGAAGGATTGTCCCAACGCACCGTGCAGATGAACGGTTCTGATCATAGGTTTTTGTGTCTCAGCCAATGGGTGATTTCGTTGAAACGGGGCTGGATCGCGGAAGTCCGCGATAGCTCCCGAAACATGTGATCCAGACAAATGCCGTTTCCAAGATAGACGCCGGCGTGGTTCGGTGTGGCAGGCGATTGAAGCTGCATCAGGAACGCATCGCGTGGTCGCGCGATCGATGCGTATTCGCTGGGATCGCGTGAAATCACCTCAAACCCAGATTCCTGCAGATGATCCAGATAGAGGGTTTGCCCCTTCTTCCACCAGCCCCACTCACGCGCCACCTTGGGTAAGCTGAGGCCGCACTCCTGCGAAAAATAGTCTTCCATCAGACTGTAGCAGTCCGCGATCTGGTGCTTGAAGCGGCGCGGGACATGATGCCCGGCCTCATCAAAAACCGGTGGGCGTTGAGTACCCCAATGACAAGCCAGCTCCGCCCCGGTTTCACCCGGAACCAAGATTGCCCATGGAACGCCAGTCGCGATCTGAGCAGTTGCGTCATGCTGACTAGGCCGCCAAGGGCCGCCAGGATGCGAATGGATGATGCCCTCTAGGTCACCCGCCAGAACAGCTTCAGCCATCTCCTCCTGACCAATGACAAACTCAACCTCGGGGGTGTCCGAGCGGTTTTTGCATGGGACATAGCAGCCGGCCCGAACCAAGCCGCAGGATTCCCGAGGCGATTCAGCGGCCGCGTGTGCCCCCGCTTCGGCCAGTATCTCTGCGGAGAACGGCGCCACTGGATGACGATAGAAATCAGGCAGCATCAGGTAACGCCGATCCGGCCAGCGCCCGGGAAGCCCCCGAAAGGCAGGGTTTCCGTTTCCCCGAACCGCAATCGACAATCGGAGAGCTGCTTACCGCAGCGATCCAGCGCTGGATCTGCAACCGGATTGCCTTGCGCATCGAACATTGACGCGCCGGCGTACTGGCAACTGCGCATGCTGAACCCGCCCTGTCCGTCAGGCACCCGATAACGAAACCGGCAGCGTGACAAGATCTGACCCGCCGGCAGCATCACACCTTCAACATCCAGCGCGCTCGACAGGCGCATCTCCAACAGTGTCGGCTGCTGCGCCGCCTTCTGGACAATTTCATAGACCTCTACGCCCATGTGCGCGCTGGGATCAGGATCTGATCCATCATCTAAGAACCGACGTTTCGTGATGGTCCGGTATGCCTTGGCGCCCACAAGGTCATCGAACTGCTCCAACAAGGCAAACAATGCAGCAACCCGGGAATCCAGATTTCCAACCTCTTGGGCGATGTGGAACCGGACCAAAGGTTTTGGCAGCTCACCTGAACTCCAATCCCAGCCCTCCGACTCCATCGGCACAACGGTGTAGGTGATCCCACCGAATGTTGGAGCCACCCGGCTGCCATCGTCGGCCAACACAGGAGCGGGTGTAAAATGGTACTGCCCGCCACCAAAAGCAGTGGCATCGACTGTGTAAAGTTCGATGTCCTCGGTCGCAACGAAGCCTTCGTGTTCTCGCTGGATTCTTTCGTCAACGTTTTGCATCAGCTCAGATCAAACTCTTCAGTTAGGGTCATACTGACCCGCCAATCCACTTTGTTTTTTTCAGGGGCGATGTCCCATTCGGCGCAAGTCCAGAGCCGCGGCTGCATCTCACTCGGCAATTGGAAAAAGAAAGCTTCGACACCGCGCCGGTCGCGCAGGAAGGAAACAATTTCCTCTTTCTCTGCGACGGTCAGATTTGCGAATGTGATCTTGCCCGACACAGCAGTCGGGTGCGGCCCTACAGCAGCCCGCTGGGAATACCCCCCTTCAAGCATCACGCGTTGCCGTGCCGATGCTTCCTTGATCCGAAAACCCCTCGTGCTGGGCCGCTTAGGTGGATCAAATGTCGTCGGCATCAGTATCCTCCCTTAGTTTTGAACTTCTGACCAATGATCCCATCGGCGCGGGCGTGGAACATCAGCCGTTCGTCAATTGCTCCAGGCAGGCCGTTAACAATTGCCTCGACAACTGCCGCACCCTGTTCTTCGGGGGAACGGCCATCCTCTGGATCCACGACTACCTTCAACTCACCGATCAATGGGGCCGCTGAGGACGACGGCGCGGGCGCAGTGGGGGCGACCCGACCGCCCAGCGCCCCACCCGTTGCGAAGCGCGGAACCTGCATTTTGTTGAGCTGTTCCATGAAATCGGCGCCGTAGTAGTCCACCGCCGCCGCTCTCATCATGAATTCATCCCGTGAGCCCCAGAACAGCAAATTGTCCTGTGTCTTGCTACCGAACCCCTGCAACCGCCCAGCAGCCCGGGGCGCATCGAAGCCGCCACCGCCAGCCCGTTTCGGCAAACGCCCACCGTCGCTGAATCCCAGCATGCCGCTAATGAAAGTGGCTGCACCGCCGCCATTACTTGGGGAAAAGATGTTGTTGATGGTCTGCGCCAACTGCTCCAGCAGCGGATCAAACGCCAGTTGAAGCAAACGGCGGCGCAGATCATCCAGAAGATCGGCAAAGACCTCGCCAATTTTCTGCGGCGCATCGATGATCTTGTTGAATGCCGAGTCTACCGCAGAGCGCGTGTTACCCAGCTGCTGCTCAGCATTTTGCTGCGCCACTTGTCCACGTTCTTCTTCGGCAGTGCGCTTCGCAATAGCTAAGGCCTGACGCTCAATCACCTGGCGAAGAGTTTCCCCAGTAGAAATGGTCTGGCGGTCAACATCGATGCCCTGACGCTTGGCCTCATTCAAAGCGTCGAAAATAAAGCGCAATCGGGTCTGTTCTTCGGTGGTCTTTCCGACCAGCTCCGCCTCAAACTCAAGCTGTGCGGCGCGCTCACTGCCGGTGGCCATCAGGTCAGCGATCAAATCGCGCTCTCTTTGTAGCGCGTCTGCACGATCTTCCTGTGCCTGTTGTTGGGTTTTCGTTACCTCAGGATCCACCGTGGTCAGAGGTGTGTTTACCCGCGCAGCTTGGATGATGTGGTCTGGCACCCGTAACAGGCCCTGCCATTCATTTTGCAAACCTGCCACGCCCTGGTTTTCCCGGCGACGGATAAGCTGATCGGCCATACGGTCCTGCAACTTCTCATCAAACAGCTCATCGCCATTGAGGCCAAGCGAAGGCATCAGGTAGTCTGTGAGAGTTTGGCGGGTGATCTGATACGCGCCCAACGCCGAACTGCCCCGCCCGTTGCCGTATAGGGCCCGATTCTCGGGGTTCGCCAACATCTGACCCTGAAGCGCAATGATCTCGTTTAGGGTCAAGCCGGTTAGATTGCGTGGCCCGCCGGTCCATCGTCCATAATCCAGCGTCGTGTTGTAGCCGCGGCCGCCCGCGGTCCCTTCCGCCAAGCGGATCAGAGATCTTAGGCCTCCGTCAGCGACATCGACCAATTCCTTACGTTTGGCTGCGGAAGTCTTTTGGCGATATTCGTCAACTGCCTTGCTACCCTGCCTGCCTTCTCCATAGAGCCGGTATTGCTCTGCCAGACTTCGATTAACCTTATCGGTCTCTCCTGCGGCTTCCTTCGCACCGTCAGTGATCGATTGGAACGGGTTCAGGTTTTGCTGGGCAAGTTCGCTAGCAAGTTCCCAGTTTCCTTCCAGCGCGGCGTTCAAGATTTCTTGCTGCGTGATGTTGTCCGCCAGTGGCTCCAACAGCGCGCGATACGCATCCCCCACATTACCGCGCAGAACATCCCCAGCAATCGCGGCGCGGCGCAAGTGCAGCACCAGATCGGCCATTCCTTCCGCCAGCTTTTCTGGCTTATTGGCGTTTGCGATGTCTTCCAGAATGTCCTGAAACTCTCCGCTTGCTTGGGCGATATCCACCAGCCCGCGCCGCGCCTCCTCAATGGCACCGTTGTCACCGCTGGCGAGGGCTTCCCGATAATCAGCCAACGCGTCGACGGTTTCCTGTCCAACGCCGCCCAAAGACTTCAGGTAGTCGGACAGATCTGTGAAAAGCTTTGGATCCGTTTTGGCGCCGTGCATCAAATCTGTAATCTTTTGAAAGACCGCGCCGAGCCGCTCGGGTTTGCTCGTTTCCGGATCCAATCGGATCGGAACGTTTAGGCCCCCAGTGCGTTTAAATTCTTCCCTGGCGGCTTTGAACAAAGCATCAACAAACGCCTCGCCGCGCTCCGGACGCAGGATACCTTTACCCGTCAGGCTCTCGTTCAGCTGCTTGTATGATTCCTCAAGATCATCGAGAGCGTCCTGCATGTTGACCCTCGATTGGGTGAGCATCGCCCTCGTAGCTTTGTCGATCTTCCCGCCAAACTTGGCCTGCTCATCGCCCGCTTTCTTGGTCGCTTCGCGGTATAGATCCAACGCCGTGACCGAGTTCTGAGAGGCCGCATGGGCGTCTTTCAGATTGTCCTCTGTCTGGTCGAGATTGATGGCCAGAGAGGCCAGCGCCCCAGCGGTCAGGATTATCCCTGCTGGGCCACCCAACAAGGCTGGCAGCGCCCGCGCCGCAACACCAAGCCGGCTCATCGCAACACCCGCGGCGCCGGCTGATTTACCGGCCGTGCCGACCGACTGTGCGAGTTCGATGTAAGCAGCCCCCATAGCGGCCGCTCGGGCGGTGGCATAGTTGATCCCGCGGCCAACCAGAACGACAGTCAGAGCGTTCGCGACGCGTTCAACCACTTCGTTGATCTCGTCGAAGTTCTCATTCAGGAAACGAATGATATCCGTCAGGCGCCGGATGGCGTTTTCCGCAACGTCCAACCCACCAGCGTCGGCCATGGTCAGTTGCAAGGACTCCCACGCGCTCGCCAGCTCTTTGAGTGCCCCTTCCAATCCTAACAGACGGATGTCGGCCTGCTCCTGGGCAGATACCTCCTGAATAGCTGACCCAAGATCGCGGATCCCTTCGGCCCCTTGTTCGGCCAACAGCAGCGCGGTGCGGATGGCATCGGTTCCAAAGATCTTTTTCAAGGCTTCATTGCGCGCCTGCTCAGACAATCCTTCGACGCCTTCGCGCAACTCTTCGGAGATTGAGGCAAGGTCCTTCATGTTGCCGCGGGCGTCGAAGAACTCTAGACCAAGGTTGGCCATAGCCTCAGCAGCCTGTTTGCTTTCAGGCGTTAGGCGCATCAGAAACGTCTTGAAGCTTGTGCCGGCATCTTGTCCGGACGCAAAGGCAGAGGATGTAGCCGCCAAGCCGGTCAGGAAGTCCTGGATCTCTACACCCGATTTGCCAGCAACGCCGCCAGCCTGCCCGATCGCAAGCCGGAAATCGTCAAACCCAAACTTTGAGTTCAACGCCGCGCCGGTCACGAGATCCACAACTTCCGTCAGATCGCCGGCTTTGAGACCAAACTGGGCCATCAAGTCGGTGATCAAATCAGCGGACGGCGCAAGATCAGCCCCAAGTGCTGCAGCAAGTGACAATGTGGCGTCCAGCGCGCCATCCATCACGTCCTGATATTTGAGCCCGTTTTTGGCCAGCATTTCGATGGCGTCAGCCGCCTCAGAGGCGCGGAAGCTGGTTGTCGCTCCCGCATCGCGGGCCTTGGCTTCCAGCTGTGCCATTTGGGCTTCGGTTGCCCGCATGACGCCCTGAACGCGCTTCATCGACGCCTGAAACAGCTTTGCGGAGTTGATCGAAGCGGTGCCGATAGAGACCACGCCAGTGACAATCGCTGTGGCGCCCAAAGCGCGTGCCAGCCCCTGAACAGCAGGCGCCGTGCTGGCCAGGGCTGAAAGCCCTGCACCTGCACCACGCGACGCCCTGTCGATCATCTTCAACCCATGTGACGCAGGCTTAGATCCACGCTCGATCTGCTTCAGTGCCTTTTCGCCGTCTTTGCCAAGGCCCTTGAGGGCTTCTTTGAGTTTCCGCTCCCCTTGCGCGGAAAGACGGATCGTATATTCGCGCGATCTGCGGCTCACTTTTCTCCGTCCTTTCGGGTCTCTTCAAAGTGTTCGGTGAATCCCTGCTCCCAGAACGGAAGCAGCATGGCGGCAACGCGACGCGGCACGCCTGACAGTTCCAGAAACTCCAGGCAGGCTGGGATGTCGAAACCAACAAACCCCATGCCGGCACGGATCTGACCGTTGAGCATGGGCATCAACTCAACAAAGGTGCGGCCCTCGATCGAGCGGGGTCGCTGTTGTTCTTGCGGGCAAGCGCCTTCGCCACCAAAACGCGCGCAGGTGAATGCCTTGTCCAATCCCGCGCAATCACGGCACCGGCCAAGGCCGCCCCCAGCTACAAATTTGGCGAAGGCGCGGACCCGTTTCCCTCCAAGGTCACCATGGCCATCGGGCTTTGAAGCTGAACAAAGAGGCGATCCAACAGCATCGGCATGGCCGCTTTGACCATGGTCCAATTTTCAATGTTGAAAGGCAGCGGTTTTGACTTCTCCGGGTCGTCACCCTCATAGACTTCGATGCCAACCCAACCAGTGCAGAACTGCGACACCAGGCGATCCAGCAGCATCTCTTGCGCCAGGCCAGCCAACCGGTCCTTGAACTCATCGCCAAGCTCTTCAAGCTCTGCCCCGGCCAAAGCTGCTGTCTGCTCTTTGGTCAAACCATCGCGAGCTGATCGATGGGCCCAGGCCTCAGCCTCTTTGTAGTCGGCGAAAGTGAAACCCTTGAACTGGAACTGAATCTCATAGCCAAGGGAGATAGTGCGCTCCTGCCCCAGGAGCGCACGAGAGATTTTGACAACCATCTGGATCAGGTCGGGTTCGCGTAGGCCGCAACATCGTTGGTCAGAACGACATTGAACGGGACCTGACCAGGCGCAGGGCGTCCGATCTGCCAGTTAAAGTCAGCGTTCAGGATCCCACGGCCAGAGATATTCGGGCTTGACCGCTCCAGGCGCGCCTTGAAGAACTTGTAGACGATGGACCAGCCGTTGCTGAGCGTGTACTCCAGCGACAGATCAACCAGAGTGCCATCGACCGCCAAGTCATAGAACGAGCTGTCGCGGAACCGGGTCCCAACGCTGCCATCCCCCTGCCATTCACCACGGTCTACACCGGCAGCAGTTGGCAAGCCATTCATCTCTTCCTGGTCGGCCTCAGCGTCCATCGCCATCTTGCCAGACAGGCTGGTGATGGCAGCAGCAGGAGCGCCGTCGATCTTGACCAGGCCCTTGAAGCCAACGGGCACAAGATCGTTGGCCCAGGCGACGGGTGTCGTATCGCGCGCAGCACCGGCCTTCTCTTCCTGGCGACCAGTAAGCATGAAGGTGGTACGGGCACGCTGATTGTCCTTTTTGCCGGAGATTTCCAGACCGGTGTAAACCAAGCTGTCAGCCACAAAGTGCTGATTGATGTCGCGGTGACTCTTGCACATGGTCAAGAAACGGTTGGTCGGAACCGCGGCCGGGCTGAAGGTGTGTGTGTAGGTGCCGGTATTATCGACGGTCACCGGGTCGCCAAACAGCATGGCCAGATGCCAGCCAATGGACTGCAGGCCAGTCGGCACAACCAGATTGCCTGCGACAGCAACCAGACCAGACGTGATGTCACCACTGAAGTGATCGCCCTGGATCGCATCATCTTTGCCCAGATCCTCGGACGCAGTGATGCCGTATTCATAGAACGGCAGGTGGCGGTAGGCGCCCTCGGCCGCGGCCTCGGCAGCGCCGTAGGCCGCCTGGATCCGCGACTGCAGCAGAACGTTGTCATTGCGAGCGTTGCTCATGGTGCTGTCTCCATTGGATTGTTGGATGTTTCGTAAAGAAGTTCGATCGGGATCACCGCACCGCGCAGCAAAGAGGCGCCGGCCATCGCGATCACGTCAGGCTCGACCGGTTCGCCAATTTCCATGTGATCCACCCCGATCGAGGCCAGATCCAGATCTGCCAGCAACTGGCCATATCCAATCAGTGCTGCTTCATACCGTTCAATGCGTTGGGCCTGTGTCTCTCCCATCACCACCAACTCAATCTGGCAGGTCCTTGAGATCTCGCGGACGTCATCCCCGAGCCGGTCACCGATCTTCCGCGGGCCATCGAATACGAAGTTTGCAATGCCTTCTTCCGGGCAATCCTGCGGCAATGGGTCATCGCGGCTCACGCTGGTGATCCCGGCGGTTTGAGCGGCCGCAACAATTGCGCCCGCAATCAGTTCGTGTTTGGTTTTCATTTGCGCCCTCGGCTATCCCGCATCCGGAAATTCGCATCCAACCGGCGCAGGATTTTGCCTTCGGCGCCGCCCAAAACGCGGGTTACATTCAAGCGCTTCTTCAGTCGCACCTGCGGGTAGAGGAAGAACATGATCACCGTCGACAGACCGTAACCTGTTTTGAGCGCCCTCTTGCTGTGAGACAGCGTGTATCCGCCGCGTTTCCCGGCGCGTTTGCGCTGATTATCAACCACCAGCAATGAGGGCCCGTTTGTCCGCGGGACAAACCGCAGTCGACCATACTGGTGTTCTGGAAAGTTCTCTGGCGAAATCCGCTTTTTTCCCCGGCCAACAAACTTGGGAGCATGTTCAGTCGGAACCGCGATCCAAGCACCACCGGTCGATTTGATGGTTGCGCCCTGGTCAAATACCTTGATCAGCTTTTCAGACTTGGTGTCGATCACCGAGGCCGCGCCAAGCGAGTTTTGATTTTCCGGGTAGTGCTTGGCATGCCAGGTTCGGGCCAATCGAGAGCCGAGGCCACCCGCCACAACATCGGCACGCAGATCGAAAACCACATCCTCAGCGCCTTCACGAACCGCATGCGAAACCGCCCATTCGGCATCAGCCAACTCTTCAGCCATATACTCTTCGAGATTGCCCAAAAGCGCTGCAGTGAGTTTCAAGGGGTGGTGACCTTCTGACTGTCCAAGATCAAAACCAGTCGCCGTGAATCTTTCGCCTTTGGAGTGCCTTGGACTTGGCGCCGTTCTCCATCGATGACGAAGACTGGCTTCGCCATTCCAAGCGCGCGCCACTTGCTGGCCTGAATTTCAAACAACGTACCTGGTGCGGCGACTTCCATCGTCGCGAAACTGCCCACCTCATCCCCTTTTGCGGGGATCAGAAGGATCGTCTCATTGATACCTTCGGGATCAAAAACAGCTTCCCGACCGAAGTGCAGGAAGCTGTTTTCTATAACCTGGATCTGATCCATAGATCAGTCTTGCGAACCGTCGTTCGAGTTGTCGCCGGTGCCGTCGCCATCCCCAGCGCCGTCGTTCGAACCGCCATTTTGACCTGAGGCCTTTTTCGCAGTTTTCTTGGTGGCGATTTCTTGGGTCGCCTTCGGTTTCGGTGCCAGCCGCACTTTGCCCGTTTTTTTCAGAGCGGTATATTCGTCATCCGACACCTCCCCAGTCCATTTTTGGGGAAAGGTCCGCTTGCTGGACTCGTCCAGCTTCAGCTCAACTTCTTCATCAACAATGATCTTCTTCATCGTCTCTCTCCAATTTTGGTTCCGAAACACCAAGGGCGCCCGCAGGCGCCCTCTGGTATCTTTCAATTTGAGGTGGCGTTAGTTCGAAGAGTGAATGCGGACCAAGACGCCTGGGCGCAGGCACATAGGAAGGGTTTGCATCATCGCTTCAACGTCCACGAACCGATCCTGCTGTTTGTCCGGGAAGACAGCGGAATAGAACGGTTGCCCTTTCTGGTTCACCATCCCCATGTAGTCGGCCGAGCCATCAAAGTCATGGAACGTCTGACGAGTGCCTACGGGGAAAACCATCGCTTCGCCGCTCGGAACAAATGACCGTGTGATCGAGGTCCCATCTTCTTGTGGTACACTGGCCTCGCCCAGGTATTCCTTGAAGTAGATGCCCTGGAATTCGAAACCGTCACTTGCATCGTCACGCAACGGATCTTTGCCAGTATCATTGCGGAACTTGTCATACCGCGCCCGGAAATCCGCATGCCCCATCAGACGATCGATGAAGACCGGATGGCAGAGTGCGACGATTTTCGTCATCACATCGCCCATCAAATTCAACTTGATGTGACGGGTCACTTCACGACACTTTTCGGCCAGATCGGTTGAGCCGGTGCCAAGAGTAAAGTCAACGGACTTCTGCGTGACCTCAAATTCGTCGAACAGGTTCACGATGTCCGAGCCATCAGCGTCGCGAACGATGCCTCGCAAGGCCCCTGCGCGCAGATATTCCTTTGTGATGTCAAGGCTGCCACGCAAATCCCGTTGGCGCTCTGCCACTTCCACCATGACTTGCTTCAATTCGGTTTCCGAGCCGAATGCGCGAATGCTGTCGATGTCATCAGCGGTGATCCGGCTGGATGCACCGAAACGCTCGGTGCGAAAGTCTTTCAACTGACGTTTTCCGCGAGCAAGGCCCGGAAGGGCAGTACCACGTTCGGAGGATTGAACCAGCTGAAGCACACCATTGTGAAGCTCTACTTCAAACTTCTTCCCGCGGATACCTTTCGATTTGAAAAGCCCCATCGAGCCAATAAGGCCCCATGCATTGGGAAACAGGCGAATTGCCGCGGAAAGCTCGGACGCTCGAAATGCGTCGTTACCAAAAATGTCCATGTGTGTCATAGGACGTCCCTTCTTCTAGGATTGGATTTGACGAAAAGTCGTCGATCAGATCTGTTTGATGCCCCGCGCCGACAGCTGGGCCATCGCAGCGTCACGCTGCGCCTGATTGCTGATGCCCTCCGCAAAGGTCAGACCTAAGCGGCGAACCCGCGCGTGGCTGGTAATCACAACGGCTTGAACATCGGCAGCAGATGCATCAACGTCGTTCAGCAAAATGGCAACAGCCACTTCGCTGCCGTCTGCTGCAGCCGGATCACAAGCGGTCAGCTTTTCATTTGCAGAGATTTCGCCCAGCACCGTGCCGGAGCTGTATTTGGCGCCAGAAGCGATGGTCTTGAGGTCGCGGCTGTAACGCGAATCCTCTTCAAACATCAGCCAATCGCCGGGGGTTTTGCCTTCAGTCAAAGTGGTCATTTCTCACTCTCCATGAATAGGATTTGGGGTGCCGTTACTGTTCGGGCGGCGGTTAGTCGTGGATCAGGGCTTTAACCGCATCCGCTGCAAGGTTCGCAGGGGCCACTGCTCCGGCCGAGGTATCGAGATCGGCGTCATCGTCTTCCATTTCCGCGCTCAACTGGCGCTGAGGCGCGGCCGAAGCTGCAGCCGCCAGATGTTTCTTGGCCTGTTCCAAGGACATCGAGCGATCACCTGCCAGGCTGCGAGCCAGCTCTTCTTTGCCCTCTGCCTCGGCGCAGGTCAGAATGCCCATAACCCGGTCGTGTTCGTCCTTTGCGGCATCCGCTGCCGGTGTCTGCACAGAAGCGCTCGGGGTGCTGTTCGTTTCGGCCGCCGGTGCGGGAGTATCATCACCAGCCGCTGGGGCTTCGTCACCGGCACCAGTGGTTTCGTCAATCTGATCGGTAGCCTGTTCTTCAGCGCTCGGATTGGTCGTTTTTGCAGTCTTGGACATAGGTTTTGTCTCCTGGTTGCTAGCGAAAGGGGCAACAAGACCGCTGCGCCCGTTGGTTTCTGAAATGAACTCTTCGAAGGCCTCCGCCGGCTCAGCAACTTCATCGGCCAGCCCAACCTTCACCGCCTCGGCGCCGAGGTAGGTGGCGGCTTCAGTCGACAGAACACCCTCAAGATCGATCGCGCCGTTTCGGCCAGCGGCGACATTCTCGGCAAAGATCTGGCGGAGCTGCTGCATCTCGCCTTCCAGCGACGAACGCACATCATCGGGCAGAGGCTCATATGGGTTGCCGTCCGCCTTTCGTTCACCGGCACTGATCACCGTTACGTTGATTCCGGCATCGCTCAGCTGCTGGCTGTGATCTGCGTGCAGGCAGATGACCCCGATTGAACCAACCCCTCCAGCTTCCGGCATGATGATCCGATCGGCCTGAGCCGCGATGGCATAGCCGGCCGAAAAAGCATGGTCCGCGACAAAGGCAAAGACCTTCTTGGAAGTCCGCGCTTTGCGGATCTGCTTTGCGAGGGAAAACAAGCCAGCAACTTCGCCGCCGTGGCTATCGATTTCCAAAGCGATCGACTTCACGCGATGATCCATACAAGCCGCCTCGATCTGAGCCGACACCCCTTCATAGCTGACCTGCCCCGACGAACTCCCAACCCAGGCACCGCGATGCACCAGCGAACCAGCGACAGCGATAAGTGCAACCCCATCGCGCAGTGCGTACCCGTCACGTTCCCCCATCCGGATCTCGTGGCTTAGCCGGCCATCGAGAATTGAGGCGAACGGTTTTGCAGCTGACGGGGTCGCGACGGGTTCAACGTCACTTTGAAACGCAACCTCACTGACCCCAAGAATCCGAGGCCCAAGGCCTGCAACAAAACTTTTGGCCTTGGCAGGCGTTACCAGTAGCGGGGTGTGAAACACCCGCGACGCAATTTCCGGCATCGACATGTGGTTAATCCTCGTCTTGGATCGACGGGCCACCATTGTGGCCGATAAGTTTCGCGAAACTTTCCTGCATCGGGTGCAGGCAGTCTTTAGGCATGTCGGACATTTCGCGCTTGATCTGGGCGATGTTCTCTTTGAAATCGCTGCCGGTCAGTTCGGCCGCTTCGTCTTCCAGTGTTGAAAGCCCCAGAGCGACGCGCATCGCCGAAGCCTGCGCCTCCTTCACCGGATCAACAAACCCACGGCCCGGGCCGACCCATTTGGCGCGAGAATAAAACAGCCAGTTCTCGCGAAAATCAGGTGCGTTCCGAGGCAGTTGATAATGCCCGTTCATCACCTTTTCTTCGAGCCACGCCATGAAAAATGGTTGGCAGAAACCCTGCGCAAAGGAGATGCGGCGGGCGGTCCAGCTACGCCAGATTTCGATCATTGCAGCCCGCGCGCTTGAGTAGTTCGTCTTCGACCAATCGGACGCCAGCTGTTCGTAAGAAATGCCCAGGCCCGAGGCGATGTTGCGTAAAACTGCACCTTCGAAGTCCGCAAATTGCGCCGCTGGGCGCGCCGTATTCAGCATCCCGATTTCATCGTTGGGATAAAGTGTCGTGACGCGTGCGCCACCCACCTTAATCCCGCTGTCGCCGTAATGATCACTCCGACTGGTGTTCATCCGTGCAAAGCTGTCAAACAGCGTGTTGTCGCCTTCATCGCCACCTGCTTCGATCAGTTCATCCAGCACATTTGGCCCCATTGGCGACTTGATAAACGCAGCCAACACCGCGTTAAGCACCGCCGCCTGAAGCTCCACTTTCGAATAGTGGTCTTCCATCTTCAGCTTCTCGATGATCGGCGCCAGTCTGGATATGCCGCGTGTCTGGCCGTCGCGAGTTTTGTCAAAGTGGTGCAGAACCACCGGCCGACCGAAGCGCTTTTCACGAGGAATGCGTTTCCACTGGAACTCTTCCCCCTCGCTGTAGCTCAGGCCGTTGTTAGGATGCGCCTGCCGGAACCAATAATGTGTTGCAGCGCCATACTTGTTCAGCACGACGCCGCTACGCAGCCGCGGGCTATCTGGCTGGCCATCTGGGTTGGACATCAGGTCCGGATCCACGACGCGCAGCGCAGTGTGGGTTAGCCGGTTCGGCATCCAGCTGACAACCCCAAGAGCTTCGCCTTCGATGCAGAAGGTCCGATAGCCCAAGCCAAACATCGCACTGACAGTTTGTGACCGTGTAACGTCAGCAAATTTGCGCGGGTCATCAGCATAAGCCCGCCAATCAGCCTCCGCTCGCTCCTTGAACTCAGACGCCCATTCCTCAGAAAGCCCCAGCGCCTTCCAGTCGGGCTTCAAGATCGGTCGAAAGTTGGCACCGATGATGCTGTCAACTTCCTTGTTGATTCCGCCCGCAGCCCAACCGTTGTTTCGCGCAAGGTCGCGCGCCCTAGCTGTGACCTTGTCCCGTGCCGGCAAGACCTCTGCATCCGCAGATTTTTGGGCCGGATGAAACGACGACATGGAATCCGCGCTGCTATCTCCCGCCACATAGGACGACCCTGCGCCAAGGAACCCGGTTCGGCCTGCGTTCGCCTTAGCCTTGCGGGCTTTGTTACTGATGATCGGCACCCCCATCAGAAGCGCACCGCCCGGGACCGGGCAGCAACAGGTTGCCCCAGTTGCTGCTTCAAGTCGCGAATGTAGGACCGCAGTTTCTGCTCATCCGTGGATTTGAACTTTGTGCGGTGCCCTTCATACTCGACCTCCACAATTAAAGACCCCATCATCAGTTTGTGAAGTGCGGTTTCTGCCTCAGTCAGGCGGGCGCTCAGTGTTGCTTCATCGGCCATTTAGCACCTCGTTGAAACGATTGATTTTCTTCTTTTTTGGCTTCGCCGGTTTGCTCAGAGGCTTCTGAAAAGGCTCGTTGTCCTGACCAACTGGCTCATTTTCATCCGCTACTGCTTCGGGATCGTCGTCCGGATCGCCTGGCGCGCCACGCTTGATCTCCAAGGCGTCCCATTGATTGTCTGTCAACGAATCCCAGCCCTTCCGGCGGGCGGCTGCTTCGGCATAGTTTTCACAATCCAGCGGTTCATTTCTCACCGTTGGATCAACAAGCTCCCACTTGCTAGTGACTGTTCCCGAACGCTGGCGCGTCAGTACGCAATGCTCCGAGGTGATGCCTTCAAAGTAGAAGTCATCTAAGCCCGCTGCGAAGCTGCAATAGCCACGCTGGCTGGGGTGGTCCTTCTTAAGCCAAGTGTAAAACTGGCCTTTCATCTGGCTCACATTCAGGATGAAGCCGCGTTTTTGACGTCGTCGCGCTTTGCCATCCTTACGCCGCTCAAACTTCATTGGCGCTATGATGGGCCCGGTTTCACCAGACGCCCCTTTAACCACAATCACCCGGCGCCACGGATGCGTTTTCGCCCAACTCCAAACGTCATCGGTGAACGCGCCACCGTCGATCGCAAGCATATCGATCTGAACGCGAAGGCTTCGTTCTGTCCGGAAGCCCTGAGATAGCAAAGCATCGAGAGCTTCCCGTCCTTCAGCGGAACCTATGTGGTGCGGAATGACCAAGTAGTTGACCGTGTGGCGCCACCGGTTTCGACCGAACGCCTTCAGAGCAACCTCAATCCGGTCATCCTGACAATCCACACCTGCAGTAAACAAAAATTCGCGTGCTGGCAGGATGTTGAGATCCAGCGGCAGCTGGCCCGTTTCTGGGTCATGCGCTTCAGCCCGTTTCTTCAGCGCTTCCCAGTCTGGTGCATCGGTCGCCAGCTCATATTCAAGGCCCAACACATCGTTAAAAAAGGTCTGCTCGGTCTCAGCCTCGACCTGGTCAGAACGATCCTTGCGGGTCCTTGTCTCGTTGGTGGTCTCAACCTTACCCCACCCCATCGCCTTAGCGTAATCAACCGCAATCGATGCCCAATCTCGTTGGGGCGCATAGGCGCGCCAGAGAAAGAAGCCCGGATGATCACCACCCGGATTGGTCGCCTGCCAAAAGCCTTTTTCCACCATTTGCTCTTTCTGGTGATGCCGGATCTCTTCGGAACAGGACGGGCAAGTGAAATGCGCGTCGTAAAGGTTCGTTGGGTCGATGTTCTCAAGGAAGTTTTCCCAGGTCAGAACAAACGGCTTCCCACAGCATGGGCAAGGTAGATTGTAGTATCTCTGATCAGAGCGATCGAACGCGCGCGAAATGCGGCATGTGCCTTTCAGGAGCGGGGTCGAAACCCGCGCCATCTTGGCGTCCTCAAACCCGGATGCACGACTTTCAGCCAACGCCTCCGGATCGCCCTTATCCGTCATTTTAAACTTGGCGAGGTCGTCCAGGATGACCAGTCGGCGACTGGTGCCAGTTAGGTCGGCCGGCGAGCCCGCAGAAGCGACCTTCAGAGACCCGTTTTGATCCAGAGTCTCCTGATTGAATTTGGCGTCACGCTGCTTCCCACCAGCGCCGGAACCAAAAACTTCGCGCAAACCCGGAGTCGTGCGCCGCATCGGCATCCATTTATTATCTACCCATTCGGTAGCGGCAGTGATTGTCGGGTGAACCACCAGACTGTCCAACGGCGTGTATTCATGCCAAGTCGCCAGCGTTGGTTGGATCACCGAAACCGTCTTGCCCCACTGAGCCGAACCTTTCACCGTCACCTCACGGCAAGGATGTTCTGGACTAAGGGTTTCGTGGATCTCGCGCAGGAACGCGAACCGCTTGATATTGAATTTGCCGGGGATTGGGGACCGGTCGTTAAACTCAATATTTTCTTCACACCAACGGGTGATGTCTGGTGGTGGCGGTGGGATCAGCGTTCCGGCCATGGCGGAAGCAACCACCGCTTCAGCCGATGTCAGATATCCCAATCAGAAGTTCCCTTGCTGTTCCCGCTCACTCATTTCAGCATCCGCCGCGGCCTTTTTCAACGCATCGGCTCGGTCGCCACGTTGCTTTCGCCAGCTGGCCCGGAGATCGGCGCGCACTTCTTTGAAGTTCAGGCCGTTCTTGTCAGCGATCAATCGCGCCGCATCTTTCAGCCATGCCTCTGTCTCCGCCACTTCCTGACCGATCAGCTTCTGTGTCGCGCGCCGTACTTCGTCAACGTCAACCCAGCGACCTTCTTCAACCTGTTCTTCACGCAACGAGCGCCGCAGATCCAACTCCGCGCGCTTCACGCGGATTTCGTTTAGCCGCGCAGTCGCTTGTTTAGGCAGATCCTCATCTTGAGGCATCTGCGTTGAGGTCTTTGGAGGCCCCGACGCAATCGCATCGATCTGCGCTGTCGTCTTGGCGCCGTTCGCCACGGCCTGCGACACATCCAGTGTATGCCGCAATGTGTCTATACAGTTGTTAAGGTTGAACCTTCTCTGCCGTCCAGACCCTGTGAAGTCGTGCCCTTCAATCAGTTTTTTCGACTTAACCAACTGAGAGATGCGCCCCTTTGAGAGGCACAGTTTGTCAGCCAGTTCTGTCGTTGTGAGGCCCATCCAAATCCACCAATTCGTTTAGTTTAGTGGTTTAGTTTAGGCTTTTCATTTTGGTTTAGCAGACCGAAAACGTCGACCCTCGCAGCCCCGTATACGGCGAAACCCCCAGAAGGGACCCGTAAATAGCTGTTTTCACTCAACTTTTCGAAATGCCCACCATTCAGCGCCGCCCCGGCCATAGCTTTCCGAGGGCCTGAAACGCAAGCGCGCCCGCCGCAGTATCCCGCGTGGGCGCACCTGTAGATGATATATACAGATTGCCCTACAGCGGTCCTAGGTGTCAACAAGCTATTGTGGTTCATCGAGATCATACCCCTGCATCCTGTCTAGAGCCGCAGCCAATTGTGTCTGCAGCGCCTTGCGGTTCTTCCCTGTCTTCGACCAGCCGTGACGCTCAAGCACCATGCTGAGATCCCACCCATCGATCGCCACCAGATCCACCAGGCGGCGTACAGTAATGGAGCGGCGCTTGCCTTCTTCCTGAGATGGGCGCTGGGGCGTCTTGGCAAACCTGCTCCCTATCCGGCGCTCCAACATTCTCAAGCGTCGGATATCGCGCAAGCGCGCGGCCTCTCTATCCACCATTCCGCTGCCACCGCCACCGGTCATGCCGGCAAGCGAACACTTCATGGCAGATCCAGTCACTGCTTCCTTCAAAGCCAGATAGCCGCGAGCGGCTGCCACCTGCCCAGGCGTGAACGGAGCGGAATAGACCGGCCACTTGTCTTTGGGCTTTTTCTTCTTTTTGGCATCAGCCAGCAAACGTTGATAGCTGCGGTATGCTGCTACTTCCATCTGGTCCCAAACGTCCGCAACACGCGCGCCATCGCGCCCCATGTAGCCCGACCGTCGCGACACATGCGCGCCAGCGTCAGTTACGACTGTTTCACGCGGGGTATAGGTCTGCATCGGTCCCCGCGCGGGGGCAACCGGGATATCTGATCCACATTGCCATGGTACAGCCGCCGCGACCAATTTCGCCCGTGCGCCGGCATCGAGCCCCGGCCACTCACGCGAGCCGAATGATTGGCCAGCTGCCTTACGATGCTGTTCACTGCTGATCATGTGCGCTTCACCGGCCGAGTTGACGATGCAAACGGTATCCTTGGTCTTCATCCGTTCTTACCCCCTCAGCCCGCTGTCGCTTGCTCAATGAACCGCAGCATCGCGCCGCGCGTCTTGTTGTTTCCGATATGCCAGCTGCCGCAGAACTTGCAGCGATATGGCCTGAGGCATCCAGCACGCACGGTGCTTGGTGACCGCTGTTTCCGCAGGTGTCGAACCGAGTGCCAAGCTGCCTCTTCGGTCTCGTATGGGCGCTTCGTTCCGCAGGTGCGCCTCTGCTCTTTGCGCCGCTGTCGCCGCTTGCTCGCCATCAGTCCATCCCGATCAAGGCGGCGGGGCCGCTGTGATTGATATCGAACAGGTGCCAGGCGCAGTTGTCTTTGCCAGACATAGTGGTGCCCTCGATCCAACGCAGGCGTCCGACGCAAACCACCTTGGCGCAATGCTTCCGCAATTCACTGGCCGAACGCACACCGGCGCTCTTGGCCATGCTGGCCTGAGAGGTGTGAAACCAGTCGGCGTCAAACAGCAGCCAGGTTGGGCGCATATTCATGAAGTGCCAGATCAGCTGGTGCATGAGCGGACGAGACCAAACCGGATTTGTGATGATGTGGCTGACACACGTGGCATCCACATCAGCCCGGGTGGTTTGGAGCGCATCCAGCCTGTAGATGCCTTCGGCGCGTGGCAGAAGATCCGTAGCGACAACGCATTCATGACCGTGCTCGGCTAGTCCCCGCACCAGGTCACCCTTGCCTGCCATCGGCTCCCAATAACGCACATTGGCGGGCAAATGCGGGGCCAGGCGATCTACAGCGCGACGATCAAATGTGTCGTATGTGTCTTTGTCACGGCGCTTGAAACCTGATCGCTTACCCATAGCTGATCCCCTCCGGCAGCGTGCGCAAGAATGCGTTCACCTCTGACGCTGTGATCTTGCACAAACTGCTACCAACGCGCCGTTTTCGCCCTTCTTTGGGCGGCATGCCGGATCCCCAAAGCGTATGGCTGGTCTGTTGCTGATCCCAATAGTTCCGCCGACATTTCTCAATCCACGCGATGAGGTCGGCCTTATTTGCCGCTGGGTAGGGAGAAACGCGACAAGAGGCAGGCACCTCTTGCGCCAGGGCTTTCAGATAGGCGCGCGTGCATCGTGTGTTGCAGTCTGCCATAAGCCACTTTTTGTCTTCCATAGCGATCACCTCACACCAGCACGACCGGCAGGCCATTGGCCGCCATGATCGCGCGCTTCAATTCTGAGACGTCTGTGTCATGACCTTTGGCGTCCTCGATCACCTCAACGCCCAGCGCCACGTCGAAATAGACGAAATCAGCGAGATACCGGCGGACCTTGCCGCCGCCCTTGGTCATGACCGGCCCAGCGCCGCCCTGCAGATCGAAAGGCACCTGACAGCGCAGGTCCCGGATCTGCCCAGCGCGCTCCAGAAGGCGCAGTTCAGAGAACCGCTTGGCCTCACGCTTGCTGGCGAAGGTGATCCCGTCAACTGTGGTGCGTTCGGTTCCCCGGACGCGGCGCCGGTCTCCCTTGTCGGAGGCTTGCGCTGCGTGGAGTTGCTGGACCGTCATGCGCTCTGTCATCGATCAGCCCATGCCCAGCGCTTCTTTGTACATTTCCATCACCGCTTCTTCTTCGGCGATGTCGTCTTTGTCGCGCTTGCGCAGGGCGATCAGCTTGCGCATGACCTTGGTGTCGTAGCCGCGGCCCTTGGCTTCGGCCATCACCTCTTTCTGGTGATCGGCGATGTCTTTCTTTTCCAGCTCAAGGCGTTCGAAGCGCTCGATGAACTGGCGCAGCTCGTCGGCAGTTACCCGGTATGCCGTTTTGTTCTGCTCTTCAAAGTCTGGGTCCTCCTTCATCTTCGGGCGCCCCTTGCGGGCCTGCTGTTCCATCTTTGACCGCGTTTCCTCAACGGCATTTTCCAGCGCAGGCAACGCGCGAAGCCCCTCGACAATGGCATTGAGCAAGATGGGCGCTGCCTCTTCTCCTGCGATGTCAGTGATCTCCTGGCGGATGTTCAAGGCTTTACGAAGATCGTCGGGCGCGCGCACCTCTCGCTTACCAACGTGATTGGCCTTAGAAACGATTGCCAACGCCTCCATGCGTTCAACGAGGCGCGATGCCTTGTTGTAGCCGATGCTCATTTTGCGCTGGATAAAGCTGGTGGAACATTTGTCTTCCTGCCAGACAAGCATAACGGCCTGACGGAAAAGCTCTTCTTCTTCGGGTGTTATGGTGCCATCAAGCATAGACTTGCCCTTTCTCACAGTCGTGTTTGCAGCCCGTGCTTCACGGACGTTGCGTTGAACTTTGCGGTGGCGGCGCCGATCAGGTTGATCTGACGCGCTCGGCAGAAATCCGAGAGGCAATAGAGGATGTCGCCGCAGCAGGCGCGCACCTGGTCCATTGGATCGTGATTGCTGTTGCCTGCGATCCCGCGTTCGGCCCGGGCCAGTTTCTTCACAGCCTCCATCAGCAGGCAGGCGGCAATGGGCAGATGGTTCAGCTTGGTGTAGCTGGCGGGCGTTGGCTGTTGCTGCGTATCGATGCCGATGTGCGCGCAGAAGAGATCCAGCGCGATCAATGCATCGCCGGTTTCCTCAGTGATTTGACGGATTGATCCAGGGCCCAGTTCCAACAGTGCGACGGCATCGGCCAGTTCACCAACTTCGCCCACCACCTCAGCAGCGCGGAATAGAGTGTCGGCGCTGGCCGAGCCCGGCCATTCACCCTGACGGGTGTCATTGGCGGTGCGCAGGAGGGGCAAGAACTCTTGAAGGGTCATGCCTTCCCTCCCAGCCGTTCAATCTCCCGGCTCCATGCGGAGATTGCTTTACGGCACCCGTAGGTAAGATCCATATAGCTGCCTCCATTGATTGCCTTGAATGTTCCCGCCTGCCTGCTGTGGTGGTGGAGGATGAGCTTCAGTCGTTCACTAGCGATCAGCGCAGCACATTCCTGCGCGCGGTCTTCAGCGTAGCGAGTGGCGGCAATCCGCGCGGACACATCACTGCAGGCAATGTAGTGTTCGGGTCTGTCGGGGCGCCTCAATTGGTCGGTCATCGGCTTCACCTCAAAACGGGATTTCATCGTCAAGATCACGGGAGAGGCCACTGCTCTGGTCGCCACCGCCGTAGCCGCCCTGATCCGCGCCGTAACCGCCTTGGTCATAGCCGCCCTGGCCACCACCCGAGCTGCGTTGGCCACCTTCGCGCCGGTCCAGCAACACCAACTGACCGCCAAAGCCCTGAAGCACCACCTCGGTGGTGTAGCGGTCCTGTCCGTTCTGATCCTGCCACTTGCGGGTTTGCAGCTTGCCCTCGATGTAAACTTTGGAGCCTTTGCGCAGGTACTGTTCTGCCACCCGCACCAGACCTTCTTGGAAGATCGCGACGGAGTGCCATTCAGTTCGCTCACGGCGTTCGCCGGTGTTGCGGTCCTTCCAGCTTTCCGAGGTGGCGAGGCGCAGATTGCAAACCTTGCCGCCGTTTTGGAAATTACGCACCTCAGGGTCGCGCCCGAGGTGGCCAAGCAAGATAACCTTGTTGACGGATCCAGCCATTAGCGTCGACCTTTCTGCGCTTTGATCTGTTGAAGGGCAAAATGAAGCGCGGCAGCGGTGTCTTTGCTGACCTCCGACTTGGCCGCGTTCATTGAATGGAACCCGTGCGCCCCTTCGATCTCTTCCGTGCTGTGGAAGTGCGCGGTGCTTCCGCGGTGCCCCGGGGCGTCACAGGCCATCTTGCATTCGCCATTGGCCACATCGACGGTGACGCGGACGCTGCCGAACTTTTGCCCACCACCGTGTTGAAGTTCGCTGTGGATACTCATGGCGCCACCCCAATCGCTTCCAGTTCGGCGACAGTCGCCAGGTTCACCTTCCGCAACTCGGCCCCCGTCACCAGTTCCTTGCGGGCCAGCATCAGGGCGAAGTCGCGGGGTATGTGGCTGCAGAGAGCTGGGATGCCGGAACGAATATTTTGGGCTTCACGGGCCTCGCGATCAGCCGGGGCCTGCCCAGCGCCTTGGATGGGTTTGGGATAGTCCCGCCACTTCGCGTCCTTCAGGAAGGTCTTGGCCATCAGAACGAACTTCAGGTCATTGCCCTTCTCATCGATGGCATAGCGTTTGGCTGCGGAGACGATCCATCGCTTCAGTTGCTCGCGGTCTTCACCCGAGGTATCGCCCAGCGCCACGTCGAAGGCATCCTTTGCCGCGCTCTGCTGCGCTTTTCGTGGGTAGGCGTCGAAGAACTGGCGAAAGGCCCGGTCATCCGAAATCCATTTTTCCTCTACCGGCCCAGCGCCAGAGCAAACTCCATTTTCTGGAGTTTGCTGTGATGCCGCTTCAGGATTTGGATCAAATTTATCAATATCTAGATTTTGTGCCGCAGGCACCGCAATAGGTTCCTTAATGGTTCCATAATGGTTTGGGTGCATTTCCTGCACCTGTCGGGTGCATTTCCTGCACCTGTCAGGTGCATCTCCTGCACCCGTGCATTTCCTGCACCCCCTAGATGTTGTGTCAGGGGTGCATTTCCTGCACCCGTCAGGTGCATTTCCTGCACCTGTCAGGTGCATTTCCTGTACCTGTGCGCTTTCTGGCCCCACAACATCTTGTGTCAGGGGTGCATTTCCTGCACCCGTCAGGTGCATTTCCTGCACCCCTATGCTCTGCGACTGCTCCAGATCTCGCGGTAGGGATGCACTCTGTGCACCCCTTGACTGGACTGTCGATGCCAGCTGACTAACCCGCGGAAGGACAATCTTGTATTCATCGACATAGCCATTGTTGCAGTTGCGCTTGCCAACTTTCTCTACAAGCCCCTGCGCACTTAGGTCTTGGATGGCAGTTTGGACGGTCCGTTTACTCTTGAACTCTAGGTCTGCGGCAATTGTCGCCTTGCTGCACCAGATGCCGGTCCCGTCGTCGCTGGCAGAATCCGCCATATACAACAGAACCGACTTCATTGTCGGTGAACCGACAACCCGCCGCTTCACGAGGGCAAACACTTCGTTGCTCATCTTTTGCCTCCTTTCCGCAAGGTGCCAGCCGACTCCAGTGAATGGAGACGGACTGGACCGTTGATTGATGTTTTGCAGGCCGGCGACTGGTAGCTGACTCCATTTATTGGAGTTAGCCCTCGCCAAACTTGATGGGTGACGGGTCGGGTCATCGGACGCCCCTCCCATCCGGCCAGTACGCCGCGGCCACGTTTGCGCCTGGAGAATGAGCGAGGTCGGCCTTGCGAATGTCATTGGTGACCTTCGAAATCGTGTGGAATGACGCGCCTTCTTCTTTTGCGATCTGCTTCGGGCTCTGACCTGCACAGCGCTTTTGCAGCCAGCGCAGGTCCTTCTTGTCGGCGGCTCTCGATCGCAATTCGGCTTTACTGATGGTCATGCTCACCTCACCTTCTTCCGACTTTTGTTAGGTTCTTGAGGTCTTCGGAATTGATGCGCCCAGCGCGCAGAGCGCTTGGCAGGAAATCCGGGTCCATGCCCGCCAATGCGCAGACGAACCGGAAATTTCGGCCGGCCCCTGCAATCCAGCGATATGCCTCTTCCTGTTCTCGCTGTTTGGTTGGCGTCACCGGGGAACTCACCGCATCAGCCACGGCCACCCAGACGACGGCCTGCCATAGCCATTCCTCTGGGCTGGTTTGCTTCAGTTGCCTGAACTCAACGCCGAATGCGTCAGAAAGCTCCATCACTGCACACCCGCGAATGTTGCGAACTCAAGCGGGAAGTCGTTAAGGTGAGTGCATTGATTGATTGAAGGATTATTGCCATGAGATGGACAGCTGCCGCCGTCTTCATCCTTATTGGCGCCCCGGCATTCGCCAAAGACTTTGACGAGAACGCAGCGCGCCAATACTGCAAGAACAGTTACCACTCTAACTTTGCCAAGCAGGAACGCTGCTTCGACGGCATTTTTCAGGGTTACTGGGACACCGTTCACACCCTGACCTATTTCAAAGATCCGGCGAACATGTTCGCTGACGCATTCCAAAACTGCCGGGACCGCTGGGGTATCCGTTGGGATGAGGTGCATACCTGCATCCAAACCCAGATTTCGGCAGCCCAGGCCGGAAGTCTCGCAATAAAGCGGCTCCCTGCGATGCAAGGTGCAGTGATCTTTGGAGAGTGTTGGGAAGACAGAAGTGCCGATCTGAACGAGTTCAGGGAGTGCGCAATCTTCATGGCGGACCGTTGGGAGCGCGAGAACCCCTGAACGAGGGGCCCGCTGGATTGTCGCCGTCCTATTCATCTGCCGCCTCTGCGGCTTCGGGATCTTTGAAACTGAATGCCTCCATAGGGCAGTCAATTTCGATCTCGTCGCAAAGGATTTTTACCTTAGCGTACCAACTGGAAGGCAGTTTCTTTGCCCAAAGAGCTTGCTGAATGCTTCTCTTTCCAGGGAGATCCTTGCCCGCCGGCCAATCGGCGGGTGCTTCACCAAAAACCGCCAGGCGAACGCGCTCGCGACCGAGGCGGTTAACCAAATCGACTGCAATTGAGGGTGTAGCTCTTGTAACCATACATCCGACAATCTAAATTATTTAGATAGAGTCAAGTGTCTGAAACTTAGATCGTCTAATTTTTTTAGATAAGGTATGATTCGGACATGAGCATTGAATCCAAAACCGGCAAATACGCCGACATCGCAAACCGCCTACGAGCGGTCCGGGCCTATTACGACCTCAACTCAAAGGACTTCGCCGAACAGGCAGAAGTGCCATACAAGTCCTATTCTCAGTGGGAAAGCGGTCAGTTTCGCGTGTCGATTGATGGCGCAATGAAAATTGAACGACGATATGGTATTTCTTTGGATTTCATATACTTAGGAAGATTGGACACATTACCCAACAGAATTGCAACAGCATTAGCATCCAACCCTTCGGTCAAACAAACCAGCGCATCCACTGTCATCCCCGACTGACGAGCGGCATCCAGTAACTTGTCAAGCTGATCATCATTCATCTATTCAACACCCGAAAAAATCCGACTTCATGATTGCGCCTAATAGTTGCATATGCAATATCTAAGATAGCTTTATGCAACATATTTGATACGACATGGCACTCATCCATCAGAAAGTTCAGGCGATTCTTGCCGAAAAAAACTTGAACCTGAGACGCGCTGCAATCTCGTGCGGGATCAATTATCGGACTCTTCACTCCGCGATCTCAAATGAAAGAGACCTGACGTTCAGCCTCCTGGATCCGCTGACCCGTGGCCTCGGGGTTTCTCTCAGCTACTTCAGCTCTGATGTCCCCATCGACAAGATCAAGGAACACATCCATCAAACCGGGCCCGCCTTGATCGCCATCAAAACGATCGAGGACGCCCTGACCGCCGCGCGCGAAAACGCTAAAGGCCGCCCCAACTGCAGCGACTTCCTCGACTGGTGGTATCGCAATGATGGTCGCCTTGACGAGTTCGACGGCATCAGACCCTACGTGGATCAATTCCTTCCGCCAGAACCTGACGCCGCCCTCATCAACCCAACCGAAATTGGCGAAAAAAGCTTAGCCACTAAGCACTTCGATCTACATGAAACAAGGCACCTAACCCAAACACTTGAGGGCTTCAGCTATAGCGCCAACCTTTCACTGCGATCTGCGCACATGGAAGCGCTCGAACGCGGCCAGCCAGTTGTCAGCCACCCACAATTGCACGAACGCCTTCGCAATGGTGAAATATTTAGAAGCCAATACAGGCGCATCCTCGCACCGGTAACGCTTTCCGACGGAACCACGGGTTTGCTGAATTTCTCAGAGGATCTCGGCTGAACCTAGCTCCGCCTGGAAAAACTCTTCCATTTCGACTCTTGGAGTCCCCACCCACCATTCGGTTGAAGATCTTTTCGCCGGCACTGGCTCGACCCATGTCTGCGCGAACGGGACAGCTTGCGTGAATCCATGCGCAAGATCCAGGCGCGCCCGGCGATGCCGATCAGGAATGAAACCATACACCCAATCAACATCCCATTTCTGGACAGCCAATACTTGCGCCAAACGCATGAAGGCTGCCAACCGCTCGGTCTTGCCGCGCCTGTCTGACCTTAAGGCCAGCTCCCCAATATAGCCAAGACGGCCATTCACCTTACCGAGCGAAGATGCAACCTTAGAGATAGCCTCACCTCCTTGGTGCGGATACTGATGCCGCGCAACTCGGCGAAGATATTCAGTAAACCGCTCCCGACCGAGATCCTGAAGCATAACAGCGACAACACCAATCCGGCCCTCGCCTTCTTTCAGGAACAGCCAGAATGCGCCCGCCTCAGTATGATCGACTCGTTCGATCGCAAAAGTTGGCAACTGATAGTCCCGACCAGTCTCCAGCGCCGCCTGAGGAACAGCTTCAAAATCGTAAAACATCTCCACCTGGAGCCCTTCAGCCTCCAAAAAGCTTAGGTATTTTCCTGCCACCTTAATAAGGTCCAACTCATTCATTTCGCCACCTTTTGTTGCATCCACATCAGGGCTTGCGTCAGATTTTCGACGTTTACCACAATAATCGACCATGCATACTGATCTAAATTTTTTAGATTTGTGCTTTACGAATCTAAATTTATTAGAATAGTGTTCCTCAAACGGAGGACACTCATGGATAGTATCACAGCAATTTCCGCCACAGACATCTACCGCGACCTACGGGCAGCCGGTGCGATCTTGGAATGGCTGAACATCGCGCATGAAGATGCGGTGATCGATCTCTGCCTGAACAGCTTCGACGCCACGCTGAGCAGCAATGAAACGACTTTGGAGTTCTCTTTGGGCAAGGTAAGCGCTCAAAGCACACTGTGTCCTGTCGGTGCGGTTTTGAACTGGTGCAACTTTGTTCTGGAATCAAACCTGCGCGACAAAGAAGCGCTGACACGCTTCTGCACTGCTTTCGCGATGTGCCACCCCGATCAACTACAGATCCTGACATTGCATTGCGCCAAAAGCGGGATCGGCGCCATCACGCCGCCCCGCGTAGGTCAAACCCACCTGTTTGAAATCGGCATGTTCGATGTGATCGGACGCGGTGACAGCGAAGCGGCTGCCGTTCTAGACTGGCTGACCGCAGCTGGCGCTCACGTTCGCCAACCATGGCATTTCTTGAAAGCGGCAGCATGAGCCTGCCTTCCCCCCCCTTCCCCGTCGCGGATTGTCCCCCTCGATCCGCCGACACCCTGCCCGGCGGCGACTCCTCCTCCCCCGCCGCCGGGCCCTTATCCCCTCCCACCACTCACATGGGATGCGAGACCATGAGTCTCGCGCAGGCGCGGGCGGTTCTGGCGATGATGCCTGACCATCGCGATTGGACGATTGCCCGCGCCTGCTCAATTATTATCGCGTCGCTGAAGACGGATGCCGTCGAGCGCGCAGACGCAGAAGCTTTCGTGAAGCGCTTTTTCAGTTCACCCGAGGCGATACAATACCTCGCGCCAGAAGTGGATGCGACCGCGGCACCGGTCGCCGCGATGAATCGTGCGCTGGACCAGATCCGGAGAGCCTTCCATGTCCAAGTCTAGCCTCCCCCATTTCGCCGAACTTCGCGACGGCAAGCTGATCGAGCAGGACGATGGCAGTAATGCCCTTGAGATGATCGCGCCAACCCTTTTGGGCGCGATCATCCTCCTCGGTGGAATTGGCCTGTTCTGGGTGGCTGTGTGCTGGCCAGCAGCGGCCATACCTCTCTTGGAGGTGCCCCATGGCTTCTGAGGTGACACTGGATCGGCTTCAGGCAGCGCAGCTGACTGTCGCGCATCTGATTGAGAAAGACGAAATCTATTTGCCGATATTCGAACGCTTAGAGCGCGAGATTGCCGCGCTGGAGCGGCCAGAACCAAGCGCTTTGGATCGCGCCCGCGCCCTCGCTGCGCAATCCCGATCAGCCTGACAGATCACCGGCCAGCCGCCCTTGGCTGCCCCGTGATCTGTTTATTGAAGGAAAAAACGATGACCAACCGCACTACCTGCATCTATCACGCAAACTGCGCTGACGGCTTCACCGCCGCCTATGTGGTTTGGTGCGCGCTTGGCGGCAAGGTGAAGTACATCCCTGCAGCCTATGGCGATCCCTTGCCCGATGTGTCTGGGCAAGACGTGATCCTGGTGGATTTCAGCTACAAACGCCCGCAGATGCTGGAACTAGCCGCGGCCGCGCGTACTGTCCTGGTTCTAGATCACCATGACACCGCTGAGCGCGAACTGACCGGGTTTCCGCCCCCATTCAATCCGATCGCAAGTGAAAGCCTCTGGATGGCCCACACTGACGCGGTAGCGGTCAAGGCATATGCCGGGGAGCCCGCCTGCCAATTTGATATGTCCCGCAGTGGCGCGCAGCTGGCTTGGGACTTCTTCAATCCCCAACTGCCGCGCCCGCAGTTGATCGAATATGTGGCTGATCGCGACCTCTGGCGCTTCGACCTTCCAGACAGCCACGCGGTTTCAGCGTTCATTGGCTCGCATGACTTCGATTTTGGCGAGTGGCACAGCCTTTCCAATATGCTGGAAGACGCCCGCCTGCGCCACTATGCAGCGCGCAACGGCTATGCGATCGACAGAGCCAAATCCAAAATGATGCGTGACCTGGTGGCGGCCTCTCGCCGTGACATGGTGATCGGCGGCCGTGTGGTGCCGGTCGCAAACCTGCCCTTTGTCATGGCGTCTGAGGGTGGGCACCTGATGGCGCGCGGTGAAGATTTTGCAGCGACCTACTTTGATCAGAAAGATGGCAGCCGGAAATTCTCCCTGCGTTCGCAAGGCGCCATCAACGTTGGTGAGATCGCAGAAGCCTACGGCGGCGGCGGCCATCCCCGCGCCGCTGGCTTCACCATGCCCAAAGGTTGGGAAGGTGATTGCCCGGTTGAAGAAGTTCTAGAGGCTGCGGGCTTTTGAAGGCCTGCATCAGCATCGGCAGCAGCATCGTGCAAGGCGACTTCGTGGCTTCTGCGCGCCGCGGCGAAGGCAACGAGGCTGTCTCATTCGCCATCATCTCAGAAAACGGGCGCGGCCACGTAGGGCGCCTCATCCCCTCAATTCGCAAGAACCAATCCAGCGCAGCTGCGGAAACGCCCAGCGCACAATCTGATATTTCAGGAGGAAACCATGTCTGACTCTCACCCTGTCGACGTTCACGTCGGCAAGCGCCTGAAGAACCTTCGCCTGATGCGCCAGATGACGCAGGGCGACGTAGCCAAGAAATTGACCATTTCGTTTCAGCAGGTCCAAAAGTACGAGCTGGGGCGCAATCGGATCAGCGCAAGCAAGCTCTATGAGATTGCTGCCATCCTGGATGTCCAGATTTCGTACTTCTTCGAAGGCTTGGACGAAACCGGTGGTGGCGGCCCTGTTCTGGATCCTGAGATTGCCAAGCTCGCTGGCCAATTGGCGCAGCTGCCACCCGGTGCGGTCAAGCACAACATCACAGGCCTGATAACAGCAGTGATCAGCGAGCGCGCGGCATGAGCGACATCATGATCAAGCACAGCATGCAAAAGGTCGAAACGAAGTCTGATGCATTTCTATTCAACCTCGCCGAGACGGCCGGGAAAGGCGTTGCCTGGACCCTGACGGTGATCGCAATTCTTTTGGTCCTGGAGCTTAACGATGCGCGCAAGCGCGAGCGAGAGAGTCATTCCGCTCTGACCGCAGAAGAGAACTAACCCAACCAAATCCGACAGACGCCTCTTTCTGGCCCAGCGCGCCTGGGCCAGCGACGGACGACAGGAGGTTTCCATGAAAGATATTGAAGAAAAGAGCCCGTCTTTCTGGTTGGGCATCCCGCAGGATAAGCTGAACCAGAACAACCGCGATCATATCGATTTGCTGTGCGATGCGTTTGCTCAGAACGCTTATAACTTGAACGTTAATTGGCACAAAACCAACTTCGGCGACCGGTTCAGCGCGTTCAACATCGCGCCCTATGGCGGCGAGATGGCCACGGCTGACGGCGACAGCCTCACCAGGCTGGTCTTGGGCGCCCATGACCGCTGCATCCGCGTCAGCATCTCTGCCCACACCTTTAAGCAAATCACGATCATGATGCACTCTGGCCGCGGCCGAACAGGAGGCGTGGGATCTCGGCATCGCACAATGGAGCAAGCGCTGCAGTATTGGCGCAAATACCACCCAGCGGAACCGGGCGGCATCACGGACCAAACGTTGCTGAAGCGCGCCGTTCGCAATGCGCGAGATCGCAGTACCCGCGGCAAACACCCGCGCTGGGTCGCTGTCAAAGACCAATTCCAACTGGGAAGCACCTCTGCGTCAGATCTCTGCCGCCGGTTTGACCTGAACCCCGACGAAGAGGTGAAATAATGGCCGGGTATATTGTCGAAATCGACAATTTTGAGTTCGAGATCGCGCCCTGTCCGTTTTGCGGCAGCAAACCCCAAGTAATCGAGAACGCACACGACGCATTTGGTTTCAGATGTACATGCGGGGGAAAGCGGTTCGTTCAAACCTACTTCGATTCAAAAATCGCTGATCGAGCGGGCCGCATACAAAGCGCGGTAGCGGCCTGGAACTGTCGGCCACCCGTCTTGATGGGGCAAAACTCTGGTGCCGCCGCGTGACCCAACCAATCGCCTATTACAACGAATTTGACCCCGAAGCAGCTGAATGGCTGCGGGAATTAATCAAGGCCGGGCACATGGCCCCAATCTTGGATGTCGAAGCAACTGACCTTGTGGGGCTTACTCAATGTCACTTCTTCGCAGGAATCGGGGGGTGGTCATGCGCCCTGCGACTCGCGGGTTGGCCAGATAGCCGGCCCGTCTGGACCGGATCCCCACCCTGCCAACCCTTCTCAGTTGCCGGCGAAGGTAAAGGGCGAGACGACCAGCGACACCTTGCCCCCAAATTTGTCAGCCTGGTGCGGGCCGGCCGCCCCGGAGTGTTGCTTGGCGAACAGGTCGCCAGCTCGGCGGTCTTCGGAAAGGCTGCAGGGGCGTCTAGAAAAGCTGCTGGCCGCTCGCCTGATTGGGCGTGGATCGACGATCTATCGGATCGGCTGGAAGCTGCACACTAAGCCGTTGGGGCGACCGATATTCCGTCTGCGGGCGTCGGCGCCCCGCACATCCGCCAGCGCACCTTTTTCGGGGCCGTCGATCTACGACGTCCCGCCGGCCAATGCTTTGGCAATAGCGCTTTGGATCATCGCGCAAAGGACCCCGATCAATTTGGCGGCCTGGCCAACGCCGAATGCCTCAAATGGTTCGGGCGGGGGCAGGCGAAGAGATTTACGAATCCAGATCGAAGCAACGAATTATTCGATGCGGTGTTGCAGGCGGGCTGGGCAACAGCGTCAGCGCGGGACTGGAAAGACACAGCGGGGATGGCTGCGACCGGCATCAATCCAGACGGCAGCAACCGCAACCGGATGGACCAATTGGGTCGGCAGGTTCATCTGACCGGCTGGCCGACGACCGACGCGCAAGCGATGAATGTTTTCAGCGACCCTGCAATTCATCAGGCACGACTGGCGAGATTGAAAGAAAAACACAACAACGGGAACGGGGCGGGCCTTCCGATAGGTCAAGCCGTGCATCTGGCATCTTGGCCGACGCCAATGGCAGGCAACCCGGGCAAACCAGGGGTCTACAATCCGGCGGGAAACACGGACTACAGTCGCAAGGTGGTAGATCTGCTGAAGCAGAGCATGACACCCGCCCGACTGACGGGTTCTGGGGCGCTGCTGACTGGCTGTTCAGCCGGGATGGTAAGTGGCGGCCAGTTGAACCCGGAACATTCCCGCTGGCTCATGGGATATCCGGTAGAGTGGGGCTATTGCGGGGCTACGGCAATGCAATCAATCCGCACCAAGCGGCGCCGTTCATCCAAGCGTTTGAAGAAGCAATCCGAGACGATTGCATAGAGGGTCACTTGGGCCAGTCTGAGGGGCGATATCCTTGCAGATAGGCTCTGATCAAACGGATCATGCGCACCGCAGGTTTGCGGTGCGTATTGGCGCCTTCAGGCATTTCCATTCTGCGAACGGTCTGACCATCGGTGTCCAGCATCTTCCCCAACTGCGCCTGCGTCAGGCCGAGCGTTACGCGAGCTACCTTGATCTGGTCCGGCGTCATCACCAGAGTCCCGCCGCTTTCAGTGCCGCTTCGCGTGCCTTGAGTTGCACAAGGCCAGCCTCCGAACGCCCAGCGGCTTTCCAAGCGGCCAAATCGTCCATGAACTGAGCCTGTTCAGGTGTGCGCATTATGCTGCCACTCTTGGTTTGGCACCCCTCAGCAATGCGCTTATCGGCTACTGCCTGCATACGAGCGCCGATACCGGCGGGCAGTTTGGGGGCATTTGCAAAATCAAGACGGGGCATTGTGTTTCTCCAATCTGGCGGGGCGCAGTGCCCCTCTGACAGGAATCAAAGTAGGGGCATTTGCCCCTATTTTCAACTTGACCTCGACCCCAGACGGATGCCTCGCAAGAATTGGGCCCCATTCCGAAGATACCACTTACACACTTGCTAAAATTCGCGGTAAGATCGCTTATAAGCGACAAACGAACAACCCAGAATACATCCACTCTCTGTTGCAGGCGAAAACTATAATGAGACGAGAACACGCACTTGAGCTTCTTAAAAAGGGCCCGGAGGAATGGAACAAGTGGGCCGAGGCTGCAAAGAAAGACTTGGACGTTGCTGTAGTTTCTAACAATACCGATTGGAAGAGACGAGCCGAAAAGGAATGCAGGATAGATTTCAGTAGCCACATTTTTAGTGAAGACGCAGACTTTTCAAATCTTAAGTTTCCAGGAGTCACTGATTTCCGCGGCGCGACATTCAAGGGACCAGCAGTTTTCACCATGGCGAAATTCTGTGATGATGTCCTTTTTGACAATGCTACTTTCGAACATTTCGCCAATTTTCCTCATACCAGCTTTCTCAAGTCTCTGATTTGCCATTCTGTCACCTTCCAAGGACCTGTGCGTTTTCTAGATGCAAGAATTGACAAGGCGGAGATCTGCAACTCCGAGTTTGTTTCAGATGTTGCTGTTGTTCGAACTCGAATTGGTTTTGGTTCTCGACTACACGTCTGCAACTTCAACAAGACTGCAACCTTTGATCACAGCCTGTTCGCGCGCGGAGTTGAACTTTGCCACTTAACCTTTGAAAAAAAAGTCAGTTTTAAACACGCTTTGCTAGGCGATGTCTATTTCCAAGAATTAGTTGCTATGGATAGCTCTGATTTTGGCGGGGCTGAACTCAGTGGGGTCCGATTTACTAACGCAGATCTCAGAGGTGCCGATTTCCGCGGATGCCACTTTGATGAAACGACCAATTTCGCCAGCGCGAAGTTGACAGGCGCCATCATGGAAAACTTCGGCTTAGCCTGCATGACTGACAACGGGGGCATTACCAAGGGCATGAGGATGCAAATGGACATCAAGGATGATGTGGCAGAGCTGCGCCAATCTTTCGGCGGGTTCAAGACACTCCTGCACCTGATATTCTTGACTGTTTTTGCATTCCCATATCTTTGGTTTGTGGTCTCAAGATATGCGGAAGCTTCTTTCGCCGAAGGGCAGCACGTCAAATCCATTGCCTTGTGGGATGCGTTCTGCCGCTACGTCGTCAATGGCGGCCTAAGCTGGCAGGCCGGATACCAGCTTCATTGGACTTTTCTCACTTTTATTGCCGCTCTGCTGTTCAACGCGTTGCGCGTTGTCCTACTCCGCAAGACTATGCTGCTTGAGCTAAGTCAGACTGCCCGCAGGCTTCCAGAAATATTTTCTCTATCCGAGGAGGTCGAGTTTTTGGGGAAACCTCTGGGCTTCACCTGGGGCCAACTTGTTAAAACCAATGACTTCCTTTTTTGGGTTCAGGGCGCGGCGGTACTCTTTAGCACCTTCCATTTCTTGACTATGAGAGTGCCAGTGTGACTGAACTGTCATCCCGGATAAGTCGCAAGATCATAGAGTTTGTCTGTGTACACTAGAGGGCGAGCTTTGTGCTGTGACGAAAGATATTCCAAGTCCGTAACCGTCTTATCATCCACTTCCAGCTCGATGTCGAAATCTGTTTTGAGCTTCTTGCGAACGTCTGAAATCCAATCAAGCGCGGCGGCAGCTACATCACTGGAATTCCTCCATTCCGAGAGATTCGCCCGAGCAGGAATTTCTCGCCATTTCTGAACGGCTTCTCCATATCCATTAGCATCGGAGATTGGCTGCGGAAACCTTTCGGAAATCTTTTTCTGGGCAAGAGCAACAGACTTCGTCACAGTGGCGTTTTGCGCCGCGTTAAGCACGTTATTAACAGCATCGTAGAGCAGCCAATCATCCATAGACTTTTTGAGATCAGAAAAATCTAAGTCCTGTTGCAGTGCGGAATGTTGAGAGGTTAGCTGCGTAAACAGTTCGTTGATCCCTTTCCAATCTGGGGCATCTGCCCAGCGCCCTTTTTGAACCCGGGCCTCTACGAGTTCCCGGGTGTAAACCTCAACCAATGTCTTCAGTCGATCTAGTAGGTTATTGGCGTCTTGCTGGGTTTTCTCCCAGTTTTCGACATTGAAGCCTAATCCTTGAAACGATTTAAACTCGGTCAACTTCGGAAAGAAGAACGAGAACGCAGCCAGACCAAAGAAAGCTGATGCCTCTATCTCATCTTGCAGACAAACCGCTCTGAGCGAAGCGCAGAGGAAGATAGCTCCGGCGATCCAAAAAATTGCATGTTCTAGCTTTTTCATTGTGTTCTCTACCCTGGTGCAAATTCATAAAGTTGTCGTCAAAGCGCAATCTTACTCACAGCCTCGTGGCGTAACTGAAGCCCGCCGCCTTCGCCGTATTCTTCACGGTTCAGCGCGTGCCCCATGAGGTCACGTCGCACTCGCTCATCAACACCAGCTACCAGCAGGCGGTCCTCAAATGAATGCCGCAGGCCGTAGCAAGTGTGGTCCGAAGAAGGAGTGAGGCCATTGCCGCGAAGGAAGTTGTTGATGGTCAGCGTGACGCTCGCCTTGTTTCGATACCTAGGGGCACCGCCAGGCATTGCCCTGAACGCCTCCAAACTCACCCCGACCAAAGGGATCTTCCGTCGCGATCGGCGCGTCTTAAGGGCGCGACCGACCGGCTGAATATCGATGTGCGGAACCTCGGCATCCAGCACGATATGTTCCGGCAGCAGGCCGGCGCCTTCGCTTGGCCGATAGCCGGTGTTGATCATGCCCAATAGGATCAGGCGCGCATCATCATTCATGCCGCGCAGCGCACCTGGCGCCAAGATTTTGTCGCGGATGAAGTCTGTGGGGAAAGGAGGGCGCGGCCGTGACTGGCCGTCTGCGAAGCGGTAGCCATCAACGGGCGGGGCAAATCCCAAACGCTTCATTCGGGCAACGGTCTTCATAACCTTGCCGAAGTGGGTAAAATCTTTGTTCGCGCTGTTTGGCGTCAATCCTTCCAGTTCAATGCGGTCCCACCACCATTCCCGGAAATCCAGCATGTGATCTGCGGAGAGCTGGTCTAGGGGAATGTCCCCCACTACCTTCAGGAAGTTGCCGACCGCTTTCTTGCGTGGATTGGCCCAGCGCCGCTCTTGGTCAGCGCTCTTTCCGCGCAGCGCATCAGCTGACAGCGCCCAATATTCCTTCAGCGCCGCGGAAACGGTCAAAGCTGGCTTCTCCGCACCTCCTAGGAAAGCCTCGCCTCTAATCCGGCTCGGCTGCCCATTGGTCATGGTGGCGGCCTCTACGCGCTCCAACAGCTGATCAGTGGGTAGCTCCGCGACTTGGGCCACGGGTTGCCACTGAAACCCGCGATGTTCAGCCAGCCTCTGAGCCGCATCAAACCTCTCTTGCGCAAGGGCGGTGCTTCCAGCCAGTTCGGCTTCCCATGCCCCGGTCAATTCGCTCCAAACTGAGGTGGCTTTCGCCTCGGCCGCGGAGGCGGAGTCCGTGTGCAAACTGGTGTAGACATACTCCCTTGGCTCCAGGTGCTTGAACCGAGCCGGGACGCGCCTTTTCAAGTAATAGTATTTGCCACGCTTCATAATCGTCATGCGGGCATTCTAGCGAGTTTTCGCAGCGCATTTATACCCCCTAATGAGTTGCAATTTGAGTTGCAATTTGAGTTGCAATTTGGGGATTCACGCAATTCTAGGGGAAGGACAAACCGGCGTAAGGGCCTGATTTAAAAAGCAAAAACCCGCCATATAGGCGGGCTTTTGGTGGCGGACCGAGGAGGATTCGAACCCCCGACCCCTTGATTCGTAGTCAAGTACTCTATCCAGCTGAGCTATCGGTCCGTGTGTGGCGGCTTTTAAGCTGTGGCGCTGGGGGGCGCAACCGGAAAACGACAGAAAAATGAAATTCTTCGAAACTTTCTTTGAAAATGATTAAAAATCAGTGTGTTGCCACCTCACCATTGTCGAACTCCGGCTCAATCGCCAGTTCCAGATCCCCCTTGGGCAGGTCGATTTCAAACACCGTCCCCGACTCACCGGTCTTCTTAAGGCGCAGCTGGCCGCCATGACCGCGGATCAGCTCCTGCGCGATGGCCAGACCAAGGCCCGTGCCGCCTTTACTCACCCCGCCTTGGAAGGGACGGAACAGGTTATCCAGCGCCTTTTTCGGCAAACCCGGCCCTGTGTCGCTGACCAGAATCACCCAATGATCCTCATGTTCTTGGGCTGCGACGCTGATCTCCCCTCCTTCGCCGGACTGCATCACCGCCTGACGGGCGTTGCGCACCAGATTAGCCAGCACCCGGTAAATCTGTTCGCTGTCCGCGCGGATCTGCAGGGTGGAGGGGATGTCTTCGGCAAAACTGAGGTCATGTTCCCCAGCGGACAGGCGTTCGCTGTCAATCACATCGCTGACCAGATCGGCCAGAACCACCCGTTCCAATCGCGGCGCCGGCTCTTCTGCCTTGCCAAAGGCCAGGGTTGCCTCACACAGGTGCACCGCGCGGGTGATGGAGTTGACCAGTTTCGGCGCCATGCGTTTCACACCGGGATCCTGCGACATTTCAATCCGGTCGGTAAACAGCTGGGCGGAGGTCAGCATGTTGCGCAGGTCATGGCTGACCTTGGCCACTGCACCGCCCAGCTGCGCCAGACGTTCCTTCTGTTTCAGGGATCCGGTCAGCTGCACCTGCATGGTTTCCAGCGCTTCTTCGGCTTCGCGCAGTTCTCGCAGGCCAGATTCGGGTTTGATGATGCGGCGGGCATCCTCGGGATCGCGGGCATAGGCCTGCATGTGGCGCACCACACCTTTGATCGGCCGCACCAGGAGGGCCTGCACCGCAAGGAACAGCAGGAACGCAGTCACAACCGAGATCACCGCCGAAAGGATCAGGATCCGCAGGCCGTAATCGATCATCGCATCGCGCAACTCGCTGGTTTCCATCGTGACCTCAATCAGCAGCCCGGCCTCACGCACCGGGTTGCCGATCACCCGGATCACCTTGGGATCAGGATCAAACAACCGCGCCATTGCATCACGGATCAATTGAAAGGCGGTTGCGCCGCGCAGGTCAAAACTGTCCGAGATCTGCTGCGGCATCGGAGCGGACAGAATCAACTGCCGCGCCTCATCGCGGCGCAGAACAACGTTGAAGACTTCCGCGTTGCGCAGCAGCTCCTCCTCCAGATCGGGGGAGATCATGTCATCCGCCAGCAGCGCGAGCGAGGCGATCTGCGCCCGTTCCAGACGTGACAACAGATAATCTTCGCGGAAACGCGCGATCGACGGCACGAAGATCAGGATCTCTGCCAGCATCACAAAAATGATAGTCAGGATCAGAAACCGGCCGGACAGCGAATTCAGCATGGGCGCTCCGTTCAGGGGCTTGGGGTCATGGCAGGTAGCGCTGCACCAGCCGCACTACCTTTTTCACACGAAGGTTATCAAACAGTTTCGGTGAGAAATAGGCACCCGCGGCCCGCTTGTTAACCTCTGCAATCGTCGGATAGGGCGCAATCATTGCACTTATCCCCGACATTTTCACTTTGTTCACAATGGCAAGAGACCAGGTCGCGATCAACTCCCCTGCCTGATGCCCCACAATAGAGGCGCCCACCGGCCGTCCTTTGACCACCATCACCTTGATCAACCCGGTGGTCCGCCGCGTCGCTATGGCGCGGTCATTGTGGGCGTATTCAAAGCGCGCCACCTCTAGCTTGTCGCCATGGATCTGGCGCGCCTGTTCCTCGGTCAGGCCCACCTGTGCAATCTCGGGATCGGTGTAGGTGGCCCAGGGGATATGGGCGGTCATTTCTTTGGCGGGCAGCCCGAAGAGCGCCTGACGGATAATCAGCCCGGCGTGGTAGCCGGCCACATGGGTGAACTGCATGCCCCCCGCTACATCGCCGATGGCAAACACCTTGCGATCTGAGGTGCGCAGACTCTCGTCCACGGTGATGCCTTTACCGGTGTGGGCAATACCGCCTTTGTTCAGATCCAGCGCGTCGATGTTGGGTTTGCGCCCCACGGCCATCAGCAGATGCGTGCCCTGCACCCGGCCCTTGGGGGTTTCCACAGCGATATTGCCCGCCTGCCCCACAATTTCCTGCGCCGGTGCGTCTTCCAGAATCTCCACCCCTTCGGCGCGCAGGTTTTCCAGCGCAATGGCGGCCAGTTCGGGATCGTCTTTGCCAAGCGCCTGCATCGCCTCGATGACGGTGACTTTGCAGCCCAGCCGGACGTGGGCCTGCGCCATTTCCATACCGATGGGGCCACCACCAATGATGATCAGATGAGCGGGCTTTTCGCACAGCTCAAACAGCGTTTCATTGGTGAAGAACGGCACATCCTGCAGGCCCTTGATCGGCGGCACCAGGGGGGATGATCCGGTGGCGATCACAATGCGGCGCGCGGAGATGATATCCTCACCCGCCTGCACCTCGCGCGGCGCGATGAACCGGCCAAACTCGCGGATCACACGCACGCCGAACCCTTCGAACCGTTCCTGGCTGTCGACCGGGGCGATTTGGTCGATCACCTGCATCACGTGATCTTTGGCGGCGGCATAGTCGATCTCAGGCGCGACCGGGGTGATTCCCATTGCAGCCCCTGCGCCCATCGCATGGGCCGCATGGCCCGCGGCCAGCAACGCCTTGGAGGGGACACAGCCATAGTTCAGGCAGTCACCGCCCATCTTGTGGCCTTCCAGCAGGGTCACATCGGCCCCCATCTGCGAGGCCCCCGCCGCAACAGACAAGCCACCAGAGCCGGCCCCGATGACCAGCAGATCCGTCTTAATCTCAGCCATGATCAGAGCCCTTTCTGGCCGCGCAGGGCCTTGATGACGATCGGCAGTGCAGCCAGCGCACAAAGCCCAAGGATAGGCAGCAGAATGGCCGGTTCAAAGATCACCGCCAAGTCTGGTGTTTCGCCGCGCGCAAACACTTCGCCCAATCCGGCCCCAACCGAGGTAAAGACCAAGCCACCGGGGATGATGCCCAAAAAGGTTGAGATCATGAAGCGGTTGAGCGGCACGCCAACAAGCGCGGGCACCAGATTGGCCACAAAGAAGGGCACCGCCGGCACCAGACGGATCAGAAACAGCATCGACCATTGGTTTTCATCAATGCCCTCTTTGATCTTCTTCACGGCGCCATGGCCCGCATCCATCTTAGCAGCCAGCCGTTCGCCCAGGCCCCAACGCGCCGCCAGGAATATGGCCGAAGCCCCCAGCGTTGCCGCCGTGACGTTGAACAGGGCGCCGGGGAAGACACCAAACAGGAAGCCACCGGTCAGCGTGGCAATCAGCGCCCCGGGCAATGAAAAGGCGACGATCCCCACATAAAGCGCGATGAACACCACAGCGCTCAGCAGATAGTAGGCATCGCGGAACTCGATCAGCATCTGCCGGTTCGACGCCAGCGCCTCAAAGCTGAAGACATCACGCAGATAGATCCCGCCCAGTACCGCTGCCGTCGCGATCACTGCCAAAGGCAGGTAGCGCATCAGCCCGGATTTGCTGTCTGCCTTAGCCGGCGCCGCCGCCGAGCGAGGTTGAGGAGGGAGGGAATCGTTTGTCATCACCATAGGCACCACATGTCTTGTTCCCCACCAAGATGAAGATCTGGGGACTTTTTTGACAGATCTCTCACAGCTGCCTCACGCTGGCTTGATCTCAGGTGACACTCTGAGGCAGAAAACAGGGCGATTTTCCGGGCTTTGTAACACAAACCCCGATCCCACGCTCAAAGTTGCAGCATTTTTGTTGCAAAACCCTATTTGGGCATTTGACTATTGCCGAAATCCGCCCTAAGGACGGGCCTCGGATTATATATCGGGCCGTAGCGATTCCGCTTGTCTGGCCCTTAGACAAGATGGAGACGGAGCGATGAAACGCACCTACCAGCCCTCGAACCTGGTTCGCAAACGCCGCCACGGCTTCCGTGCGCGCATGGCCACCAAAGCAGGCCGTAAGATTCTGAATGCACGTCGCGCACGTGGCCGCAAGTCGCTGAGCGCATAAGCTCAGCCACTTATCGGACAGATGACACCGCCGGAGGCCCCCATGACAGGCGCAATAGCCGACATGGGGAATAGCCCCCCGGCGGTTTCTGTTTGTGTGACGGTTCTGAAGAACCGGTCAGACTTCCTGCGCGCCGCCAAGGCGCGGCGACAGGGCACGGGCGGCATGATGGTGCAGGCCCGCAAACGACAGGCCGATGAACCCGCAACAGGGATTCGCGTCGGCTTCACCTGTTCCAAAAAGGTTGGCAATGCCGTTGCCCGCAACCGCGCCAAACGGCGGATGCGCGAGGCCGCGCGCCTGGTGCTGCCTCACCACGGCCTGCCCGGATATGACTATGTGCTGATCGGTCGCGCCGATGCGACCGCCGCGCGCCCCTTTGAACAGCTGCAGGGTGACCTTATCTATGCGTTGAAACGGCTGCATCAGCCGCCCCGCCCCAGCAAGGAGGGTGACAAGGGCCGCAAAGCGCCACACCGCAAGGATCCTAAGGACCAGACCTAAGCAGATGAGCCCGCTTGCCCATATCGCTGCCCTGCCCGTTCGGTTTTACCGGCTGGTGTTCAGCCCCTGGGTCGGCTTCAACTGCCGCTATCAGCCGACCTGTTCCGCCTATGCGCTGGAAGCTCTGGAAAAACACGGTGCGATCAAAGGCTCCTGGCTGACCCTGCGCCGTATTGGCCGCTGCCATCCCTGGGGCGGTGACGGCTATGATCCGGTGCCCGGTGCCGAGGGCAGCGGCGGATCCTGCGGATGCCACAGCGCACCGCAGAACGACAAAGCCTCCAAAGACACGGGCGAGTGACCGTAAAACCACACAACCCAGCCCTTGGCTGCGGGTAAGGTTTTCCGGGCTTTGGAAATGGCACCGACTACGGTATCCCCACCGCAGGTCCAACAATCAGCAAGGAGGGCGACCATGAATATCTCTGTTTCAAACGCACTCTTCGGCTGGACCTGCTATGGCAATGTGGCGCTGTTTCGCCGTCAAAAGCTGGCTCTGATCTAAGATCCCGCTTCGCCATTCCTGATCCTTTGCCGGATCTCTCACCTTCGAAATCTACCGTCTGAGCTTTGCCCCAGCCCCTGTGCTGATCCGCTGCCTTACCGTCGATTTCGACCCTCACATCCACTTAACCAAGGGACCGGTCATCACCGACCGGTAAGACATATGACCCGTTTGGAAACCACAGCGGCCGGACTGCGGCCGAATCTTATCCTGGAAGAACTGATCGCCCGCCACGGGCTGATCGCGGTGCTGCGCGCGCTGTTCAGCGCCAACCTGCGCCACCGGCGTCGCCGCCATGACGAAGCTGCGCTGTCGGATCACCTGCGTCGTGACATGGGCTTGCCGACACTTGCCCCCCCACCGAGACGCATGCGGTAACGCAGCGGGCGCTGAGACACCTCCCGCTGGGAGTGCCTCAGCGCCCGCCCCCACCGCGCAATTTCCGCGTTGGTAAATTATTTCGCAAATAGAGGCATAAAGGTCTTGAGCTAAAGTGCACTTTAGCTTTTATCACCCTTGGCAGATGACACTGACCAAGGAGAAAGCTCATGTCACTTGCCTTGCCTCAACACCCCATCTCACGCCAACGGTCGCGTGCCCGGCTAACCGCCGCCATCACCCAGCTGATTGAACGCCATGGCCGCTGGCGCGTGTTACGCGCGATTCTGTTGGTGCCCGATCTGCGCCGGGTCGATCGCCTGCGGCGGGGGGATCTGTCAGAGCATCTGCGCCGCGATATGGGGCTTGCCCCCGAGGCGCCTGATCACCGCGACGTGCTGCGGTAACATTGCCATGAACCTCAACCAAGTGACCCTGCCGGTGATCGATTTCGACACCTCCGTCACCTTTTATCAACGCCTCGGGCTGACGCTGATCGTTTCTGCCCGTGGCGAATACGCTCGGTTCGAACTCCCCGAAGGCCACGCAACCCTGTCGCTGCATCTGTCTGAAACCGCACCGCAGAATGGCCCCGCGCTATATTTCGAGGTGGCAGATCTGGATGCGCGCTATCAGGAGTTACTGGCAAAAGGCATCGCGTTTGAGCATCCGCCAATGGATCAGCCCTGGCTCTGGCGGGAAGCATGGCTTGTGGATCCTTCGGGCCATCGCCTCTGCCTTTATTACGCAGGCAAAAACCGACGCTTCCCACCATGGCGCCTCACCGGATAGACCGGTCACTTAAGCCGATCAGCGCTTTTCAAAGAAGATGATCACCTCCCCCAATGTGACGCCAAACCGGCTCATGTAGGCGCGGTTCAGAAGCCGCCCATCCTCGAGGAGCCACATCCAATCATCAAAATCGACCCGCAGCGTATCCCCCTCTGGCAGCGGCAGATCGATCTGGTAACGCCAGTTGAACGTATCGCCCCGCTCCTCCCCGGTTGCGACGCCCTGCACGCCCGCTGCCGTGCCCTGCCAGCTGTCTGGCCCGGTTTTGACAAGGGACCAGATCCGCTCTTCCTTGCTGCCATCGGCATAGGTGAAATCCTCAACCAGGGTCAGGACTTCACCATTCCAAGTGCCATCAATCACCACCTCAAAGCGCCGCCGCACCGTGCCAAAGCGATCATTGAACTGACCGTAGGCCACCGTGCGGCCATCAAAATACTCTTCAAGATTCAGCGCCTTATCGCTGAGTTTTGGATCCTCAAGGCTGGGTTTGCCGCAGGCGCTTAGGGCCAGGCCCAGCACCAGACCCAAGGCAAGCAGGGCAAATGCACGCATGAAATTCTCCTCTTTCCCTTGATACGCACCAGTGCCGCATTCGGATGACCGCGTGGGGCGCATTCGGTCAGAAACCGCGTTTTTTCCTTGGCAAAACGCCCGTCACCGGCTAGGGCGCGGCATGCTTGATACTGATCTGGACGATATCCACCCGCTCTTTGCCGGCGCCCCTTCGACGACCGAGTTCAAAAAGCTGCGCAAACGCATCGTGCGTCAAACGCGTGAGGCGATTGAGCAATACGGCATGATCGAACGCGGCAGCCGCTGGCTGGTCTGCCTGTCCGGCGGCAAGGACAGTTACACGCTGCTGGCGGTGCTTTATGAGCTGAAATGGCGCGGCCTGCTGCCGGTGGACCTGCTGGCCTGCAATCTGGATCAGGGTCAGCCGGGGTTTCCCTCAACCGTGCTGCCCAAGTTCCTCGAAGATATGGGTGTGCCGCATCGGGTGGAGTATCAGGACACCTATAGTGTGGTGAAAGAGAAGGTTCCCGCCGGCCGCACCTATTGCGCGCTCTGTTCGCGCCTGCGTCGCGGCAACCTCTATCGCATTGCCCGCGAAGAGGGCTGTTCAGCCGTGGTGCTGGGCCATCACCGCGATGACATTCTGGAAACCTTCTTTATGAACCTGTTCCATGGCGGCCGTCTGGCCACCATGCCGCCCAAACTGGTCAACGAAGAAGGCGATCTGTTTGTGTACCGCCCGCTGGCCCATGTGGCCGAAGCGGATTGTGAGAAGTTCGCCAAATCGCTGAACTATCCGATCATCCCTTGTGATCTGTGCGGGTCGCAGGATGGTCTGCAGCGCCAGCAGGTGAAACAAATTCTGGATCAATGGGAAAAGAACAGCCCCGGCCGGCGCCAGGTTATGTTCCGCGCCCTGACCAATGTGCGGCCCAGCCATATGCTGGACCCGAAACTGTTCGATTTTGCAGGGCTCGCGCTGGGGAATGCTAAAATTGATCAGATTTCTGAGGATATTCCCAAGCTGCGTTAACCTGCCCTTGATCATTTCGCCTTCAAGCTGTCACCACTGACAACAAGAGGGCAAGATGATGCGGCTGTTTTCCCCCGCGATGGTCCAGTTGCGGCAGGCGCTGCGTGCGCTGGTCGCTGGTCCGCAGGCTTTGGCCTTCCTCCCTGCCTTGGTGCTGGCTGCGTTTTGGATCGGTGGTGAGGGCTGGCTGGTGGCCGTTGCACTGGGGCTGCCGGCGGTGATGGCGCTCAATGGCGGGCTGCCGCTGAACAGCGGCACTGCGCCAGACAAACGGCAGGCCCTGGGTCTGGAGGAGACGCTGGACCAGCATCTGCTGCACTGTGACAGCCGCAAGCAGCGCTGTGGCCTTTACCTGCTGTCGATCGATTCCTTTCATCAGTTAAACACCCATCACGGCCTGTCCGCCGCCGAACGGATTGAGGCCTGGGTTGGCGACCGCCTGAGCCAAACATTACGCCCCGGTGACCGGCTGCTGCCGCAAGGGGACGGGCGGTTTGCCATTGTGCTGGCCCCCGTTGCAAAGCTGGACCTAGAAAGCGCCATCCAACTGGCCCGCCGGCTGCAGACCGCGGTGGAGGAACCCGTCGCGCTGGATGGGGCCACGCTGTACCTCAGCTGTTGCATCGGCTTTGTGCTGGACCGTCAACTGACCATGCCCTACGGCCCCCCGATGATTGAGGCCGCCCAGGCCGCGCTGGATGAGGCGATGCACAATGCGCCCGCCGCCATCCGGGCCTATGCCCCCGGGATGACCAGCCGCACTCACCGCCATGCAGATCAGGTGAATGAGCTGATCGAAGCCTTGGAAAACGGTGCAATCCACCCGTGGTTCCAACCGCAAATATCCACCGACACCGGCGCCCTCAGCGGGATGGAGGCTTTGGCCCGCTGGAAACAGGGCACCCATACGGTGCCGCCGTCGGATTTCCTGCCTCTAATGGAAGAAAACGGTCTGATGGAACGTCTGGGCGATGTGATGCTGACCCGCAGCCTAATGGCGCTGGCCTCCTGGGATGAGGCCGGGGTGATCGTGCCTTGTGTCGGGGTAAACTTTTCCACCGCAGAACTGCGCAATCCCAAACTTGTCGACAAGGTGGTGTGGACCCTGGATCGTTTCAACCTGCAGCCTGAGCGTCTGGCAGTTGAGATACTGGAAAGTGTCGTCGCCTCGTCCCCCGATGATGTAGTGGTGCAAAACGTGGCCCGGCTGTCCAATCTGGGCTGCGCCATCGATCTGGATGATTTTGGCACCGGCAATGCCTCCATCACCGCCTTGCGCCGGTTTGACGTCAACCGGATCAAGATCGACCGATCCTTCGTCACCAACCTTGATCGCGACCCCAGCCAGCAACGCATGGTGGCCGCGATCCTGTCTATGGCTGAACAGCTGGATCTGGACAGCCTGGCCGAAGGGGTGGAAACCCCCGGCGAACATTCGATGCTGGCGCAACTGGGCTGCCGGCATGTGCAGGGCTTTGGTCTGGCCCGTCCGATGCCGGCGGCCAAGGCGCAGGAATGGCTGCGCAACTACGAACGTCAGGACAAGCCAATGCCCAGCCTAACCCCCAAGATTGACCGCCAGATCGACCGCAACACCGGCTGAGCCCAGCAAAACAGCGCGTATCACACGCCGAAAGGGGGAATCCGCTTGACCTTTGGGGCCGCACTCTGTTGAACCAGCGGCTAAGAATTCCAAGGACAGGCACGCACTCCCGATGGACGATCAGAATAAAAACCTTCTTTTGGCAACTGGCCTCAGCTTTGCCGTCATCCTGGTTTGGTTCCTTATGTTCCCCCCGCCGGAACAAACCGCAACCGACCCGAACGCGACTGAAGTGACCGCAGAGGTCACAGCACCCGTTGCCGATCCGGCCGTTGCGGACACCGGCGCCGTCGCCAATGCGGCGATCACCGAAGACGCCGCGCGTCTGATGATCGACACCCCGCGCGTCAGCGGCTCGATCTCGCTGATGGGGGGCCGTGTGGATGAGCTGTCGCTGAAAGACTACCGCGAAACGCAGGACGAAGACTCCGACATCGTCACCATGCTGTCGCCGCTGAACTCAGCAAACCCCTATTACACGCTGTTCGGCTGGGCCCCGGGCCAGGGCCTGAGCATCGATCAGGTGCCGGGTGCCAACACCATCTGGTCGGTCACCGGCAATCAGACGCTGACCCCGGACGCCCCGGTCACCCTGACCTGGGACAATGGGGCCGGCCTGACCTTCCGTCGTGAGATGTCGATTGATGAGAACTACATGTTCTCCATCAGCCAGAGCGTCGAAAACACCGGTGGCGCCACCGTATCACTGGCGCCTTACGGCGTGATCGCCCGCCATGGGGAGCCGGCAGACCTGAAGAACTTCTTCATTCTGCACGAAGGTCTGATCGCGATGACCGACGGTGAACTGTCGGAGGTGGATTACGACGACGTTGCAGATCTGGGTTATGACGCCAGCCAGGGCGCCCGCGCCGAGGTGACCCAGGTTTCGGAAACCGGCTGGACAGGCTTCACCGATCACTACTGGATGTCGACCCTGATCCCCGAAGGCCCGTTCAAATCGGTGCGCAAATATGTGGATCAGCTGGACGTCTACCAGACCGAAGCGGTGCAGCCGACCCAGACGCTGGCCCCCGGTGAAACCATCACTGCTGACACCCGTCTGTTTGCGGGCGCCAAGGAATGGGAAGCGATCCGCACCTATGAGAACGATGAAAACGTGCCCGGGTTCCTCGATTCGATTGACTGGGGCTGGTTCTTCTTCTTCACCAAACCGATCTTCTGGCTGCTGCACACGCTAAACGCCATGATCGGCAACATGGGCTGGGCCATCATCGGCCTGACCGTGGTGATCAAGATGCTTGTCTTCCCGCTGGCCTACAAATCCTACGCTTCGATGGCGAAGATGAAGGAACTGCAGCCGCAGATGGAAGAGCTGAAAAAGGCGGCCGGCGACGACCGTCAGAAGATGCAGCAGGGCATGATGGAGCTTTACAAGAAGGAAAAGGTGAACCCCGCCGCGGGCTGTCTGCCGATCCTGATCCAGATCCCGATCTTCTTCTCGCTCTACAAGGTGATCTTCGTCACGCTGGAACTGCGCCACGCGCCCTGGGCCGGCTGGATCACTGACCTGTCGGCACCGGATCCCAGCTCGATCCTGAACCTCTTTGGCCTCCTGGCCTTCACCCCGCCGGAACCCGGTTCGCTGCTGGCGATCATCTCGCTGGGTGTTCTGCCGATCCTTCTGGGTGTGTCGATGTGGCTGCAGCAGAAGCTGAACCCGGCGCCCACCGATCCGACCCAGCAGATGATCTTTGCCTGGATGCCGTGGGTCTTCATGTTCATGCTGGGCGGCTTTGCCTCGGGTCTGGTGCTTTACTGGATCACCAACAACATGATTACCTTTACGCAGCAGTATCTGATCATGCGCTCGCACGGGTATAAGCCGGATGTCTTCGGCAACATCAAGTCGAGCTTCAAACGTAAGGAGAAGGCAAAAGAATGAGCGTAACCGTCGCGAATCTTTGGCGGCACCCGATCAAAGGCATCGGGGCCGAGCCTCTCTCCAAGGTCCGTCTCTCACGAGGCGGGCCTGTTCCGTTTGACCGGGCTTATGCGGTGCTGACCGGCACGGCTGAGGACACTGGCGCATGGCAGAAATGCCGCAACTTTGCCCGGGGCTGTTTTGGGCCCGAGCTGATGGCGGTGACCGCGCGCACCGAGGGCGATCAGATCACCCTGAGCCATCCGAAACTGGCAGACCTGACGGTGAACCCCGATCAGGACGGCGCCAAGGTGGTGGAATGGATCACCCCGATCTACCCTGAGGCCCGCCCGGCGCCGCATACGCTGATCAAGGCCCCTGCGGGTGGCATGGCGGATGCGGATTTTTCGGCTGTGGCGATTCTGTCAAACAGCTCGCTTGCGGATCTGGGTCAGACCCTGGGCGCGGAGCTGGATCAACGCCGTTTCCGCGGTAACCTGTGGCTTGATGGCCTGGCCCCATGGGCCGAGTTGGATCTGGTCGGCCGTGAGCTGCAGATCGGCGCGGTGCGTCTGAAAGTCATCGACCGGATTGAGCGCTGCCGCGCAACTGAAACCAACCCTGAAACCGGCGCGCGCGATCAGAATACGCTGAAAGCGATCCGCGAAACCCAGGGTCACACTGATTTCGGCATCCGCGCCGAGGTCCTGAATGACGGTGAGATCGCCCTTGGCGACCACCTTGAGGTACTGTGATGCTACTCCCCTTCCCGCTGGCCGAAGAGCCGGATCAAGCCACCCGCGAAAAAGGTCGCCTGCTGTTTGCTGGTGAAACCGACTTCGTCAAAGGTGTGGTCGCCATGGATGGCCTGCCCCCGGCGGACCGGATTGAGGTCTGCTTTGCCGGCCGTTCCAACGTGGGCAAATCCAGCCTGATCAACGCGCTGACGGGGCGCAAAGGTCTGGCGCGTGCCTCCAACACGCCGGGCCGCACGCAGGAGATTAACTTCTTTACCGCAGGTGAAGAGCACTATCTGGTCGACCTGCCCGGCTATGGCTTTGCAAATGCCCCGTTGGCAGTGGTCGAAAAATGGCAGCGCCTGCTGAAACGCTACCTGTCAGGCCGGCAAAACCTGCGCC